>MFZT01000029.1:13310-24210 GCA_001789515.1 Candidatus Roizmanbacteria bacterium RIFCSPHIGHO2_02_FULL_43_11
GAAAAACCAGTGATGTACAGATAGTTGAACTAGTTACAACTAGTTATAACTAGTTCAACTAGTAGATGGGGCTTGCATTTTACTTTTTCAGTGCTATATACTTCTAGTAAGTTACCTCGATTATGCCAAGAACCAAGAACCAAGAACCAAGAACCTAATTGTCGCCGCGTTTTTGGTACTCTCCGTCATCTCAGTTGTTGTTGCCTCTCAACTCAATAACTCCCAATCAACATCAGCAAGTGCACAAGATGCCGGTATGGCAGGACTTTCACAGGATGGGATTGTCAATCCAACCGATGCTCCTGGATCAGAAACTGTTGCATATGTGAATCCAGTCGGGACTGTTGGCAACCAGTGTCATCGTGGCTCACTGGGCATGGATTTTGATGTCGTTTCACCAATTAAGATCACAAGCCTTGGTGCATTTGATGATGAAATGAATGGATTCAAAGACCCAATTACCGTATACATTGCTGATCGTAACTCCAGATACGAATATGCAAGAGTGGTCTTGCAAAATAATCCTGATGAGCTCTCCATTGATAACAGTAAATTTGTGAAGCTGCCACAACCTATACTACTTGACCCTCAAAATGCCACAGGCGGAATTAAACTTACTGTTGTTGCCTATGGATATGGAGGATATACGGGCGATTTGAGGTCAAAACCAAGTAGGAATTGGCTGGGTTGTAACGAGCGCAATGGTAATTCGGAAGGCAGGCCACCGACTTGGTATACACAAACAGGTGGTGATGCCATAAAGTTCACTGGTAAATCACGCTTTGCTTGGGACATCAAATTTCCTGCAATTATTGACACGGGGCCGGCTAACCGGTATGCCGCAGGGACATTTATCTTCGAGCCAGCGTACTAGTTGCAACTAGTTACAACTAGTTATAACTAGTTCAACTAGTAAGGATTTTTCTTCGAAGAATGCTCAGGCGCTTTGCCAGAAAAAGATATTCCTCATACAACTCCGAAGTATCTATCGCATAAATTTTCTGTATGATTTCAAGCAAGATAAGAACTTCATTCGCTGAGCCTATTGCAATAAGCAAGTAGTAAGCGAATTGTTTTTTTGATGTTGCGAAACCCTCGACGATATTGAGTGTCACAGATAATGCCGCTCGCTTTAATTGGTCCCGTAATGCATAATCCTTACTAAGTAAAGGATGTTTCAGCGCGAGAAGATACACCTTATAAAGGTTACTCAGGGCTGCCTGATATACGACCAGATCTTTGACTTTTTGCATAAGAAGAACTTTACCAGGCAAACATGAAAAAATTATGAAATTCCCAGCCATTAGTTCAACTAGTTCAACTAGTTATAACTAGTTGAACTAGTTGAACTAGTTTGCTATACTACCTTTTGCTTTGGTTATTTGAGCGACTGGGAACCACCCTTCCCCATTCCGAACAAGGACGTGAAACCGGTCAGCGCCGACGATACTCATCAGGGGACAATAGGTCATAGCCAGGGCATTTTTTGTGCTATCATCATATTGATGGGCTTGCATAGAGTGAATGCACACATTATCTTAGTCATCACAATCATTGTCTCTGCTGTTATCGCTAGCATCTTCATCTTTCCTCCGAACGAATCAGTGAGGGAACTTTTTGGTGTTTTGTCATTTCTCTACGGTATCTTTGTCGCCTTTGCAATTAGTAATTCTTCAGCACGTTTTTCAAAGGTTGTTGAAAAGTTAGAAACAGAAGAGGCTTTTTTATTGTATATCTACACAATGTCTGCCCTTTTAGGCGCTCGTGTACAGAAGAAAACACAAGCACTCATAGATGACTATCTTATCAGTCAGTTAGATCATTTTCTAAAAGATTACCGTTTGACGTATCCCCACTTTCTCAAGATATTCCAATTCTATATCAAGGATGTCAGACCGGAAAAAGGTGATGAGCTACAAAAAGAAGCATTTGAAGATATTATAGACACGCTGAAAACGCTCATGGAGAACCGAAAGCAGATTGAGCTTAATATCCAGGACACCATGACTAAACTGGAATGGGTTTGTATTGGTGCGCTCCTGAGTCTTCTTCTTTTCGCGATTTTTTATATGAATAGTGGAACGTTGCTGTCAATTGTTTTATCTGTCCTTCTGGCGACGACTGCTGTGGTTTTTGTTGCCATATTGTGGGAGCTTAATATGCTCAAATGGAAAGATCAGAAATGGGTCTGGGCCGATCTTACGATACTTTTCCAACAGCTCGATCTTATGCCTTATTACCCTAAAGAAGCTTTACTCATGGGAAAAGTAGACATTCAGAACGTAAAAAAGGCTCGAGTTGCAACATACCTTTACCCTTACCCCAACTTTTCTGACAAGAAAATCGAAATCATCGAGAATCCATCCTATAACAAAAAATAGAGCTGCATAAGTGGTACAATATCTGATGAGCAGGTGAAGGTACAAATAAAGTACCGGCGTCTGATTAAACAAATATGGGGCCGCATAATTCCTATCAAAAATTTTTCCACTCCTATATTGTCTATCCAAACACAACCTTTGAGTCGCAAATGGAGGATGAGAAATTGGTTTTGCTGGTGAGGCAGCACCCAGTCACCCAGCTTCCATGGATTATCACAGCAATTGTCCTCTTCATTGTTCCCCTCTTTGCGAATATTTTTGTTTCAGAATTGCTCAGTGTTCGCCAGATTTTGTTTGCTAACTTTTTTTGGTACTGTCTTGTATTCACGTATATTTTCATGAATGGACTGTACTGGCTGTTTAATGTGGGTCTTGTCACAAATAAGCGAGCACTTGATGTTGACTACACAAATATTCTTTTTCGAGACGTAAGCGGCACTTCCATTGAAGATATCACTGATGCAACGGCAAAGACAGGCGGATTTTTGCGCGCGCTATTTCAGTACGGAGATGTCTTTGTACAAACTCCCGGCACTCTACAAAATATTGAGTTCCTGCGTATTCCTCTCCCCGATGATGCTGTGGCAATTATTAATGAATTAATGGAAGAGGCAAACGCATGAACGCTTTTATAGAGTTTTTTAATAAAGGAGATGCTGTTAACTTGCTCATCAAGCTTTTTGGGATTGTAGGCGGCTTTCTTTATTTTTTCTTTGCGTGGGTCATGATTGGTCAAATTAGGGCGCTCAAAAAAACGATTGAAGTGCATGATGAGGGTCTCCTGATAACGCTTGCCTACGTTCAATTGATACTTTCTGCTGTCATTGTGCTGTATGCTTTGTTTATACTGTAGGTATGTGGGACTGGGACTATAGTCTCTATCTCGGGGATAATTCCGAACGGGATCATATTGGGTTTGTTACTGATACGAACTTCTTTGTTATTGCTGAAGGTCAGGATTTAGATGAGGATACGTTCCATGGAGAGCTTGAGGGATTGAAGCAGCACATCATTTCAGAAGCACCAAAAAATCTCGCTGAATTTTCTGCGCTTTTGCAAAAAGGGGTTGACAAGTTGGGCGAACACCTTCTGTCTTTTGTTGCTGCCCTTGCGGTAGACAACATTATGTACTTTGAATCTCGTGGCAATGGAGAGATTTATGCATCAAGAGGGGGGCAGACAGCAAAACTTATCCACGGTGACCAGACAGCTTCTGGGGTTGTTCAAAGCAGTGATACTTTTCTTCTGACAAACAGGATTTTCACGGATCAAGTCGCAGAGGAACGTTTGCGCAATCTCATGTTCAATAACACGCCCCAGGAAATTGTTGACATTCTTACTCCAGAGCTTAAGGGTAAAAACGATACGGGGATGTTTGGCCTCTTTCTACAAGCAAAAAAGAAAGCATATGATGCAGAAATGCCCATCGCAAACACCGAAACAGTTCATAATGAACCAGAACCTGTCTATAAAGATTCGTATGCCACAGAGGAACCTTTGTATACGAGTCCGCCATTAAAACCTCAGCGCACACCTATTTTAACCTCTCTATTGCAGCAGTTTCGGTCGGGCTCTCCCCTGAACCGGCGTGTGACTTTTGTTGTGGTTGTGATACTTGTGGGTGTGCTGAGTTGGAGCGTGTTCTCCGGCAATGCTAGACGGGAAAGGGCGAAGTTTGATGAGCAGGTACAAATGCAGAAAGGTGTTGTAGAAGGCAAACTCAAGGAAGCCGAAGATCTAGCAGGCTTAAATACTCAGAAATCCCTTCAACTAATTGATGAATCTCGAGTAATCGTTAGGCAACTGAACACAGATGCAAAGAAAAAGGGTGTCAAAGATCCTGTGAATATTCTTGCATTAACCAAAACCATTGATGCGACAGAGCAGAAGATCCAAAAAAAAGAAGACGGGCAAGCTGAAGAGTTTTACGATCTTGATTTAATTGAGAATGGCACAGAAGCATCTGCAATCTATTCTGACAGCTTAGAATTAGCACTTCTTGATACCAAGCGTAATAAGGTATACATGCTGACGCTTGGTGAAAAATCCGTTAATACATATTCAGCGAAATCAGCAAGCAAGGCACAGTTTGTTGCGATCCATCAAGAGGTCCCTTATATTCTCGGAAGTGAGATCGGCGTTGTGAAGTTGGCTGAAAAAAACAAGCAGGAAGAAGTCATAAAAAAAGATAATGCATGGGGCACAACACAGGGCTTCTGGATGTATAACGGCAATATATATGTCCTTGATGCAAGTACGCCCAACATTTATAAGTATCTGGTTGCAGAAGGAGGTAAATATTCTGATAAAAAAAATTACTTATCAGATGGGCAGGCTGGGGAGATCAAAGGTGCATCAGCTATGGCTATTGACTCGTCTATTTATGTTGCGGTTGGCGAAAAAGTGTTGAAGTATAGCTCCGGAGCAAAAGTTGCGTTCAATGTATCGATTCCAGACGAAAGCGATATCACATTTGAAGACATCTATACAAGGCGGGATCTTAATGAAGTGTATCTGCTTGATAAAGACTCTCAGCGCATCTTTATTACCGATAAAGATGGCGGATTTAAAAAGCAAATTTCTGCGAAAGTTTTAAAAGACGCGGATGATTTTGTGGTGACGCCCGAACAGGGAATATTGGTACTTTCAGGGAATATGATATACAGGATCAAAAAATAGTCCAGCTCTGAATCTCGACGTGTGAAATTGTGAGAATTATCATTCAATATTCGCCAGCTTCCCAACCAACTCCACTACCCTATTTGAGTATCCCCACTCGTTATCATACCAGCCAAAAACTTTTACATTTCGTCCGTGCACGACCTGTGTGTAATTTGCGTCAAATATACAGGAATGTGGATTCCCGATATAGTCAGAAGAAACAAGAGGAGTGTCTTCATAAGCCAAAATCCCTTTAAGAGGCCCTGAGGCTCTCTTTTTGAAGATTGCATTGATTTCTTCAACTGTTGCGTCTTTTTTGAGTGTACACATTAAATCAGTAATCGAGCCGACAGGTGTGGGTACACGCAAAGACATGCCACCAAAACACTCGGCGGGTAGACCGGTGACTTTGCACACCGCATCGGAGGCACCTGTGGTGGTTGGGATAATTGAGAGAGCTGCTGCACGGCCGCGGGTAGGTTTATCAGCTTTATTATCAACAAGACTTTGACTGCTTGTGTATGCATGCGCAGTGGTTACAAACCCAAATTCTATGCCAAACTTTTCCTGCAGTATCTTCACCATCACAGCTGCACAATTGGTTGTGCATGAGGCATTAGAAATGATATCAGCTGGGCCGAAATCGAAAACATCGTCATTTACCCCAAGCACAATGTGTCCAATTGTTGGGTCCTTCACAGGATTGGTCACAATCACGCGCTTAACAGATCCATGCAGATGACCCTGTAAAGATTCCCGATCTTCAAAAACACCCGTGCAATCAATTACCACATCAATATCATGATCCTGCCAAGGAATCTCGTGCGGATTGCGGATCATGTAGCTTTTGATGAATTTCCCATCAACAGAAATGCCGTCGTCATGAGCCTCAACGGGCTTATCAAACATACGATACACAGAGTCGTATTTGAGACCATATGCAAGTTGCTCTGGTGTGGTCGAGGAGGTGTTGATTGCAGCAAGATCAAAATACGAACGGCTCGCGGCAATACGAGCAATTGCACGCCCGATGCGACCAAAACCATTCAGACCAACACGAAGAGATTTCATAGAAATAGTATGAGGGATAATGGGGCGCAAATCAAGATCGTTTAGGAAAAGTTTGATCGTGCAGAGTCCCAGCAAGAATTGCTGCTGCTTCGGCACGATAAGCTTCAATGTCTGCAATGGCTCCTCCTATCAGATTACGAACGGCATCACCAGCAAAAGAAGCACTTGCAGCAAGAACAGCTAAGCCAAAATAGGGAGCAAGCTCGGGAGCGGTTTCATTTGGACCAGGGATTTGTAACATCATTTCAGCAGATCCATATCCCAAATAGGCAATGCCTGATTCTAGCCCTGCCGAAAGCAATCGTTGCTTTGCCTTACGGTGGAGGGTTTGGCACCTTTCCCATGTAGAGCTTGTATGTACTTCGGTTGGTCTTGTTTCCTGCTGTAAATTGTCACTCATAATTCCTACTCAGCCATTTGGCCCATATAACTTTGAGCAAATTTTTCCACCTCATCTTTTTTGCCGGTATCAAGGTCTGCAACGAGCGCCTCAAAAAAGTCCCGATATGAGCGTGTTACAGACTCTCCTAGCTTCTTTGCGATGTCTGCATCCATAGATATATTATCATGCATCCAGTCTTTAAGGCCATCCTGCTGGCCGTCCGCCGACACAAGCTTTACAAATTCCGCACGTTTGTCCTCTGGAAGAGTCTCAGCAAGATCAGCAACAAGATTCATGCTTAAAATTTCCTGGAAAGTCTTCAAATATTCCTGACCTTCTTCATCAGAAAAGCCAAGCAGGGTAAAGAGTTCTTCAAAAAACGGGTCCATACCAGTAATTGTAAACAAAAAAACTTATAAATCAAGGGAGAGTTGAAAGGGCAACTTCTGGATAAAGCAGACTTTTCTACAGCGTTGAGGACAGAAGCAAAAGTAAGAAATTTTATTCTCTCTCTGCTGTAGATCTTCGATTCACAATTTCTCGTAGAGACTCCAAATGTCTGCGGTTAATGTCATCAAACCTTCGGCGAAGATCGGCTACAGCGGCGCTATATTGTTGAGCACCGACCTCATCCAAACTTTACTTCGTCTCTTCTTTCTCGTTCTCTGTAGAGACTTCTTCTACTTTTTCCTCATCTGCAGGTGCTTCGCCCTCTGCAGAGGCCTCTCCCTCTGCTGCCTCAGCAGGAACTTCGGGCTCGATGGACTCTTCCTTATGCTCTGCGATCTTTACGATTACGGTGTCGGGCTCATCCATAAAGGCAAAATCCCCACTCTTCTTAAGATCGCTCACAGTGATCTGATCGTCAACCTCTTTAAGACCAGTTACATCGATCTCAATTTCCTGCGGCATGTCGCTTGGTAGAGCTTCAATGGTGAGAGTATCAATCAAGGTGTGCAGTTCCCCAATATGCTGGTGCACAGCTTCTGGCTCCCCAACAATATTAACTGGAACTTGAGCCTCAATCTTTTTCTTCAAATCAACCTTCTTAAAGTCTACATGCAAGAAGTGGCCAGTTACAGGATGTATTTGAACATTGCCTACCATCACGGGAATTTCTTTTTTGTCAAGATCAACATACAAGACTTGTGTCTCCCCAACTTTCTTAAAAATTTTTGAGAAATCGTGAGAATCAAGAGAAACCGCAGTGGATTCAAAATCTTTGCCGTATATGTTTCCTGGAAGCTTACCATCTGCACGCAATGCCTTGAGTTTTTTCCCAAAAACATCCCTCTTTTTTACAACAAGTTCAGTTTTGTCAGCTTGTATTTTTTTCATGAGATTGGTATATGGGCTAGGAACTTATAGCAAAATTATTGTTGGACAAATTCAACAAGGAACACTTTGTTTGTTGATAGATTGCTATTGTAAAGCAATGTTTGGTTTTTTGCAATGCTCTGAAAGTTTTTACTGGTGACTGAAATATTTGATGGATACTGCATCTCAAATGAAAAATCGCTGTTGAATGAGCCGATCTGTTTTTGCAAAACTATCTGATAGGTGTTATATCCTGGCTTAACCCTTTTTGCTAAATGGTATGAAATGGTAATAATCGAGGTTTGCTGTGGAGGAATGTCCAGACGTGTTGCAACAATTTTAAATACCCCATTTTTAGACTCTTCATAGTCTGAAATGCTCTGGCCATCAAGTTCTACGTTTTCAATAGAAGCATCTACGGGGAGGTAAACCTGGAAGTAATTCGTATACGTGCCGCCAGGAAAAACGCCTGGAGATGAATTATTTGTGAAAGAAATGCTGAGATTATTTTTAACAACCATATCTGGCTGAATAATAGTTTGCAACTTCATGAGCTTACTCACAAAGAAGTTAGCTTTGTTGACCCCTAAGTTGGCTTCGACAGGAAATATATGATTAAGAATACATGGGTCTTGAGCATTTATGCATTGCGGATTTAAAATTTTCCCACTCCACCCGATCTTTTCAATGGTTCCCTCCAGTTGAGGATCCCTCATAAAAATGACCATATGCTTTTCATCAAGTGCACGCTTGATTCCAGAACCCAGTTTTACTGGTGAAGCATCTTCCAGTTTCAGGATAATCGTTTTCCCAACCATTGAAAGAAAGCTTTTCTTCTGTGTTGACCCAGGGAAAAATGACATTTCGGATTGTGTCTGAGCCTTGAGATAGAAATTATCAGCTGTGATAGTATCGTTGAAATCAGGCACATATACCTGACCAAAGGCATCGAGCATATAGGTTAATGCGGTGGTAGTCATAGCAAAAGCTCCATCAAAGCGCGTCATACCAAGCTCTTTTGCAAGAAAAAACTCAGCCGTTTTAATATTTTCCTCGAAATCTGGACTGAAATTGGAATCGCGGAGAAACCAGTGCGGTTGCTCAAGGATATCCCGAATAGCCCTTGGCGGTCGGACGTGATCCTTGAGTTGACCATCCGCATCATACACATCATACACATCAAAGTTCTCAAGAGTAAAATTCTTGACTTTTACATGCGCAAATGAGCCGATAAACCCGCCCCCAGGACGTAGTTCCATGTTGTTGTAGAAAAAGACAAGATAATTTTTCTCTGTGCCATCTGCCAGAAGCGTTCCAAGGTGACGCACAAAAAGGCTACTTGTCCAGAAATATGTTGTTGTCTCCTCAAATCGCTTTTGCAAGGTATTTATAAATGGAATGTTATAAGAAAGTTGGTCTCTTAAATTTAATGATGTTTTTTCCAGAAGTTGCATCTGGGAAGAAAGATCTTGAAGACGTTTTCTCGTGTCTGCAATTTCATCACTGGTTTTATCCTTTTTTAATAAACGTGAAAAAATAACGCGAGTATTTTCTGATGAAGCGATAACAGTCCGCAAAAAGGCATATGTATTATCCAGGATGTTTATAACATTATTGGGAATTTGTGCAATGAAAAGGAATTGTAGTCCGGGCTCTGCAAGTGTATATGTTGCATGGGTGGTATTAATATACATCTTTGCCTGATCAAGACTTTTCGAGGCCGCAGCAAGCTCGAGCTTCTCAAGAGACTTCCCAGCGTTATAGAGGTGTAAACCTGCCAAAGAGAGAGGAAGCAGAAAAAGAGAATGCAGAGCAATAATCAAAGAGATACCGGCAAAAAAAAGGCGCTTCCGTGTAAGTCTGAAACGTAAGCGCAGGCGTTTTTTTTGAGGCAGAGCCTTTGGTATGTGACTGGACAAATCCAACACAGTTTCAGATGAATGCGAAAGCATGAACCACAAAACCCTTTCTCCTGTCTCATGGCTCATGTCTTGTCTATCCACTCTCACACATCGTAGACGAGAGGATTTATGTTGGGCCAGCAACTGCTTAAAATAATCAAAAAGCTCTTCAGAATACGTGACAATAAGGATGTGATCGTTCTGGTATTCAAGAATTGTCGCAAGCTCACTACGTGTGTATCTTTCCTTCGCGCAAAAAATATATGCTTGAGTATCAATGTTTTCAGGGAAATCAGCAAATGGTTGTACAGAAGTATATATCTGAATCTGTTTTATAAGTGCCTCTGTAAAAGGCATTTGAGCATCCTGAATCAGGACGGCAGTTTCCTTGATTTGTTCTGTCTCAACAACACGTTGCATAGTAGTAAGTATAACGAGTTGAACTGGTTATAACTAGGTGAACTAGTTATAACTAGTTTTAACTAAACCCTTTCTGCGCTATACTATAAACATGCCACGCAAAACGAGAAAGCAAAAAATAAATGCAGCAAAAAGACGAACAGAAGTCCCTCAACTTCATACCAAGGTCCCGCATCCTGCTATCTTGAACCATATACCCCCTTCACACGCTCCCCAAGCACAAGTGCCTGTAAAAGAGGAGGTGCTGGTAACTCCAAAAACGAAAGATCCTCTACGAGCCTATACGATCCGTGATGTGGTAAAAACAGTTATTGTCATAAGTGTCATCTTTGCCGGCCAAGTCGGGATCTATCTTGCAGACAAGGCCGGTTTTCGCTGGAGCTGGTGGCTTTAGTTACAACTAGTTACAACTAGTTATAACTAGTGTAACTAGTTGTAACTAAAGCGCGACCTCTTCGTCGGGCAGAATATATATTTCCTTATTAAACTCTCCAATGCCGACAAACTCTCCCTTGCCTTGCACAATAGCAAAATATGGTGCACAAGCGCGGCAGCCATTTTTTTCGTCAGTGCTGCATTTGTAGTGATGCAATTGTCGAGCCAACTTAACCCGCTGTCCAACTTTCATAACTTTTTCAAATGAATCATCGAAGTCTGGAATTGGCACCTCCTCCAAACCGTCATCCCGGTCAAGATACCAGTAGCTCATCTTGGAAACAGGCCTTGTTTGTGTCTTCGTAGCAAGGAGTAAGTAAATGGGCAATTGC
>MFZT01000029.1:24356-29360 GCA_001789515.1 Candidatus Roizmanbacteria bacterium RIFCSPHIGHO2_02_FULL_43_11
TGATTTTAATGCTTTGCGGATAATTGGTCCAGGATTGTGCATTATTCTCTGCAACATACTGCGGCCACGTTCTTTATATTCCTGCTCTTGCTTATCAGTGCTGAACCCACCTTTCTTTCCAGAAACAGACGGCCAAATATGCTCAAAGCGGTCAACAGGTGACTGCTTAAGTCTTTCTTCAACGGGTAAACCTGCAATTTCATCAAAAACAGAATGAATGGACTGTCCCAGAGCCAAAGATGAGTTCATAAGTGTAATTTTCCTTCCGGATCGTGGGTTCTTGTATACATGACTGTAATAGTACAGTTGAGGGCACGTCAAAAAATCAGAAATTGACGAATGGGAAAGCCATATTGCGGAAAACTTATCTTCATCAGTTTTCATGAGACCAGTATAGCAGACGAAGTAAAATGCGGGTTATTTCCGGCGTTTCTCAAAAAAAACCAGCAATGGCGTGGCAATGAAAGGCGATGAATATGTCCCTGTAATAGTTCCAATCAAAAGAGCAGCAGCGAAGAAACGAAGTGATTCACCACCTATAAATGTCAAAGGAACAAGCATCAAAACAATGGTGAGCGAATTATTCAAGGATCGCACGATGGTTTCAGTGAGTGAGCGATTGGCAATGTCTGTAATGCTCAGCCCTGAAGTTTTACGATACTCTCGAATTTTGTCGAAAACCACAATGGTATCATGGACAGAAAATGACATCGTGGTGAGCAGAGCTGTGATAAAAAGGGCGTCAAATTCTGCCCCAAGCATGCCAAGAATTGCATAGGTACCTATAAGCACACAGATATCATGCAGAAGTGCAACAATCGCAGCAATACCGTAGTTGAATCTTTTGAACGTAAACGATACATATAAAAGAATTCCAATAATCCCAGCAAGAGAAGCAATTGCAGTTTTTCGTACGGTTTCCTGGCCCAAAGATGGTCCGACAGAATCGAACCTTTTCAGCGTAGCAGAAAGAGACGCGCGTATATCAACTTCTTGTTTCTCGTTCATAGGTTTCGTGCGAACAAGCGCTTCTGTGTCTTTTTTTCGGGACATTTCGATAATATCGACCTTCTCCTTCTTGAAAACCTGTCTTATTGCATCCTCTGCCTGTGGTTTACGAAAGGTATATGACACAACACTCCCCCCCGTAAAATCTATGGAAAGCTTAAGCCCGAATCGCATCATTGCAAAAAAGCCAAGAAGAATTGTGACAATCGAAATCAACGCATACAGGCGGGAATACTTAATAAAATTGATCATGATTTTTGAACATTAGGCTTTATAACTCCCTTGACTGGTTTTTCAGGAAATACTGCTCCCATTATGCGCTTTGTGATCACAATTCCGGTAAATAAGCTTGTCAGCACACCAATGGAAAGTGTTAGTGCAAAGCCCCTAATCATGCCAAATTGTGGAAAAAAATCCCAGTTGAGTGGATTAAAAAGAATAAAGGCGACCAGAAGAGTTGCAATATTGGCATCTTTAATGGCATCCATGGCTTTACCAAAGCCCAAGCGCATAGCCATGTGGAAGGGTTTGCCCTTGCGCTGCTCTTCTTTAATTCGCTCAAAAATGAGGATATTTGAATCAACAGCCATGCCAACAGAGAGTATGAATCCTGCAATGCCAGGCAATGTTAGAACGACGGGGATTGTCCGAATAATAGCATAGGAAATAAGTGCATAGATAAGGAGGGCAACGGTTGCAATGACACCAAATTTGCCATAGTAAACCGTCATAAAAATCATCACGGAGGAAAGACCCACAAGACCTGCAAAGACGCTCTTGCGAATAGATTCCTGCCCAAGTGTCGGGCCGATATTTTGCTGCTCAATAAGCTTAACGGGTACTGGCAAAGCCCCGGAATTGATAGCAATGGCAAGTTGTTTTGCTTCATCCAGTGTGAAATTTCCTGTGATGACAGCCTCACCGCCGACAATCTGCTGCTGCACAACCGGAGGTTGGGTGATTGGATAACCGTCTATAAAAATTCCCAGTTGCTTCCCCACATTTCGCCCCGTAATCTCTTCAAATTTCTTAGCTCCTCCTTCATTAAATTTCAGTAAAACAGTCGGGCCAACCTGCGTACCTTTGCCACCGCCGTATTGTACGACAGCCTTTTTTACATGGCTCCCATTAAGGCCAGTTGACTTAAATTGGGACAGAAAAGCAATAAACTCCTGCTGCTGCCTTAAAGACTTTTGAGCCTCGTTTGTTGCTTCGGGCTGCTTTGCAATCTGCTCGCGCAGCGCAGCGGCTTTACTAGCTTCCTCTGCACCAATTTCCCGAAATTCCAATTGTGCAGTCGTCCCAATTAAGGCTATTGCGTCCTGTACGTTCTCAATACCGGGTAGATCGACAGCAATGCGATATTTTCCACCAGATGTAAGTGTCTGTACCTGAGGCTCTGAAACGCCAAAATAGTTAACGCGTTTTTCCATAATGTCACGTGCTGCCGCAACAGCATCTTCTTTATCAGCAGTGCCAATTTTTGAAGTATCCGCTTCAAAAAGTAGATGACTGCCTCCTCGTAAATCAAGTCCCAGCTTTGTCTCGAATTTTTTTGCAAGAGCAATATTCCCAATTTTGAGGTTAATAGAAAATGTGCGCAGTTCTTTATTGATCTTAAAAGATCCGAGATGTACCTTGATGGGGTAACGGTCTGGTAAATCAATCCAGATAGTGAAAAATAGGAGAAGAAAGAGAGCTATCGTTGCAATGGTGCGTCTAAGTTTCATAGCATCAACGCAGATTCGCTGCCTATGATCATGACCTTTGGTTCTCGTAGAAATGTCCATATGAATGGATCATTCTGTTTTTTACGGTAATCGAACTCAGATTTAGACATGATCGTGTAGTTTATCTCAAAGGGATATAGTTTTTCAACTGATTGTATGACTTTTTGAATTTCTGGACCAACAATGGTCCCGACAAAGAGCATATAAATTTCACTTGGTTTAAGCGATTCTTTTTTCACAAGTTTCAGTGACATGGCAACGAAAGTCACTTTACCAAGCACACCTTTTTCCTTCAGAATTTTTTGGGCAAGAGCTCCTTCTTTTGCAAAAATACGCAAAAATTCATCAAAAAGTCCATAAGCTGTGTTGAGAGAATAGATTGATTTATTCAACCTCTTTTCTTTCTTCAAGATATGGGCCTTTTCTAGGATGTCAAGCTCTCGCTTTACAGCATTTATTTCCTGCTCAACCTCCCGGCATACCCGTCGTAGGTGATATGACTCTCCAAAGTTTTGGTAAAAGAGCGCAAGAATCTTACGTCGGGTTTGTGAGGGGATAATATCTTTAAGCATATTAGTAAGTCACAGTATTACCTGTGGGAACGCCTGAAATCCATATCTGCCCGCGTATCATAGAAATTTCCTCGCCTGATGTGTCATAGAATCGCACAAGATCTGTCTCCTTTGTTTTTTTCCATGTTGCTTTCGTGACATCGCCATTTTGGAAAACTAAAGCGTCTCCTTTTCCCTGTGTTCCATACAGCAGGTGTCCACCCTCGTAGCCATCACGTGCTTTTGACTCTTTCACAAACATCACAATAAGATTTTTTGAAGAGATCGATTGCTTGTTATTGAGATCAGTATGTGCGACCCTATCGCCGTGCGAGCGGATATATGAGTTGGTTGTTGCATCATATGTCCACGACACAGAGTAAGATGCTTTACCAGCCCAAAAGTCATACGAAATTGCTGTTGTAGTACCTTTGTTCGACTCATCATCAGCAAATGTCCACGCTGTAAACCCGTCATCCCATTTTTCTTTATCATCGTTGACATCTGTGAGTCTCCTTTTTTCTGCAGCGAACCCCCAAAGCTTTGACGTTGATGAGTACATCGTATGCTCAGTGTCAACATCCTTAAGACGCGAGTAATCGCGCCAATATGTTGGATAAGGAATGGAAAATTGATTCAGGTCGTTATAATTAGCCCACCCAAGTTTCTCGATTTCACCCAAAGCATTTGCTGGCCCTGGTGTGTTTGCTCCACCAACGTGAGCGTAAAGAGGATAGTTTCCAAAACCCTGCAATTCGTTTATGAAATACATACGTGCTGATCGGACTGGTCCCACGAATTTAGCATCTTTGCAGTAAAAAACGGATAGAAAACGGGTAATCCCACCCTCTGCAACAAACTCAAAAATGACATCTGCGGATGTGAGCCCTGACTGAGGACGAGCGCTTGTACTATTTTCGATCATAACCCCAAGCGGTCGGCGCTTTTCCCAGTTGGAGCGGTGTTGAGCTGTCAACATCTCGCCATTAAGTGGACACTCTTGGTCCTTTTTGCCTGTAAACTCTCCGCTGTCCGTCTCTGCTTCAATGACCGTATCTGCAACAGGGAGGGACGTGTTAGCTTGACCAGATTTGGCAATAATAGGCGAAAAAAACCCATACGAAAAATATGCAGTTATACCATACATAAGAATTGCCGCAACAACAACAAAGCGCTTATCCATACTGAAATTTTAGCCCAATCTTAGTAACGTTTAACCCATTATAAAGTATTGCTGAAGATTTTCCGAGAATTTTCAAGATTATGCTGCTCTTCTTACAGCCTCCTGCTCCTCTTGGGAAAGTTCAAACTCTGCAGCCTTTCCTTCCTTAATAGGTTTTACGTAAACCCGTACTCCGTCGCGAGTATAAAGAAACGTCTTCACAAAACCATTTCCTTTATTATCAAGCATCGCTGTCACGAAACTCTGTTCTCCTGCAATTTTATCTCCGAATGGATTAAATTTTACAAAGCCGAACTTTTGAAAATAGGAGTGACGAGCCTGATCCAGTCCTGAGACAGCCTGCTGTAAAGCCTCAATGTTTTTACTGTGCCTGTCACTATGACCTAGTAACGTATCAAGAACATGATCAATACTGCCCTCTTTTGTTCGTGTCGTCAACCGCTTATAGTGAGTCACCATCTTAAGTGTAAGGAAGGTTAATACAGCCATCCAGGCAATGACAACACCGAAGAGAATATAAATAGTCAGCATA
>MFZT01000030.1 GCA_001789515.1 Candidatus Roizmanbacteria bacterium RIFCSPHIGHO2_02_FULL_43_11
ATTGTGAGGCTCCATTGGTGAGAGCAAATGGAATGGCCAGAAAGTAATACCACCAAGCGCCGTGAAAAACCCCCTGCGCTCCAGTTGTGGGCCCCAGGAGAGTGATGTTTTTATCAACAACTATATCTTTTGCAACAAGAAAATCACGACCTTGGTCATAAGTATAGGGCACTGTTTCACGCATGATTGACGGAATTCGAAGGGCAAGAAAAAGAATGACTATAATTATAGTTGCAACAAGCCAAGGCTTCTTCATCTGTTGTCATATTAGCCTATTTTTGATAGAATTGCCAGCATGTCATTAACATCTGCTGAGTGTGGTGTCTCGGTTGGAGACGAGGTTCCAAAATCTCGGGACGACCGCTTTGAGTGCCCTGCTGTTAGGGCAAGCATACTTTTAGGCCTTGCAGGTCTTCATGAGCTTGGGACTCCTGACGATGAGCGAACAAAGGCCGTTTATGAGATTGATGGGCCTATATGTTTACATCTTAGAGAGCAATCAGAAAACCCTGATTCTTATTTAAATTTTGCATGTCCAGAGATCCGAAGAAGGGCAATTGCAGAGATTTGTGAGATGGCATCAGCCGGATACTCAGCTTCGGATTTACGAGAGGCACTGAGACTTGTCCATCCATTATTCAGACGGCAGGCCGAGTTTGATGTTTGGGATATTCTTCACCCGCCAGCTCCTGCCGCTCCCACTATGCTAACCTAGGCCTAGAAATAACTTCTAACACGAGTAGAGTAAAATTATAAGTATGGCAAAATTCTTTCAGAGATTCGCTGTGATTTTGTATGCAATCCTCATCGCTCTTCTTGCTCTCTATTCTTTTTCCCTCACTGATCCCAATATTACCTTTGTAAATCATGCTCTTTGGACCAATTTTCGAAATGTCATGGTCGATTTCGGATATTATGATCGACCGCACTCTTGGCTAGCTTTCATTGCTCTCATTATTGCACTTTTTAGTTTCCACATGTATTTCGTTAAACACGCAAAAAAATATGCGCCCCTGCATATTGCGCTCGTTGCTGGACTGATACTTATCTTTGCCTATCCATTTCTTTCCCGCGATCTTTTTAACTACATGTTTGACGCACGCATTTTGACTACCTACGGAGCAAATCCATATACGCATAGAGCAGCAGACTTTCCGGCTGATTCATGGCTGCGGTTTATGCACTGGACACACCGACCATATCCGTATGGGCCAATATTTTTACCACTCACACTCATCCCCTCACTCCTAAGTTTTGGAAAATTCGCAATGGGGTTCATACTTTTTAAGCTTTTATTTGTCGTTGCATATGTTTTCACCGTTTTGACATTACAAAAAAGAGATCGGACTTGGGCGATTTTTTTTGCGACTCACCCGCTTGTGTTGATTGAAGGACTTGTGAATGGTCATAACGATCTCATTTCAGTCTGGTTTGGATTGATGGGACTCCTTGCACTTAAAAACCGGCTCGCAGCAACTGCTTTATTTGGGCTATCGGCTGGGATTAAATATTTTACCTCAGCATTGTTTGCACTTTTGATCCCGCTTAAAAGAAACGTCGGAAGATATATCGCATTTGCCGGAGTTACCGCACCTGTTTTATATATATCACTTACCGGCGAACCACAATCTTGGTATTATCTTAATTTTCTTATATTCATACCCTATTTTTTCGGTGGCCTTTCATCAACATATATCTTCTCCTTTGGTCTTCTTATGTCATATTATCCTTTTATCGCCCTTGGGGACTGGGGAAGACCTGGAAATACTGAGCTCAAGCACATGATTATAATCATATTTGCCCTACTGCAGATTGCGCATTATTTTTTCATGAAAAAATTCAGCAGAAGATGGAGTTTTATGCGAAAAGGAGCATAACGTAAACCAAAGATAAGATGATTGCGTTTCAGAAATTTTTCATGAAGCCTCGATCCTGCTCCTCCTGTAGATTGAGCGTTTTTGTGCCAGATCACGATGGATGGATCATAGAGTAACTTTCCTGCGCGCTTTTTTATACGGGCACACCAGTCAGTGTCTTCATAGTACATAAAATATGACTCATCTATCATCCCAAATTTTTTCACTACATTTTCATGAAAGACCATAAGGCATCCTGTCACAAAATCCGTTTCCTCGACCCGATTATATTGCCCCTGATCTACTTCGTCCACTCCTCGATGTAGACTCCAGGCATTTTTCCAGTCCATAACTCCGCCTGCATACCAAAGTACATTTCCTAGGTCAGCCTTGTCATATCGACCCTTATGAAACTCGTAGTCTTTTGCATAATAAATCTTTCCTCCAATAAGAGCTCGTGGGTGCTTTTCCAGTGCACTCTGGCAGGATTCAATGAAGTCCTCCGCCACAACAGTATCATTGTTCATAAAAACAAACTGCCGGTATCCATCGTGCATTGCTTCTTTAAGACCAAGATTAAGCCCATACGCATATCCTTTATTTGGGCCTGTCATGACAGAGCAAAATGCAGGCCATGTATAGGAGGCCGGTTTTGTAGACAGATCTGCAACAAAAATATGAAATTTCCCAGATGTTTGCTTTTTAAAAGAGTTGAAAAAATCAGATAAATCAGCGTAGTTATTGTATACTACTGTTATTACTGCAATTGTATGCATACAATCCATTATATCAAGGCGCGATTTGAACATCTAAAAAAGTCTCCATCACTTCTGTTTTTACTGGGCATCCCCATTATTACCTTGATAGTTATGGTCATAAATACTGGATATGTAAGTTATCCTGATGAATTCGTTAACCTTCTTGGAGGTAAGTATATCCTTGCAGGAAAATTGCCATATAGGGATTTCTTTGACCATCACTTGCCCCTTGCATGGTATCTGAGCGCCCCGATGCTGCTGATTTCATCTCAGTCATTTGTTATATTTCGACTATTGTGGGCTGTTGCCGCTTTTTCGATTTTGTTTGGCGTTGGTCTCTATATACGGCAGGAACATAGGGAAATTGGGCATCTCTACTGGATCTTCCTTCTTTTATACCCATTTTTTGCTCTCTATTACTGGTTGCACTTGTATCTTGCCGATAGTCTCGCATTGATCTTTTTTTCATCAGCATTTTGGCTTTTGCTGAGCCAGACATATGCACCTCGCAAAAATTTTCGCACTGTAGTTTTCGCAGGTGTTATGGTATGGGCCCTTGTATTCTCCTCGTTAACATACCTCTACCTCGCTTTAGGCTTATATGCTTGGCTTGGATATCTTACATGGAAAGAATGGGGCATAAAGAAAGTCATGTATCTTGCAGGGCTTTGTTTATCTCCCTACATCTTGTACGGAATGTATCTGTTTGTAAGTGGCACGTTTCAAGACTTTTGGACTGCTAACTTCACCTACAACTCGGAGTTATATTTAAGTCTTCCGAATTACACGCGAGGAACTCACTTTAATCCATTTAAATTTGTCTTAACACTCATCTTTAACTTTCACCAAACTTACTGGAAACAAGTTGTGGCAATTAAAGAATTTGACATATACTTTCCTGTTGCCACGATGCTCGCTTGGAGCACTTTTGCCTTTCTTGCCTTGCTCTTTTTTGAGAATAAAATACTTGCACTCCTATTTTTCTTTATCCTATCTGTCTCTGCTCCGCGCAGCGACGTTTCTGATATTGATGAGACCAACTATCAAATCGCTGTTTATCTTGGACTTGGTTTGATTTCCGCACTTGTCAGCTTGTGGAGAGTAAAACAACTAAAATTTCAGGACGAATTATATGAAATATTCAGAAAACTTGCGACATTTTTTGTAGCTCTGTACCTGATCTTTGCCAGTATTTTCCTCATAAAAAATACTTATGACAAAACTTTCCAGCGCTATACACAGTTTTTGCCAAGCATTGGGGAGATAAAAGACTTTGCCAACTTTACGCAGGACATTTTTCCAGGTGAGCAGCGCATCTACTGGGACGGCCCATACGAACCAACGGATTTATTTTACATTTCTGTTGATCAATTGCCTGGCAAGTATATCAGCCTTTTACCTCAATTTCGGGAAAACACCTACTTTGCATCAACCTTTATTGACCAGTTTGAGAAGAGCAAGCCTGCCATGATCATATATCTCCATCGTGCATCAATATTTAATACACCCGCAGATGAATTCGGAGCCTTTTTCCTTACGTGGATGAAGGGAAAATACGTGACTATTGACAGTCTTCAGAAATATAAGATCCTGAAATCTCCCACAAACTTTGGCGTTGGCGGAGATTTGTACTTTCGTGCTGATCTTGAAAGTCGAGTTATTCAAACACTGCTTGAGAAAGGCTATATTATTGAACGTTGATTCGTGCCACGGTAACAGCATTTTTGTATGACACAAGCATTTTTTCATGCTCTCCTGGGTATTTATACCAACCGTTCACTGTTAAAAGTTCCGGAATTGTTTGCATGTAGACAAGGTAATATGCGTCCCCGGATCTGACAAGCATATTCACATCGTTTTTAAAAAAAATCTCCCCTTTTCTAGGAACCTTCACTACATCTCCAAATTGGGACTTCTTTGTAAGAAGCTCCATGCTTTTAATTTTTGAGGACTGAAATCGTAATGTGAGCTTTGCGTTTTGATCAATGATAGGTAGAATGGGATTTTTTTTGCTCAGACCATCACTCTGAAATGTAAAATTACCGGGAGATACCAACTCACGAAACTTCCAAAATTCAGACACATGTACCTTTTTCTCATATGTTATGCGCTCAATGTATTTTCTTACTTGTGCACGCGGATACCGAAGAAGAAATATTCCTATAAGAGCAAAAAGAAGAAGGTAATAAGGTCTCATAGTTTTATTGCTGTATACTATATCACATTTAAGAGGTCCTTATGAAACTTTCAGACTATAAAATTTCATTCGTTATTATTTGTATTTCTTCTTTAATCTTCACCTTTAATCTTTTTGTACATGCCGGCGAACCAGCTACCTTTGATAGTCCCACACACATTACAACCTTGTACCAGGTTGCTGAAGGACTTAAAAGTGGGGAATTCCCTGTGACATGGTTGCAAAAATTCGCACATTATGGTGCCCCTATTCCCTTGTATGCTCACCAAACCACGATGTATTTTGGTGCAGTAATATCCCTCTTCCTCAAAGACCCAGTACTTAGTTCTAAAATTCTAGCTTTTATCTTTTCAGTCATAGGAGGGTGGGGGATGTATCTATTACTGCGCCGGCACACAGATCCTTTGCCCGCACTTGTTGGATCTATTCTTTTTATGTTTGCACCTTATCGTATATTAAACACTTATGTCCGCGGGGCTCTTCCTGAGTTCGCGGCACAATCCCTTGCCCCGTATCTTCTGCTCAGTATTCACATGTTTATCAACTCAAGAGAATTCCGGAGTCTTGTGTTTATTACCATTATCACAGCACTTCTTGTGCTCACTCATACATTTATGATCGTTATTACAGCTCCATTTGCCCTTCTTTATACTCTTGCAGCACGTCCGACTATGCGCCAAGCAATAATATTAGGCATTGCCGGTATTCTTGGAATAGCTCTTGCTGGTTATTATATAGTGCCTTTGATTACTGAAATTAATTATTTTTATTATGGGCTTGAGCCAAATCACTATAAAGAGGGACAATTTTTACAACTTAAAAACTTTCTTTCATCCACTTGGCCTTATATTACAGAAACAGATCGCTTCACACGACCGCATGTACTGTTAGGAGGGTTGCTCGAGGGTATTATCGTACTTTTTTCAACAGCATACTACACATTGATTAAGCGTCCACATAATCTATCTTTGCCGTTTGTTTCACTTTTGGCTAGTCTTATCTACATTATTCTCATGCTTCCGATTTCTGAGCCTTTATACCAAGCAAGCTCGTTCTTGGGGAATATCCAGCATCCTTGGCGTATGATGGCAGGTTATTCGCTTGCCGTTTCTATTCTGGCAGCACATATTCTGCACGAAGTCCGTGCGCGAAAAGCTCAGGCATTGATAAGTATTGCTCTGTGTAGCCTTGTCATGTTCCTTGCTGCACCACAACTGTATGCGAAGAATTACACACTTTATCCCATTTCACATTACGCATTTACAAAGGAAAATCTCCATGGGAATCCTATGGTCACTCTATGGGCAGGAGAGCCTGAGGATTATCCACGTGTCAAAGATTCCATACGTACTATCGAGGGCAGTGCAAAAATTCAGCAGTTGCTGTATGAAAACACTCGTAGGGAATACCACATCCGCGTTGATTCAGATGCTCGTTTTGTCAGTTATACATTTTATTTTCCAGGGTGGCACGTCAAATCAAATGGTAGAGAAGTGCCGATTGAATTTCAGGATATAAATTATCGAGGTCTTACCACATTCAAACTACCAAAAGGAGATCATAGGGTACTTATAGAGTTTGTCCCTACGAAAAAACGAATGCTTGGATTTGCATTTTCAGCAAGTGCTCTTGTTATGATTCTGCTCAGTTCGGTAGTATATAAGAAATATGAAAAAATTATTAACTGAGAAACGCACTTTAGAATGGGGGAATGTGTTTCTTGTCAGTGTCCTTCCTGTGTTTGCAATCTTGCTTCCTTTTGCTCTTCACCTTTCGGATCTCTTCTTTCTTCACATCCCTGAACCTGGAATGCTGAATATTTTAAAAAACTGGGATGGACCTCATTACATTATTGTTGCACGAACATGGTATGATTTAGAAGCTATCACAAAGCTCCTTTTTACAAGCGTCCCATCAACATATTATCCTGCCCACTTCCCTCTATATCCAGCATTTATTGCTCTGTTTGCCCCCCTTTTAGGGTATTTCTATGCCGGCCTTTTTGTGAATATTTCGTTTGGTGTTCTGTTAAATATTCTTTTTTATGAAATTGCAAAAGGATATACTAAGAGAGCTCTCTTTCTTACTGCAGTGTTCACGGTGTTTCCGGGGCGCTTCCTGGTAACTCGTGCTATTCTTGCCCCAGAAACCATGATGGTTTTTTTTATGCTTTTATCACTGTATTGTTGGGAGAAGCACCGATACGTTCAAAGTAGCGTGTGGGGGAGTTTGGGAATTCTAACGAAAATTAAAGCAGGTTTTTTGCTGCCAGCTTATATTGCATCAAGTCTGGAAGAGATGTTTCTTAAGCATAAAAACCTACCGGCAAAGCTTTTATGGACTGCCCTTATACCATTAACCCTACTTGCCCTTTTTACTTTCTTTAAATTAAGAACAGGGGACTTCTTTGCCTTTCTCAATGCTGAAAAGGGAAATAATTTATTTGTGGCTTTTCCTTTTTCACAATTCAATTCTGCATCCACCTGGATTGGGACCGCCTGGATCGAGGATGTTGTTTTCTACTTTGCAGGAATGATTATACTTACTGCCACTTTATGGAAATCTCAAGAAAATAGAAGCTGGTTTTACTTCTCTCTTTTTTATACAGCTTTTCTTATTTTTGTACCACAGCGGGACATAACAAGATTTTCATTTCCACTCTACCCCCTCTTTCTCCTTACTTTTCATAAATTTTTCACCTCAAGAGAGTGGAAGATAGCGTTTGCATTTCTTTTACCTGCAATATATCTTTATGCAATTAATTTCATATTGCAGAACCAGGCACCAATTTCCAATTACAGTCCATTTTTATAGACATACATTGCCTCACTTAGACAGTTTCATCCAAAGATACAGAAATAAATTTTTGCCATCTATTTTCTTCACTTCCATCCAATGCAGTGTCTCATATAAGGCCCTAGAAAAAAACTGAGCAGGAACTTTCTCAATATGCTCTTCAGCACTTCTATACTTTCTCCCCTCCCACACATACACGTACACCTGAAAGTAATACACAAGCTGTGAAAAGGCCATCACAAATCCATGCATGCCGTCTTTATATCCCTCATCCTTAAAGTAGCGGCTGATAAACTCTGATAAGCCTTTTTGCAGTGCGTGCATGAGTGTCAAATCTGGGAGGTTTTTTGCCTCTGCTTTTGCGTACCTGTATGACTTTTCAAGATATTGATCATAGGTTTGGTAGTTATGATGCTCTAGCGCAAGGCTCTCTACAGCAGGAACCAGATGTTCCCTTCCTTTTATTTCTGGCTGGGTATGAATATGTGTATCCCATTTTACGAACCCTTTTTTGAAAAATCTTACCTGATAATCTGGCCACCAGCGCGAATGTTGCATCCAGTGTCCCAAAATGATATTTTTCCTGGGTATCGTAAAGTAATCACAGTCAGACATGTGTGTTTTTATATAGGCCTGCAAATCTTTTGTCAAGATTTCATCCGGATCAATGTATAGAACCCAGGTGCCATGAGATTCGTCAATAATTTTTTGGCGGAACAGCTCAATATAACTTGGAGTAGGATATGTTAAAATCCTAACATTTTTTATTGCTTTGATCTGTTTCAACATATCCTGTGACATTCCGATATCTGCTACAACTATTTCATCAGCAAAATCTCGTAAGGATTGAAGTGTTTTAAGAGGCGTCTCTCGCTCATCCTTGATGGCAACAACAGCAGATATCTTCATGATGATTTGAACTCATTATATAACTCAGTGATCAGATTTTCTTTAAAGATCAGAAGAAGTGCGGCATAATAGCTTACAGCTCCAACTACAATCATGATAACCGCGCTTACAACCCCCATATGCAATGTTCCTGCCTTGACTAGAAGAAGCATAACTGCCATGACAGCTCCTGATACAACATACCGCAGCATACTACCTAAAAAATCGAATGGTATTAAGGATCGTGCTTTAAGGATCACAATAACACAGGAAAGGGAGAGCATGAGGACAGTCAGGGGAAATCCATACATGCCAAACATGCGAGTCAATGGAATGATGAGCAGCCAGGTTAAAACAGTCCAAGCGAGCATAAATGTTAACGAGATTTTTACTTTGCCAATGCCATTGAAAAAGTTGATAAACGGTGTTGAATAACTGGACAGTAATCCTGAAAATACAAAGATATAGAAAATCGGCAAAGCTGGACGCCATTTTTCGTATTTCGGTAATATATCCACGATCAGCGGCATGAGAACAATCATCCCCAAACTTGCTGGAATTAAAATCATACTTTGATAACGAATAATTTTTTGAATAACATTTCTTTGCTTCTCATGATCATGCTGTATTCGGGAAAAAATCGGAAAGACCACACGGCTGATGTTGTCCATGATAATTCTCAACATACTCTCAGCCCATCTTTTTGCCCAGCCAATATATCCTAAAACCTGAAAACCAACGATCTTCCCCAAGAATAAATTAACCAGTTCATCCTTAAAAAGCGCAAGGAAAGACATTGATTGAAATGGGACACCGTACGATAACAGATGCTTTGCACTTTTACGAGAAATTCCTACTCTAGGCATCCAGAAAGAGATGCTATACATCACAACAAGACCAATTACAGCTCTTATGAGCACCCCATATGCAAAGCTGAGCAATCCAAAGCCTTTAATTGCAAGCACTGCCACAACGACATAGAAGCAGGTATTTTCAATTACCTGCACAAGCACAATTTTGTGAAATCTTACTGAGCGCTCAAGAAAAACCGAGGGTATGGTTTTCAATGAAGAAATGAAAAAACTCGCCAACAAAGCCCAATAAAGGATACGCCCATCAAACCCAAGCTCATAGAAGCGTAGAATGGGATCAGTCAGCAGAAATCCAATAATAATAAGTGATACAATAATCCCCTGTTGAATGGTAAAAGCTGTTGATACATCTTCATCCGAGATATCGTTACGTTGAATCAAAGATGCTGCAAGGCCTATATCAGAAAAATAATTGAGAAACGCAATAATTGAGAGAACTGTGATGTAAATGCCAAAAATTTCCGGGCTTAAGTAGATCGTTAATACGACGTTTGCCGCAAAACCAAGCACTGCTGAATATCCGCTCTGGAAGAAGAGACTCAAAGTACTCACTATGCTTTTGCGCTTAAGCGTTGCATCTTGTGCCATAGGGGTGATGATATCGTTAATAATAGCACGGCAAGAGAGGTGAAAGATATAAGGTTACCGGCAGCTTGCACTTGGGTCTGAGAATATTGAACGAGGACTGTTGTCACAGGCGATTTTGATCTTACAAGTGGTCTACCCAATTGGTCGAACTTCTCTGGCACATAAAGCTTATTGTTAATGAAAATTTTCCAATTCGGGAAATAGTGGATATTTATGAGAAAAATTTTCGAACTTGTTTGAGCTTCACGGGTAAAAAGGCCTTGTTGCAGGGTATTAACCGATCCGTTATCAAGCGGGGACAACACATTCCTGATATCAAAATTAGAATTTTCTAATGATCGCCATGCTTTATAGTTTGCAGTCTTTGGAAGATACTCGGGAATTCTGAATGCAGCTTTTTGTTCACGATACTCTTGCGAAGAAAATGTCTTATCATAAACTTTTGCATCCAGCTGACCCTCAGGATTAGAAATAAAATATTGCTTTCCCTTAATAAGCAGTACTATTACTATGACTGCAAGAAGATATTTCCCAAACTTTTTGGTATCGAGTATATGGAAGATATATGCAGACGCGAACGAAAGTCCAAATACCGAAAACGTGAGAAAGCGCCATGGAAATTGAAAAACCTTCAATGGCTCCCAGAGAAAAGCTGAATATTGTGTAACCAGAAACGTG
>MFZT01000031.1:0-5449 GCA_001789515.1 Candidatus Roizmanbacteria bacterium RIFCSPHIGHO2_02_FULL_43_11
TTTTATATGGTTGACGAATGCATATGTCCTACGCACGCAGGCTGAGGTAAAAAAAGTCGATATTTCTATGACCCAAGGGGAGAGTAAGAATGGCCTTGTGCCGGTCAAATTCCTTATTCAACCAAAAGATGCTCAAGATCTCATTTCAGGCGCTGATTTACGACTGCTGGCATCAAACGGAGGAATAGAAAGCTGGGAGGGTTGTGTCACGCTTGATGGTGCAACGAATATTTTCACGGAGATGGTCAGTACAAAAGGTAAAGATGCTCGTTATAGCTGTGTTATCCTCAAAAGCGCAAAAGAGCTACCTAAAGTAGTTGTTGTCAAGGGGACGGTAAGCTGCTCTACAAATTCACCAATGACCGTATCTGTTGTGAAGGAAACGACCGAGGTGGTGGGGCCTGTTGAGGGGACAAAATATACTCTCGACACTGTCGCCACAGCGCAGGTTGACTGTTCGGGCACAGGTGGTGGAGACACGACAAAACAAACAGAAGAGATTCTGACGTCATTTGCTCCTCAGGATTGCCGAACGACAGTGGGGGGGGCCTGTGATTATAAACTGGGCATCAGGGCTCGTAATGGAAAGGATCACATCTCTGGGGTGTATATGAAGCTGAAGTATGATCCGAATATCCTCAAATTTATGCGCTATGCCCAATCAGGGGAAAGCGTGCAGGGGCTCATTGCTCAGGCAACAACTCCTACGGTTGTACCGGCAGGATGTGGCACAGATGCAGACTGCCCTTCGCCATGCGCAGATCAATTCGCGTGTGCCATCGTGGGTAAGTGTGTGATACCGTCTGGCTCTGCAACAGGATCATGTACATATACCAACACCTCGACTACTCCAACGAATGCTCCACCAGTTACACCAGCTCCGACAATCTTTATTAGTCCTTTGCCTACTTCTATCCCAATTCCATCAGTTTCGCCGGTGCAAGCAGGGTGTGAAGTGAGGCTCAGCGACCATGATGAAATAAATGGAACGTTCAGCTTTATCTATGCTTGTAACAAGCCTGTTTCGCAGCTTCCTACATCCTTTATTCTCCCGCTATCATTTAAGGCAATTGGGGCTGGTACCGGGGAGATGACTATAGATGCCGTGCAAATTTCTGGTCCTGAAGTTGCAGGGGCATACTCGGTAGCAAAGTCAAAGGCGACCTATAACATAGGTGGTGGTGCAGGAGGAAACATCAAACTAAACATGAAGCTTCGTATGCAATGTGTTGTTGCAAAGCCCAAGGGTGCAGATACGATTAAGGTCAAAGTTGGGCTTGCTGACGGTGGTCTCAGAAGCCCCCAGTATCAAACTTCTGACTTTAAGGTGGATGATAAAGGGTTCTGGAACGGTTCTGTCACATTTAACGCACCCGTAGGTGGTGGGTATAAACTTTTGCCAAAGGGTGAGAAACATATGCAGAAAAAGGTCTGTGTGAATAATCCAAAGGAGGACTACCCAGGCGCATACTCTTGCGACAAAGGTGCGATGACGCTCCGTGATGGTGATAATACTATTGACCTTTCCAGCATTGTGCTGCTTTCAGGAGATCTGCCGCCAGGTGAGCAGGATGGGATTAGCAATGCGAAAGATCAATCACTGGTTCGTAACCTCTTGGGCAAGCGAGATGAGGAATCGGCGAAGCTTGCAGATATTAACTATGATGGAGTGGTGAACGCCGTTGACCATTCGTGCCTTATTGCGGCACTTGCAGTGAGGTGGGATGAACAATAATATGCCAGATGCAACCACTCAAAAGCCAAAGCAAGGTTTATCGTTTTTGGTAATTGCGGGTATTGTTGTGATTGGATTGGGGCTTGTGGGATGGTACAAACTTCAAAAAGCAGCGCAAGGGCCGGTGCAGAACACTTCTGCAAGTAGGCAGCAAAATACTCCACAAGGTAGCATGTGGTTGGAGTCAATTCACAACAAAAAAATCTACACGGCAGGAGAGTCAATAACGCTTATGTTGTATGCGGACTCTGACAAGCAATCGATCAATGGCTATGATGCCCTCATCCCTTTAGGCAAACAGACAGCCTTTGTTGAGGTAAAAAATCTTGAAGAGGCACTGTCTTTAAAATCACGTAAATACGAAGATTCGCTAGTGCTTACTGCAGTGACACCTCTTGAAGAAGCTGCGAATGGGGTAGTGCTTGCTGGTAGTCCACTTGCGCAAATAACCCTAAGAAGTCAAATCCCTGGTCCTCTTGATGTGGCGCTTCAGTTTAAAAAGGGAGAAACGAGTGACTCAAACATTGTTCGTGTGTCACCTCCGGAAGATATTCTGGCGCAGGTGCGCGGCGTGATCGTGTATATTGGCTCACGAACTAAGCTTAAGAGCAATCAGCCAATGAGTATTAGAACAAAGGACAGCATGCTGGATGTGTCGATAAAAAATGTTGCTCTGCCTGATTCTGCCTGTCGTGACTGCCAGACACAAGTCACAATTACCTTCAAAAAAGGTTCGCAATCAACAGATTATACCTTCTCTCTTGGAGGACTCGAAGGAAAACTGAGCGACATGACAGAAATATTTGGCCACGTGTTTGAAGTTACTGCTATAACCGCAGACTCAGTAGAACTTGCCTATGCCTCTACCAGTACGAATGAAAAAAAATGATCACACTGTTTTCTTTGGGACGGTTCTTTTCTTTGTATTGAGTGCTGTAATGCTGGTGGGATCCGTTATCATCACACAGGTGAGTGTCAAATTACCATCTCGCGCTGAAAACTCCTATGTCATTTCTGCAACTCAAACATCTGCCACATCATCATACACTGAAAAACAGGGGGCAACCTATTTTAATATTGCTTCTGTAAGCGATGGAAGTTCGCTGTATACACTTCCCGATAATTCAGCAGCAGCAGTCATTCAATTTTTAGCTAAGAATCCATCATACACGCTTTTAGGAACAGGGGAGGATAAACCTCTTATCCCGGACAACACACGCAATATTCAACTGAAAGAACGTTTGAGTGACAAAGATGTCAATGCTCTTCATATTTCAGGAATTGATGGTGGTGCGATGCATTATTACTTCCAGCAAACCCGTTGTGGAGGCGTGCCCGTTTATGGCGCGTATTTGAATGTCCATGTAGATGCCAGTAATGAAATATATGCTATCTTTGGGGCTCTGGCAAAGGACGATGCAATATGTGCGCGTAATGTCTCTAAGGATGCAGCAGAAAAAACGGCTCTGCAGGCATTTGGGAAAATCGTGCCAAAGGAGACGCTTAAGATTGTTGCATCATCAGATTACGTGCTTGATCCTGTGCTGAATAACCAGGAAGGTCGGACATCTTCACTCACACGTCGTGTTGAAGTGTGTGGAAAAAAAGACTGCCGTGCATACTTTATAGAATTGGATAAGGGGAATATTGTCTATGATGTTGAAACTTCAGCAGATGCCCTTAAAAGATATATTCGGACTGAAACAGGATCAGCCCAGAGACGTGAAGGAGATCCTGCAAGCACGAATGCAAGTATTAATAAAGCATATGACTATATGGGCCAGATATATAACCATTACTTGAATCAATATCAGAGAGATAGCTTTAATAACAGCGGGGGAACCATGCAGGTTTCAATAAAAAGTTGTGGAAATGTGATTGACGCGAGCTGGAATGGGAGCTTTATTCAGATTTGTGAATCAACACTTGCTCTGGATGTGCTTGCCCATGAATTCACGCACGGTGTCACGCAATATACAGCAGGGCTGGAATACTTCTATGAGTCAGGTGGCCTCAATGAGAGCCTCTCTGATGTAATGGGGGCAGCAATAGATAGTGATGACTGGCTCATGGGTGAGGATACGATCAGGGCAATTCGTGATCTGAAGGATCCCCCTCGTTTTCGCCAGCCCGACTCTATGTATCACAGCAATTATTACTGCGGCAGTGCTGACAATGGGGGAGTTCATATCAACAGCGGGGTCTTTAACAAAGCATATTATCTTATGTCAGACGGAGGCTCATTCAGAGGGTGCTCAATGAATGGCATGGGAAGAGATAAAGCTGCGAAAGTTGTTTATAAGGCATTATCAACCTATATGCGCAATAATACGAAAGGGAATTATAAGGATATGTATAATGCTGTGGTGCAAGGATGTAACGACGTTTTTCAGTCCGATTCTGCAGAATGCCAGAACATTAAGGCAGCGATGGAGGCAGTCGGAATGGATAAACAGACGAGTGGTCAGTCTCGTGGCCCTTCTTGTTCAGGAGGCGCTGAGAAACCCGCGACCTGTGCAGGTGGAACACAACCGCCAGTTCCCACAGGAGATACCGAAAACACCCCAACGCCAGAGTCCACACCAGTCCCAACAGTGACTCCGGCACCCTCTGTTACAACAACTCCAATGCCAACCCCAACGCCAAAGGTAGAAACAAAAATCGAAGCCCCACTTGTATCGTCACTCCCATTTGAGTTCTATTTCACAGGAAGTGTCAAAATTACCTCAAATGGCTCGCAGCAAACGCTTGTTGCAATGCTTTCTTCAAAATCTGTTCAGACTTTAATTCAGCAGAAACTCCAAGGCTCTAGTATCAAAGATGATGACGATTTTGTGCGCGGCCGCCTTATAGGTTCATCTGTTCTTGAAACAGGCGCGTTTAAGGTCGAAAGAGATCAAATACTCAATGAATTTACGACAACAAAAGATTTATCGCAATATTCGGCTTATCAAGTCTACTTTACGGGTAGTGGGGACTTTCCCGAACTTCCGTTCCTGCTTGCTGATCTGAATAGTACTGCTACGCCTCAGTCCGACAAGGTTGTGCTCAATCTTACTCTTCGGTTTCAAGGCATTGAGAGAAAACCGCCATTTACCGAGGCGCAACTTGTCAAAGTTGGTGTTGGTGGAGAGAATGTTCCTGAAACTCTCTACACAAGGGCGGTTTTTGAACCGAACGCACAAGGTTTATGGACAGGAAAAGCAGTGTTTGATATTCCTTCGGGTGATGCATACAAAGTTTTAGTAAAAGGGCCGAAACATATCCAAAAAAAATATTGTGACAACAACCCATCAGAAAATAGCTCAGGTTTATATCTTTGCCGGGAAAATGCTGTAGCACTTAAAACAGGTGAAAATGTCCTTGACTTCAGCAAGGTGACGCAGCTTGCTGGTGATATTAATCAGGATGGTATTGTAAATTCTCAAGATGTTCTGGCTGTGCGAGATGCTATTGGGAGCAGGGTATCATTATCATACGATACAGATGTGAATAGCGATGGAGTTGTGAATTCGGTGGATGATTCGCTGGTCATTTTTACCCTTGCGAATAGGACGGAGGAGAGGTAGAAGCGCAGAATTAGTTATAACTAGTTCAACTAGTTTTAACTAGTTATAACTAGAACCGCTGGTATTTGATATTTAGAGTCGCTATAATCGAGGATAGAGGGATAGAGGGATAGAGGGATAGAGGGATAGAGGGATAGAGGGATAG
>MFZT01000031.1:5484-6064 GCA_001789515.1 Candidatus Roizmanbacteria bacterium RIFCSPHIGHO2_02_FULL_43_11
GGGTATTGTATTTTTTGCTAAAAGCAGGGTTGATCAATCTCGAAAACCGGTCTCAATCCCAACGCCGTCTGCAAGTGGCTCGAATATAACTCCGCGGGAAAGTTTGTTGAATGGTAAATTAGGACTAGCTCTCAAAGGCTCAACGGGCTCATACAAAAAGGGCGACAGTGTAATAGTATTTGTTTATGGAGACGCAAAAGATGTAAAAACAACGGGTTACGACGCTTTACTGCGTTATGATCCGCAAAAACTTCGCTATGAACGGCTATCTTCGTCACTTGACGGTATGGATGTATTTGAAACAGATGCGCTAGTATCAGATGGCATGCGGGAGCTTCTTATTACAGGGGTCCGTAGCACAGCTCGAAAAGAGCCATTTTTGTTGGTAAATACGGCCCTTGTTGAAGTGACTTTCACAGTGCTTGGTTCAGGTCCGACTCGTATTGCTCTGGGATATGAACCTGGGAGCAGTAAAGACTCAAATATGATGAATGATCAGAACCAAGACGTATTAGGGAGTGTTGAAGATCTTGATATATCAATACGATGAAAGCTCGCAGCTACATATGGGGAATAATAT
>MFZT01000031.1:6080-10370 GCA_001789515.1 Candidatus Roizmanbacteria bacterium RIFCSPHIGHO2_02_FULL_43_11
GTTAGGCTCTGCTTCTGCATTGGCAAAAGTTCATGCTGCAACGCTTAATTTTGACCCAACGTCAATCAATGTCAAAGTTGGGGAAACGTTTGAAGTTGACATGATTGTTGATACAGGAACTGCTGAAGTAACGGGTGTTGATAGTCTTTTTGAATTTAACGCTGGCATTATCGAAGCGCAAAGTATTTCAGACGGGACTTTTTTGGAAGTTAATCATAAAGAGATCAGAGAGGATGGAAAAGTTTATGTTGTGGGCCTGGTAAATAGCCCTGGTGAAGCTGTCCAGGGGAAAGATGTCCTGTCAACGGTCACATTTAAAGCAAAGGCAGCTGGGACAACAAACATGTCGTATCTGTGTGAGATTAATGACACACGTGAATCAAATATATCTGAAAACTCAACAGATGCCCCAGACATTATTGAGTGTTCATCTAATGGCAAAACCGTTGTCGTTGTGACAGGAGGAACTCCAACGAGTGCTCCCGGGGGCTCTTCATCAAGCAAAACAGGCGGGACAAGCAGCTCTTCCGAACTTCCTAAAAGTGGTGTCTTTGACCACTTTGGTCTTATTGTTATCATCGGCGGGCTTCTGTGTGCAATCGGCATTGGAGCTCGTCGCTTTATATAGTATACTCACGATTGTATTATGGAAAGAAAGAAACAACGTATCGTCTCAATTATCATCGGCGTCATTTTAGCTGTTTTACTTATCACTATCGGTGTCCGCTTCGTACAACGTAGGGCCTCGAAAGCATCACAGCCAGAGTCCATTACAGCACAACGAGTTGATGCAGATACATGTAAAGTTTCTGCTGTCACAAGCACTGACGAGCCACTTCTCATTAAATATGGCTCTACAACACCGACTTTTTTCTACCGTATAGAGCCATCCCAGATTGCCCCGCAAGGAAATGGGAAATATTTACAGGAAGCTCAGATCGATCAAGTTGGAGAAGAGCAGGTAACCTTCACTGTTGAAAATTTTGAAAATATCAGTACAACATGCGAACCTTTTTCAAACACTGCAGGAACGCAAGATACGACTGCAAACAATAATGTTATCCCAACCGAAGCCCTGTCCCCAACAGCTGCTCTATCGGAAGAACCCTCCCCAACACAGGCTCCGGAGATTACAAAGTCATCTGTTGAAAAGGAAGGTCTCAGTATGGAGAAAGCGACGACCTATTACCAAGAGCACCCGGACGCCTTTATATCAGCATGTGTCGACGAGTTTAAAGACACCTATATGGGGCTTGCACAGATCTGTGGAGCTGCTTATCAAAAGCATAAAGCTGACTCATCAGAATAACGTAGCAGGCTGAGGAATTAACAAGCTAACAAGAAATCGTATCACAGGCGAAATCAACACTTCAAGCATGGATCTTCCACCGACAAAAGGGAAGATGAAGAATAGAAGAAAAATCATCCCATAACGCTCCAAACTGTACCACTGATCAGCTTGCTCCTCAGGCAGAATACCTCCAAAGATCTTAAATCCATCAAGCGGCGAAATGGGCAAAAGATTAAAAATTCCTAAAACAATATTGATCCAAATGAAAGTAGAAAGAAATATATCGAGCAATGGAACAGGGGAGACCGCCAAAAGTAAAGCAGCTGCTATTGCCATAACAAAATTTGAAGCAGGGCCAGCACATGCAATGATCCCAGCGTCTCTGCGCGGATTTTCAAGATTATATGGGTCAAACGGGACAGGCTTTCCCCAGCCAAAGCCGATGAATAGGAAGAGCAAGGAACCAAAAGGATCAAGATGAGCCAAGGGGTTCAGAGTGAGCCTTCCCATTGACTCTGGAGTTGGATCGCCAAGCACGTCTGCTGCCTTGGCATGACAAAACTCGTGAACATCAACAGCCAGAATAATAGAAACGAGGAAAAATACCGCTGCAACGGGATTTGTTACGAGCTCTGTCAGGAACATGTTCATTGATTTTACCACAAACGTTTGATATGATAGGAGCGTAGTGGTAGTTGTAACTAGTTATAACTAGTTATAACTAGTTCAACTAGTTACAACTAATTCCCCATGGCCCGTTGTTACGTTTCAGGAAAAACATCACAATTTGGACGGTCTCATACGCATCACCGAGGTGTTGCTGGAGGTCGATGGAAAAAGCGTGCTCAGAAAACACAGCGCGTGTTTAAGCCGAATCTCCAGGCAATTTCTATTATGGAGGGTGGAAGGGTTAAAAAAGTCAAAATTGCTACAGATGTTATAAAACGTGTTAAAAAAGATCTGCGTGAGGGTCGTAAACCAGTTGTGCAACTTGCATATCTATCAGAAGATCTTAAAAAAATTGTCGCTTCCAGAAAATCACAGATGAGTGCTTCAGCATAGTCGGATAATCATACGCAATTATGGTCATGAATATTCTCACAGCTCCACATCCAGTGCTCCTTCAAAAAGCACATCCTATTTCACGAGTTGATAAACGGGTAGAAAAGCTTATTAAAAACATGATAGAGACTTTACTTGCCCAAAAAGATCCTATTGGAGTAGGATTATCTGCAAATCAGGTTGGTGTCCTGGACCGCATCTTTCTAGCACGGCCGGATGAGCAATCAGAAAGTGTTGACGTTTTTATTAATCCAGAGATACTTGCCGTTGAACAGGGAGGCGCAGATCGTGAATCCACGCTTGAGGGATGTCTTTCAATTCCGAAGATCTGGGGAAAAGTTCTCAGGCCTCAAAAAGCACACGTTAGCTATATGGACCTTTCGGGGACAACGGGTCAAAAATGGTTTGATGGTTTTGAGGCCGTTGTTGTACAGCACGAGCTTGATCATCTCAACGGTATTTTATTTACACAACGAGTACTTGAGCAGGGGGGGGAACTTTTCAAAGAGGTTGATGGGGAGTTGCAACCGTATAGGCTGTGATTAGTTGAACTAGTTATAATTAGTTGGAACTAGTTTTAACTAGGTGAACTGGGTGAACTAGGGATGTGGGCTATTCGTCCCAACGATTCTATCCTTCCACCCCTTTCCGTCCTTAAGCTTCTATCCCTCTATCCTTCCATCCATCTATCCTTCTATACTTCTATCCCTCTATCTTATATACTACTCTTATGAGACTGCTGCTACAGGCCAAATCGTTTTTTCTTCAAAGACCTTTTTTGATCTTTCTCCTGATACTACTGACAATTATCTCACTAAGTACTTTCCACCCAAACCATTTCATCATTGGATGGGATAACTTTTCATCATATTTTAATCTCAAGGAGAATCTTCTTCGTACTTTTTTTGCTGGTTGGCGCGGATATAGGGGTCTTGGAGTGCCATCGGATTCTGAGAATGTTGATATCTTTCGGCAAGTGTTCTACGCCCTTCTAAAGCCCTTTTTACCAATGTACGTATGGGAGCAGGTGTATGTCCTCACATGTCTTATAGCAGGAGTTATTGCTATGTATATATTTGTTGAACAATTACTGCGTCGTACCATATATGAAAAAAATCTAAAACCTAATCTTTTAGACCTTGGAGCTGGAATTGCTGCTTTTTTCTATCTTTTCAATTTGAATACGATTAGTACTTTTTACTTTCCTATGGTGATGTTTGTGCATCGTTTTTTTGCATTGCCAGTTCTTTTTTTAATCTTTCTAAAATTAGCTGACCCGGTAAGAAGCAAAAAGAAATTATTAGGTTTGATCCTGCTTTTGATTGCAACATCAACAACGTACCTTGTTGCAACTCTTTTTATCACAACGATCATAGCTCTTGGTATTTTTATGCTGAACTATTCAGGGGTGAGAAAAACTCCTAGGCTCATTACAATCTACACACTTTTGATGTCTTTCTGGCTCTTACCATTTGTAAACTATACGCTGCAAAAGTCACCGATTATTTCGCGAGCGCCTACCTTTATTGACACCAACGAAATTCAACTTAACAGACCAAAGGAATTCTTCAGTCTTGGGAGGCAACTTAGGCTGTACCCGAATTTTTTTGATACAACTTATACACGATTGTCAGATGGCAAAGTAACAGCATTTGCCTCACTGGCCCAAAAGCTGCACGGGCAACCGTTTCTGCTGATCTCATATATCTTTCCAATTTTGTGGATTTTCGGATTAGGAGTTATTCTTCTGAAATACCGCAAGCGTGGGCTCTTGTGGATCCCTGTCATGATGGGTGTGTTTCTCTTTTTGTCTTTGAAAGAGTATTCGCCTTTAGGCTCCTTGTATACATTTTTTGACAATGTAATCCCATATTTTAAGATCATTTTCAGATTTGGGGACACAAAGTTTCACGCCTATATGGCATTTGCAGGAAGCA
>MFZT01000032.1 GCA_001789515.1 Candidatus Roizmanbacteria bacterium RIFCSPHIGHO2_02_FULL_43_11
TCCATAGCCGATAGAGTTACGAGATAAGCAGCAAAATAACTTTATGTTCATTTCACATCTTCAGTTTCGAGCTTATTTGAAGGCTACTATATGGGGGTGGTCTTTTGTATGGTTACTGCTATAGGCTTTGGGTTATAATATAATCATGTATTCCTGCGAAGTAATAATTGGTCAAACAGCAACAGGAAAGACCAGGCGCGCTCTTTCACGTGCAATGCAGACGGGAGCTGATGTCATCACCATTGACTCACGACAGGTATACACTCACCTTAATATCGTTACTGGGAAGGATACAGGGGATGCGCCATTCACTGATATTGCAGAGATCTCCAATAGTGGGCACAGATTAAACATTGGCCATTATCTGTTGAACGGGGTTCGCGTGTGGGGATACGACATCGTTGACCCACATGTTCACTTCTCAAGCCATGACTTCCGAATATATTTTCAGTACATCATGGAGAATACTATCAATAAAGATACCGTCCCTATAGTAGTCGGCGGAACATACTTATATGTAAAGCATCTTATATATGGACTTGACTCTACAACAGCATCAAATTGGAAGCTTCGCACTTCGCTTAAAAATGCCTCTCTTGGGAAACTGCAGCAGATGTTGCAGACTGTAGATTCCCAGACGTTTGTATCCCTTAATGACTCTGATAGAAAAAATCCTCATCGATTGATAAGAAAGATCGAAATTGCTCAGTTTCAGCTTAAGAAGCATCCTGGGATGGTGGGAATGCAATCGTCCTTAAACACAGCTCCTCTTATCCAACCAACATCGATTATTGCCCTTGCACATGCATCTACAAAAACACTAGAGCAGGCAATCACAACACGCGTTGATGAACGACTTAAGAACGGCGCTGTGCAGGAAACGAGGTGGTTATTGGAACACGGATATACATACATAGACCCTGGCTTGCAGGCATTAGGATACCTGCCCCTTATTTCATATATAGAGGGTCATCAAACACTTGAGGAAGCTCGTACACTATGGATCACCTCAGAGGTCCAGTATGCCAGAAGACAGCTCACGTTTATGAAGAAGGAACAGACCAGTATAATTAAAGTTGGATCTTCACCCTATGATGATGCCAGTTTCTAACGCATCCCTTAATGTAGTCTTATAAACTGCCTTCCTTAATTCATTTGGAGTGACTCCAATTGCGTTAATATCTCTCTCCAAATCCTCGCTCAGGTCATACATCTGCGAAAATCTTTCAAAAGTGTTAACCCTCGTGAATTTTTTTGCAATAACCAAAATATCAATGTCACTGTAAGGTGTTGTTTTGCCTGATACATATGAGCCAAATAAAACCACCATTTCAGGTTGAAAAGCCACTTTTATTCTATCTACAAAAACCTCTACTTGTTTTTGAATTTTTTTGTTAACCATAGGTATACTATTTCTGCTGTATCGAGTAATGGTTTAACGCTTTCCTTATCCCGAAAGTGTGCATAGCTTAAGTCAGCGTAACGCGTCCATTCATACGCTTTGCTCAACGTGCGCACATCCGGTTTATTGATTTCAGTCATATCAATTCCAGCTTCATCAATAAGCTTTTCTATGCGGTGTGTCTTAAGAGGATTTTTGTCGGTATATTCAACAATATATGCTTTTACAATCTTTTCAACAGCTTGCTGAGCAAAAAATACCGACCCACGCCATCGTTTACCTTCTGCCATGACTTGCATATCTTTATAATCCTCCCTCGCAAGCTCTAACCACATCTTTGTCTCCGTTTTCATAGACATATTCTAGCACATGATTGCAAAATGCCCCTAGATTTCCTTTCCCTTGAGAGTTATACTGGGCCTTAGTTTACCAGTTCAACTAGTTATAACTAGTTACAACTAGTTGTGACTAATTTAGCAATAAACTTGAATATGGAACAACTTGACAAGACTCTGCAAACCTATTTTCTGGATAAAGCACCAAAGTTGCCCGCAGATATTCAGAAGCTTATCGTGCAATATGGGCCGTTTCTTGTGCTAATTGGTGTCGTGTTTTCGGTGGTTGGTATCGTGGCATCTTTTGGCTTCATGTCTATTGGTAACCCCATGCGCATGTTCGCCGGCGCGTATGTTGGGTTTATGTATCAGGTATACTTGCTCTTTAGTATTGTTGCAGCAGTTTTAAGCGCTCTTGCGCTGCCTGGTCTTTTTAATAAGAAAGTGATGGGATGGAAATACATGTGGTACAACACAATCTTAGGTGTTGTTGCAAACGCAATTACTTTGAATCTTGCAGGGCTTATTATCGGCGGTGGGCTTGGCTTCTATATTCTGTATCAGATTAAGAATCACTATAAGTAATACCGCATAGGATCTCCCCTTGACAGTACTTCTTCACTGTTATAACATAGTTATAACAGTTATTCATTTTTTGGACGTATATGATTCAAAAAGTAATCCAGGTTGGAAATTCATTGGCTCTGACCATTCCTAAGTCGTTCATTGACCAAACAGGCTTTAAAGCTGGTGATGAGCTTTTTGTACATCAAGATTTGAGAAGCAAAAGCCTCATTGTTACTCCTAAAAGTAACGCGTCAAAAATGAAAATCAGTCCAGAGCTTTTCTCGTGGTTGTACGATATTGAGGAAAAGTATGGCGAAGTGATTAAAGAGCTCGCGCAAAAATAGATCACTATGAATGACATCCAATTTCTTTCTATTGAGGAGGTTGTCATTATTCATGAGAAGATGATCGCCATTGGGGGTGGGGCTTCTGACATCTTGAATATAGATCTCCTTCATGCTTCTGTAGAGAGACCAAGGGCTATGTTTGGAGGGACGTATGTGTATATTTCAATTTTCGATATGGCTGCTGCTCTTATTCAGTCGCTCGTTAAAAATCATCCCTTTTTGGACGGAAATAAAAGGACAGCTTTTTTTTCTGGCATGCGATTTCTAGAAATAAATGGACACCAGCTCTCTGCAAATAGGGAAGAAATCGTGACGTTTATAGTGAGTATTGATCAAGATAATTTAAGTATCGAGAAGATTTCGCAATGGTTGAGTCAAAGAGCGCATAAACAAGCTTAGGAATCTACAAGTTATTCTTCTTCACATCCTCTATAATACCCCGTATGAAACGCCGGAAGAAAAAGCTTGTTGTAGTTGCAGATGACTTTGAAACTGGCAGCGCGGGCAGTTTATTGCACTTCTTGAGAAAGATAATATCTTCAATGCCTTAAGAGAGGCCTTTGAATTGATCCGCTTTGGGGATCTCCTGTAAGCTCTTTATCCGGGAGTCTGTATTGTCTTGTAGATAAAACATCCTGGATAACAGCAGAGAGTCGTGCAGAAGATAGAGATGTTTGTTCAAGCATAGCAATAAAATCTGTCCAGTTATCATCTGGGATATCAACAGGGTCTGGAGACACGAGCTAAGGAACTAGTGGATCCTGCACCATATCTTGCCATGCATCATTCGTAAGTATTGCCATCCTTCTTCTTATCACTCGTTGAGGACCGCACACCGGATCATTTGCTCCATGCAGGTGAAACTCGTATATTCTCCCAGGGCGGGCCGCCCATACAATAAGCTGTTGAATAGTCGATCCAAATTGTGCTTGCAGTGAAACAAGGACGTCTCCATCTCCTTCAAAAAGGATCATTTCTGTGTTACTCCTGATACTGGATGTTGTCACAAGCTGGGTTCCTTGAGCGAGTAGACTTTTTGCAGCAGCACGAAATCTTTCTGCTATATCTCTTGGTAGTATTTCTGCGCCAAGAACAAGTTCTGATCTTGCCATAAGACCTAATAGTATACCACGATAAAAATCCGTTTCAACCTGAACTCAAGGCTTCATGTATCGTATACTTATTTTTATGAATCCCTTGCACCGCTTACTCAATCTTCCTCACACACGCAATATTATCATTAATACGTTTGGTACATACTTGGGGTATGGATTTGCTGTGTTCTATATTGTTTTTCTCGTTCGGGTTTTTCCGCCTGTAGAGTTTGGAGTTCTCTCTGTCCTTTTAACCTTTTCCTATCTTTTAGCAAATATTTTCAGCTTTGGTATGCCGGCTTCAGTGTATGCACATGTACCGCATCTTGTGCAGGATCGCAGTAAAGTTATGAATTTTATTCTTTCGAATTTCCTTGTTTTAAGTATATTATCTGGTATCTCTATTTTTGCTGTGTATATACTTTCTCCCCATCTTGATGTACGTTTTTTCAAAACTGGAGCGCCGCAGTATCAGTATATGTATGCACTTCTTGGGACACAGATGTTTATTTGGCAGAATTTTGTTCAGGATATCTTAAATGCTTCAGGAAAATTTTTACAGATTAATATTGCAATTAATGTCGCCAATCTTATCAAGGCGGTTTTGCTTATCTGGCTTGCCCTGGCAGGGATGCTCGGGATCACCCAGGTGCTGATTGTGGGAGGGTTGATTGGCCCGTGTATCGTATTTGGGCTTGTTGTGGTACAAAGGCGGTGGCTTGTGCGTGCAGTGCTTGGGACGCAAGCGTCATGGGAACACATTAAGCTGCGTTTCACGGCAACGTACTTTTTGTCTTCCCAACTATTTCAGCTCGCATCACGATCAAGCCTTTTCTTTGTTGCATATTTTTTAACTCGGCCCGAAGTAGGGTACTTTAGTCTGTCTCAAAGGGTTATTCTTGCTGTTATCACTTCTGCAGATAGCGTTACACAAGTGATGTCTGCGCAATTTGCCAAGGCAAAAACGTGGGACGAGGCAAAACGTTTGTTTAAGCATTCATTTACATACATGCTTTTGCCAACAGCAATGTTTGTTGGTGGCATTTTGATGCCTGCTCAAATGTACAATCTTGTTTTTGGTCAATCCTACGCGGCAAGCACACCTGTTACAAAGGCCTTGAGTTTTGCGTATCTTCCATTTCCATTTTTAGCCATTGTGATGCTATATTTTTTGTATACAAGAAAAAAGCCCGTGATTGTGCTGGGAGTGAATGCGCTTATGCTTATGGTGGTGGTGGGGTTGCAGTATGTGCTGGTGCCTCAGATCGGGTTGTTCGGGCCTGCTGTGGCAACTTTCGCGGCTCTGGTGGCAGCTGGAGGGTATTTAGGATTAATGTTAAAGAATAGCAAGACGCCTGGGTAGGGAATTGTCCTTATTTGTCTACACATTTCTGCTATAATGCCAAAAAGATTAGGGGGTGATGATATGAGAATTAGTGAATGTTTTGATCAAAAAGCTTCATATGAGACTCCTTCTGCTCGCGAGCGCATGGAAGATATCG
>MFZT01000033.1:0-15612 GCA_001789515.1 Candidatus Roizmanbacteria bacterium RIFCSPHIGHO2_02_FULL_43_11
AAGGACTTTACCATTCATGCACAGAAGGACGGAGTGGTTAAATTTATCACTCGGGAGGGCAAGAAATTGATTACCGTTGTACAACAATAACTTCCACAAACTCCGCCTTTCATTTCACTTTAACTTCGCTCTATAATCAAGATATGGATCCAGAGCTTGATGCCAGTATTACACGCTTTCAACATGAGCAGGACATTTTTGCAAAAGCAAAGATTCTTCATTTTTTGGTTAAGGAAAAGAGATACCCAATGAAATTTGTCGCTTCGAGGATATCGCTGTCCTCTTCTTACATTTGTAACCTGCTCCGCATTCTAAAATTACCTGATCTTGTTAAGGATGGATACTATTCCGGTCAGATTTCTCCGACTCACCTTTTTATTCTAGCTCGCCTGAAGGATCAGGAATCAATGATCCGAACCTATGAAGAGGTTCTCCAGGGTGACTATTCAACGATAAGGCTTGAAGAGAGAGTACGTGAGCAGTTATATCACATTGAGACAAAGGGTGTCTATGCTACAAGTACCTTGGTAACAGCGCTACAGAAGAAGTTCATGCTTCTGGATGAAAGCATTAAGGTGAAGATCATTCAATCACGAGTAAGGGCAAAAATCATTATTGAGATGCAAGGGAATCTTGATGATACTACAAAAATCCTTAAAAAGGTTCTACAGAATTAAAACTTGTCTCTGAGAAAGAACAGTCTTATTGATTATATAACCTTCCGATTGTTCCTATCCGGTGTGTAGGAAAATATCGAAAGAATACTTTCCCAATAATGTCTTGAATAGGGACTGGGCCAAAGGCGCGTGAATCTGATGATCGTGGTCTATTATCACCCATGACAAATAGATGATTCTCTGGAACGGTTATTTCTGTTCCATCCTGTAAGTAACCGCCTTCAAGCGGGTATGTTGGCGGTAAGATGTAGGTTTCCGATAGTGCCATACCATTAATAATCACCTGTCCATTTTTAATCATAATTTTATCGCCAGGAATACCTATGATACGTTTGATAAAATCAATGTCTTTATCCTCAGGTGATTTAAAAACAACAACATCGCCCTGTTGGGGCTCTCCAAACTTGTATGCAAGTTTATTGGTAAGTATATATTCGCCATTGCGAAATGTGTTGTCCATGGATTGACCGCGGACCTCATTTGGTTGCATAACAAAGAGGTATACGACAATGAAGATTGAACCGACAAACGTAACAGTCTCAAGAATGTCCATGACAAACTCGAAGACCTTTTTCAAAATTTCCATTCTGTTATTGTACGTTATCACCTTTGGTTTTTACAAGATTCAAAATGGTATAATGGGCTTTGGAATGATCTCAAAATGAGGCTCATTCATATGATAAAGGCCGTTTAGCTCAGCTGGCTAGAGCGTTCGATTCACATTCGAAAGGTCGGAGGTTCAAGTCCTCCAACGGCCACGCTGGCAACCTCCGGAGTTGCCAGGAGCATCCGAGCAATCTGCAGGGACATTGTCTTAAGGTGCGATGGATACGCACTTAATTATTGAACTTCCGACGACCCTGTGGTTTGCTACAATATGCTATGCTATCAATAGCGATACTTTCGAAAAATGAAGAGGAAAATCTTAAAGAATTACTTCCTTCTCTCTCATTCGCCCAGGAAATACTTATTATTGACGCTCACTCCTATGATCAAACAGTAGAAGTGGCTAAAAAGCACGGGGCACGTGTCATATCATCCTCAGATCCGAGTTTTAGTAATCGCAGAAACAAAGCCATGCATGAAGCTCGAAATAATTGGGTACTATTTATCGACGCAGATGAGCGCCTATCACAAGAGCTGATAAACGAGATCCAGAATGTTGTCCACAAGAATAACGACTTTTCGTACCGTATTCCTCGAATTGATGTTTTCTGGGGGCAGGATGTGAAATTTGGCGAGGTTTGGAAGGCCCGCACAAAAGGAATTATGAGATTAGTAAAAAAAGGAAGCGGTGAATGGAGAGGAGATGTGCATGAGGAATATATATCCCATATACCAGTACTCACGATGCAATACCAACTTAAACATTACTCCCATGCAAGCATTGCAGATTTTCTTACTTCAGTGAATGAATTTTCAACTCTGAAGGCTAAGGAACTTTATTTTAATGGTCATAGAGCGACGTTTCTTCATATCGCACTTTATCCATGCACAAAGTTTCTGTACACCTATTTTATACTTCTTGGTTTTCTCGACGGAGCAGCTGGATTTGTATATTCTTTTATGATGAGTTTCCACTCGTTCCTTGTAATGAGCAAGCTATATCTTCTGCAGAATAAGAACACCTCTTATTAGTCCTCTTTTTGATACGTTATACGCAGCTCAACTTTGTTGCTGTTCCCAGCTATATCATAAGCTTCAACGGTAATCATGTTCCCGCCTTCCTTTAATCGTATGGACTGTCTAAATGACCCATCTGATGCCACAACCGTAGGAGAGTTGTTTATTCGTATTGAAACATTTTGGTCAGTTTTACCTGTTACTTCAACCTCCTGGGAAGCAATAGTCTGCCCATCTGTAGGAGTACCGATAGTTAAATTCGGCTTGCTATTGATGTACAGGACCTTGTATAGAGGGGAATCCTTTACTTTCTTATTCTTAGCATCCTCAGTTTGAGCATAAATCTCATTTTCACCTGCTTGCAAGGATACTGACGCTGAAAAGTCCTCAGAGCTCATCTGAAACGTATCTGTTTCCTCACCGTTAACAAAAATGTGTAGAGTTGTTTCCAGCGTACCAACACCGGACAGCTCAAGCTGGGCAGAATTTGTTGCATCAGGAAGGTTGTATATTTCAGGCGCATCGAGTATAGCATTAGGTGAACCTTGATCAAGGGTCTCCTTGGAAGCACCAGAAATGAATAATGATGTCTTGACAAGCAGCTGAATACCAACAGTCGAAAAAAAACCAATAAGCAAAACAGTAATAATAAGATACTTCAGGTTTTGATTTGACCGAGATCGTGATGTTCTGCGCAATGCATAGGTATTTTTCAGACGGGAATCCATATATGTGTATGAATGACTTGTAATTAACGAGAGCCAGCGAAGGGATTCGAACCCCCGACCGCTCCCTTACGAAGGGAATGCTCTACCAACTGAGCTACGCTGGCACTAAATGACTTTTAAAGTAGTGCTCCAAAACCTTTATAACTTCTAATGTTGCACTGTTAAGCCACAATATTATACACTCATGTGATATGAGACATCTAGCGCAAGCTATCTCTTTAATTTTGGGAGTGCCCTGGTTTTTTCTCATTGACTGGCTTCTCATCTTCAAAACAGGTCTAAACCAAAGTCAAATTCAATATTTTTCCTTTGTCATGCCCATATTACACATAGCATGCCCTATGATATATATGGTATGGGCAATCAAGGAACGAATTATTTCAGATTTTGACATTACAAAACGGCGTGAACGTTTTAGCATTATGCTGGTTATGGTGACAGTGTGGGGCCTTTCAACAGTATTAGCATCATTATATGGGAATGCAACCTTGTTAAATCTCTCAAGGGCAATAACCATGGTATTTCTGACAGTATTTGTCATTACTTTTTTTTGGAAGATTAGCCTGCATATGACAGTCAACACAAGCGGAGCAATTCTTCTCAATACACTCTTTCACGGAGCATATCTCCCGGTGCTTGTTGTCATTCCATTAATCTTCTGGTCACGCCTTTATCTTAAGAAACATACACCACTGCAACTTCTAGCCGGGTGTGGAATAAGTGCTGGGGTTATGCTTGCAGCGCTTTATGTGTCCTATTGAGCGGCGGATGGGATTTGAACCCACGACCTTCTCCTTGGGAAGGAGACATTCTACCCCTGAACTACCGCCGCAGTAAAAGTAACCACATCTAAAACGCTGATTCTTTATGAGTAGGCACTGCCTTAACGCGCAACGATAGTATATAACATGTTGCGCTAAGGAGACTGCACAATATAAAAGGAAGAGGGATAGCAAGAGAAGCAAGGGCACCTCCAATAATAGGACCAATGGTACTTCCGATGCTTACATACGAAGAATTAAGTCCCATAATAGTTCCCTGCGACTTTGCATCAGTTTCCTTAGAAAGAAGCGTCTGTACAAGAGGAGAGACAAAGGAATTGCCAAGAGCAATGACTACGGTTGCAGAGAAAAATGGAATGAGAGAACGAGTAATATATGAAGCAGCAAATCCTGCTGAAATGATCAAAAAAGAGCTTTGCAATGTCTTGATCTCTCCGAATCTTCGTGAGGCATAGGGTAGGAGAAAAACCTGAGTAACAACCCCAACAATACCAATTGCCGTAAAGATGATAGCGATGCTGTTTGATCGCAACCCAAGTAACTCAACTGAAAAGGGCTGGAATGCAAAGATAAAAATACCAAATACCGTGGAATAGACAAGGGAAATCATAAAAATTCGACCAATATCATGAAATTTAATGGCTTCCGTAAGCTTGTTAAAGTCAAAAAGCTTCCCCTTTTTCACCTCGCCAATGTGGCGATTTGTTTCGGGAAGGAAACAAGCAGTTAGCAGTGTTGCAATAAGCGTAATAATACCAGCAATGATAAATGGAACTGATTCGCCATAGCCAACAGTCAAAGCAGAAATTGCAGGTCCAAAAACAAATCCAAACCCCAGGGCTGCGCCCATGATCGCAAATCCTCTGGCACGATCTTTTGATTGAGTAGTATCTGAAATAACGGCAGAGATGACTGGAAGGTTGCCTGCAGTAAGACCATCCAAAGCTCTTGCAATAAAAAGGTAGATAGCACTTGGGGCGAATGCAGCCATAAAGAAAGACACAGCTGTCCCCGCAATTGAAACTATTAGTAGAGGTCTTCGACCATATTTGTCTGACATACGTCCAATAATTGGAGTAGAGATAAATTGGCAGATAGAGAAAAGGGAGAACAGTAAGCCGTTTTGAAAGTCACTTAAGCCATATGCTCTAGAGTATGAGTAGATGACTGGAATGATAATGCCATAACCAAGTGCGTTTACAACAGCTATGACAATGACAATAAAAAGATTCCTGCTCATGAGCATGAGTGCCAGTATAGCAAGCCGCTGCACTAAAGATCAATCTACACAAAGCATACGGGCTAAAAAAGTCTAAACATACTTGCCCGAATTGCTCATGACCAGTGCATTCGGGCAATATGTTACTTTGTAGTCTCCCGTGGAATCTTCAAGATCATTCCTACCTCAATTCTATTTGCGTTGCGCAGTTTATTTGCCTTAACAAGAGTGGGGTATGTGTACCCATCACCATAGGCTCGTTGAGCAATAAGGAATAGAGTATCTCCTTTTTTGACGGTATACTCGTTACCTGTAATTGAAACAATCTGCGGAACAAGTGTTGGTTTGATAACCTGCGTTGGTGCTGTTGTTGGTTTTTCCTCGTCCCTAGCTACTTGTCCTGAGATCTCTGGAAGTACAAGTACTATGCCAACCTCTATTTGATCAGGATTTTTTATATTATTAGCCCTTACAAGTTCATCTGTATAATCCATTGAACCAAGCTGATCTCTTGCAATACTTGAGACAGAGTCGCCCTTTTTGACCGTATATGTACGAACCTTTGGAGTCTCTTCCTTCTCCGGTGATGGCTGATTTGTGGAGTTTCCGGAGCGGAATACTAATGTCACTGCAACAAGAAATACCAATATGCCCAGTGCAACAGAAAGATAGTTCTCTTTCACTTTTGCAATAAGTTCTTGTGTATAGTCGCGTGCCATATGTTCACCTCCTCCCCGGAGTTTGTATCAACAAACTCACGCCCGTTAAAATACAGCCATTATAGCAACACTCAAAACGTTTGCAAGACATCAAACCAGATCAGAGGGGATGACTTTTCTGAATGTGAAGAGTGTAAGATGACTTTTAAGTTGACAAGAGTACGACCCCTGTTGTATACCTGTATAGTATGCATGAGGAAAATGGCGCAGATGATCTTGGGGGAGTGCTTCACGAACTTGAAGCTGCCACAGGGGATATGCAACCATCAAATGGGGAAGAACAAGAAGGAGAGGGAGAAATTATTGATCGTCGAAGGGAAAGGCTCCTTGAGCATATTATGACAACAGAGGAGATGGCAATGTGGAGGATGAAAGAGAACGGTGAGAATATAGGATTGATTGCTATGTTTTACGGGATGTCTGAACAGGCTGTATCTTCAATTTTCAACAGGGTGAAACAAACACTTGATAGGGTTGACATAACTCGCCCCTTACCGCCTCTCATCAAGCCTAGTGAACGCTTTGGAATTCAGGAAGCGGATGATACGGTATATACAACCCTTGCTGCCCTTGCTCAAAGTTACCAGCTTGATGCAAGCAAGCTCAGGACACTACTTAGTGGAAGCAGCGATTTAAGAAATCTGGCACGGCGTGGTCTTGTAGGAACCTCTGTACGCCAATTATATCCTGTCACAGAATCTGTGCGCATTTTACGACTGCGGGGATATCTCCCAAAATCTGCAGCACATGAGCATGATGCTCCAATATCAGAGAATACAGAAGCACTTGCATATGCAGCATAATAGCGGGGGAGAGCTGCAAAGGCACTTTATGCGGCGGCTCGTGGACGAGGTGGGAACGTATTTTGCCTCAAATTTGAACTCATATTAAACCCAATTTCTTTGGTCTACCAGTCCACCAAGATAATCTGCTTTGTACACTAATACGCCATTTTTGGTGATCTGCTCAGAACCCGAAAACCTATCAACCTCTCCTTGCCAGGAATTGGAATAGACATAATCTCCCTCCTCATATTTTTCAGGCCCTCGATAAGGATAATCTTGAGGCATCTCCATCAGAGCGTGCTGAAGTACTTCATAAATAGGTTTCGATTCCACCATTCCCTCAACCCAACCGTAATATACCATCATCCAGTAGGGTTTATTCTCGTAAAAAACAACAACTCTGCCGCCATATGGTTCACCGCCAAAAAAATTGTCATGCGAGCACCAAGCACCCTCTCTGAAAGGGATTGTTGTAGATCCATCAGATTCATTAATCCACTGTTTCTCCTCACCGCCGGCATAGCCAGCCATATTTGAGCTTAATAGGAATTGGACTAATAACTCCTTATCCATGAGGTGATTATATCAAAGTTGATTGAGTGTTGATAACTGTAGGGTGTTTGGAGGTTTGAGCCGACTTATGTCAGTGGGGAGAAGTATCTCAATTACGATTTCCGGACGCTCCGGGCAACTCTGGAGGTTGATCTGCGTCGGCTCGTGGACGAGGTGAGAACGTATTTTGCTACAATAGTCTCTATATGAGCAAACCAGCGATTAAAGCAAAGGCTATTTCACAACAAGAGATTCTTGATGTCCTTGCATCCCAATATGGGATTGTCGGATCTGAAATTCATTTGTTTGAAGGAGGGACAGAAAGCGGTGTATGGAAAATCAGAGATGGAAAAAGTCAATATGTCTTCAAGGTCTATGCTCCTAAAGAAATATCTCAAGATCAGATTGAGCAAGAAATCAACCTTTATTCCTACGTCAATGAGCGTTCCGCTGGATTACCGATTCAAGTTCCTGTTGTCCAAGCTGCACACAATCAGGAGAGGGTTGTTCAGTTCAACCATGAGGGAACAACCTACTTTGGGGTTCTTATGCAATTTGAAGAGCTTCGAAGGCTGTGGGCAAACTCGATACGAAATGAAGATATCACGTTAATCGGATCAGCAATTGCCCATTTGCATAGAATTCTAGAGGGTTATCCAGACGCCAGTTTTTTTGAATATAAGCCCACTTTGTCGACTCAATCCTTCAGCTTCTTTTCTCAATCCCCCAATAGTTCTGCATTCAGTTCGGTACAACGTACAAACTTTAAAAACATTGATGCACGTGCGACTAGATATCTGACTGACGTTACAGTCCCAACTGATCTTGCACAGACCCTTATTCATGCTGATCTTACATTAGAACATATCCAGTTACTCCAAAACGGGGATGTATATATCTTTGACTGGGGAGACGCTGTAGTGGGTCCTGCTTTGAAAGATGTTGCCATCTTTTTTGTAGAACTATTTAGGGAGGGGGAAATTTCTGTTGAGCGATGGAAAGAAATGGAAAATGTTTTTTTGGAAAGTTACACCAACGTGAAACCAATACAGTCTACCCATATTGATGCCCTCAAATGGTTCAGCCTTGAGCGATGTTTGGGGGCAATCCAATACATATCTGAAATATCAATAAAAAGTGGCAATGAAGCTGACGTAGAAGGTATAACTCGGAGATATAAGCTTATGGAGGTGCTGTGTACTACAGGGTATACAAAAGCATAGAAACTCACAGCAGGATTCTACCCTATAGCAAAGGTGATGCTTGTTTAGCTTGCCCGAACGCTCTTCCGAACTCCGGAGGTTCTGCGGGGACTAGTGGACGAAGTGGGAACGTATTTTCGATATGTCTAATCTGAGTGTAAAGATTAGGTTGTTAGGTATAAAACAAATTTTACACAAAAAATGGGAACCTCCGGTGCCCTCGTAACTGCCTCGTATCAAAGACTGCAAATGTCTTCACACAAAGTTTCACAAGGGAAACCATCAATGGTCCCCACAATTTCCTTTACGTTTTGTTGTCTGTTGCAAACTCACGGAGGGGCAGGGTGCAGGCCTACCCCTCCTCTGTGAGCTGCAGAGGCTGCTACGCCTGATCCTCCGTGTTGCCATCGGTGATCTGCGCCGCCTGCTGCATGGCCGCCTGGATCGCCAGGTTGCTCCCGCCATCCATGGCCGACGTTGGCATGAGCACCACCGCCTTGCCGCCCTTCACCGCCTCGAGGGCGATGTTGAGCTGGCGGAGCATCAGCGCGACCGCGTTCCCTGCATAGAGGTTGGCAGCCTTGACGAAGGACTCCGCCGTTGCTACCTCGGCCTCGGCCAGATGTCCACGGGCCAGTGCCTCCGCCTGTGCTGCCGCCTCGCGTACGAGCGACATACGGATCTCCTCGCTGTCAATCGCCACGTCTTGGATGAGAACGGACTGGACGACTGCGCCCCAACCCTTCGTTTCCTCAGCGACTTCTGTTCGGAGGGCCGTGCCGAGGGCCTTGCGTTCGGCCTGCATCTGCTTGAAGGTCGACTCTCCACCCATGCTCTTGATGGCGGCCTCCGCCACTTGCTCGATCGAGCCGGCGAAGTCTTCCACCTCGAGCACGCTGTCCTGCGGGCGAGCCTTATCGACCGCAAAGAAGACGACCGCCTTGATCTTGACGGGGACGTTGTCCTTCGTCATGATCTGGGCCACCTCGATGACCAGGTTCATGGCCCGAACGTCGACCATCTCCATGCCCCAGAACCAGGGGGGCATGATCACGATGCCGGCATTGGCCACCCGTTCGAAATTCCCGTTGCGAAAGACCATGCCGCGCTCGTACTGCATCACGACGTAGATCATCCCTCCGATGGTCTGGGCGGCGTATGTCGCCAACCCGAGCTTGAACAGGACGACCACGATCCCGATGATGTCGAAGTCCCACGGGAGGAAACCAGCGCCATGGTTGTCGGTGAAGAGCTTGTCCCAGCCCTCGTACATCTTGAGGGTGTAGACGAGCCCCAGGAACACGGCCCACGTCACGAAGAAACGGAGTGCCCCTTGCGCGTTGCGCATATCGTTGTTGCCTTTGCCTTTCTAGCTATCATGGTTGGATCTAGGCTTTTCCGATGCTGCACTCTCTGCTCTCAAACTTGCAACAGAGACACCGGTATATTGCCCAACAAAGACTCATAATAAGACCTTGTTGGGCAACACACCAATGCCAAATGTTTATTGTAAAGTGCTACTTAGCTGTTGCTAAGAGAGGATGATTATACCACACTAGTGGCTTATAGTAAATATTCAGAATGTAGCAAGAGTGCCATGGGGGGTCCGAAATCAAAAGGATATGAGTTTGTTTTTATTTTTGTTTAGGTACTCTGCGGGACCGACGGGACTCGAACCCGCGACCTCAGCCTTGACAGGGCTGCGCTCTAACCGGACTGAGCTACGATCCCAGAATAGTGCCTAGTATAGCGAATAAAGGTGGGTTTGTCTATCTAGTTCAACTAGTTATAACTAGTTTTAACTAGTTGAACTGCGAGGGAAGACCGTTCAGAAACGCTCACATGGGGTGGATGTGGAAAACTTTTCCCACCACATTCCCCCACCTCTACGCCTCTATCCCTATATCATTCTACCCCTCCACCCTTGCACCATTCTACACTCCTACTCTATCCCTCCATCTCCTCTATCCTTCTACGTTATACTTTTACATATGCACCCAACAAACAAGGATATCGTCATATTACTTAAATCGGTTGCTGCAGCATATACCCTTACCGGCGTTAATCAATTTCGCATTATTGCTTATCAAAAAGCAGCGGATGCGGTTGAGCACCTTACACAGGAAATATACGACGTGTGGCAAAATGGGCATCTGGATGAGATTCCTGGTTTAGGCCCGATTATCAGGCAGCACCTCGATGAATATTTTACAAATCCAGTGGGATCGTATTTAGAAAAACAAACACAGAAAATTCCTGCTCCTGTGTATAAACTGATGCAGTCGCCTGGGATCGGCCCGAAACGAGCATTCAGGATTGTTCAAGAGTTCAAGCTTGATAACCCAAAAACCATTTTTGAGGATGTAAAAAGCCTTGCTGCAAAAAACAAGATTGTTGAATTAGAAGGTTTTGGTGAAAAATCACAAAAGGAAATTTTGAAGGCAATTAATTTGTATGAAGAACGTGGCCAGAAAGAAGAACGAATGGTGCTTCCTGTTGCTGGACAAATGGCAGAGGATATCATTATGTATATGAAGCAACTTCCTGAAGTGAGTGAAATTCAACCTCTTGGCTCTCTTCGGCGGAAGGCTCCCACAATCGGTGATATTGATTTAGTCGCAGTTGTAGAACAGAGGAATGCGGAGAAGGTGATTAATCATTTCACCGCGTATAGCCGAGCTATTTCTGTACAAGGAAAGGGGGATGTAAAAGCATCCATTATGGTAACAGGTGGCAAACGCATTGACCTTGATATTATTCCAAGGAAGCGGTATGGCTCGATGCTCCAGTACTTTACAGGCAATAAGCTGCACAATATTAAACTTCGTGAATATGCTCTCAGAAAGGGATATTCTCTCAATGAATTTGGTATCAAAGAAGTCAAAACAGGAAAAATGCACACATTTGAAACTGAGGAGGCTTTCTATGAGTTTTTGCATGTCGACTGGATACCGCCTGAGATTCGGGAAGGTGGAGAAGAAATTAAACTTGCATTACAACATGCTCTGCCGAATTTAGTTGAGCCGAAGGACATGAAAGGTGAATTTCATGTACACTCGGATTTTGATATTGTACCCTCGCATGATATTGGTATGGATTCAATTGAAAAGATGGCAAAGAAAGCTGAAGAACTTGGTTATATATATCTGGCGCTGTCGGAGCATAATCCTGCAATGAGCCGTGTTGATGAAAGCCAAGCAGTTGACCTTATCCGTCGAAAGGCAGAGGCTGTTGCAAAAATCAAAACACCAGTAAAACTTTTAAATTCACTTGAAATTGATATTCAACCAAACGGAGATCTGGCCTTGGCCGAAGACGCATTCAAATATCTGGATATAGCAATTGTGTCTATTCACAGTTCATTCAAAATGTCTCGAGATGATATGACAAAGCGTATATTGAAGGCACTTGCTCATCCTGGGGTCAAAATTTTAGGACATCCGACTGGTCGCCAAATTGGAAAGCGGGAAGAAATTGAAGCAGATTGGCAAACGGTCTTTGACTTTGCTAAAAAGCATCACATCGCGCTTGAAATCAACGCATGGCACGAACGTCTTGATTTACCAGAAGGACTGGTACGAAGGGCTATTCAAAACGGAAATAAACTTGTGATAAATACAGATGCCCATGCAGCGAGTCAGATGGATGGACTACTATACGGAGTCTACGTTGCACGCCGTGGATGGGCCGAAAAAAGTGATATAATAAATACACAACCTCTTGATCGCGTTATGAGTTGGATCAAAGGTAAATAATCTTTATGAGCCCAACACTTATCGTAGCTCTCATTGTTTTTTCGCTGATCGGTTACATTATCTTCACGTACAACAGCCTGGTGCAATTGCGCAATCGTATTCGTGAGGCGCTCTCGGGGATTGATGTCCAATTAAAGCGGCGCATCGATCTTATTCCCAATCTTGTCGAAACAGTTAAAGGTTACGCAAAGCACGAAAAGGAGATTTTTGAAGATGTTACCAAAGCTCGTTCAGCGCTCATGGGTGCCCAATCACTGGAAGAGAAGGCAAAGGCAAACAACATGCTGACCGATACGCTTAAATCCCTTTTTGCAATTGCAGAAGCCTACCCTGACTTAAAAGCTAATGAGAACTTTGCGCAGCTCCAGAGGCAGCTTGAGGATACAGAAGATAAAATTGCTTACGCTCGCCAGTTTTATAACAGCAATGTGCAGGCATATATTGATAAGATCCAAATGTTCCCGAGTAATATTCTTGCGCAGACTTTTGGATTTAAACATGAAGACTTTTTTGCCGCATCGGAAGAGGAGAAGAAAGATGTAGCAGTAAAGTTCTAGTTATAACTAGTTCAACTAGTTCAACTAGTTATAACTAATCATGACTATATATTCTCAAATTACCGGTAATAAAGTAAAAACCTACATTATCATTTTTGTATTCGTAGGTCTGATTTCCTTCTTCTTTTATCTTATGGGACAATACTTCGGTGATCCATCATCGTTTTTTATGATGGGCGTGATATTTGCTCTTGCTTCAGGTTTTTTTAGCTACTTCTACTCAGATAAAATAGTCTTGACAATGGCTGGCGCCAAACTAGCAGACAAAAAAACCTACTTTGACTATTACACGGTGACAGAGAACCTTGCAATTGCAGCGGGTTTACCTATGCCAAAGCTTTATGTGATTGCTGATCCTACACCAAATGCATTTGCAACAGGCCGGGATCCAAAACATGCAGTTGTTGCTGCAACAACTGGTTTGCTTTCTAAACTTGAAAGATCAGAGATAGAGGGAGTGATTGCACACGAGTTATCCCATGTCAAAAACTACGACATTCTGGTGATGGCAGTTGTGACAGTTCTTGTTGGGACTGTTGTATATGCCGCTGATTTTGCAACCAGGGCAATGTGGTGGGGAAGGGGAGATAATGATCGCAATAGCCGTGCTGGTGCGATTGGCGCAGTTATTTTTATTGCGCTTCTTATCCTTATGCCTATTGTTGCAATTCTTATTCAACTTGCTGTATCACGAAAGCGAGAGTATCTTGCAGATGCGTCTGGTGCTTTGCTTACACGCAATCCAGATGCACTTGCCAACGCCCTTCAAAAAATTGCCGGGGATCCTCACAAACTGAAACGTGCTTCAAACGCAATGGCACATATGTATATTCAAAATCCCTTTAAGAAAGATGGTGAAAATAGCAACCTGCTTGTCAAACTATTTAGTACTCATCCTCCAGTGACTGAGAGAATAAGAATTCTAAGAGAGATGTAACTAAAAAAAGACTCGTCGGAGCCGCTTGAACCGAGCGGCCTCTTGGTGAGTGTATTATGCTTCATAAATGCTATAATGGCACTATGAATCAAGATAATCGTCTTAACATCATCCTTTCTACACTTGAAAAACTCTACCCTCACCCAAAAATTGCTTTAAACTATAGCAATACCTTCGAGCTTCTTGTAGGAGTAATACTTTCCGCTCAGTGTACTGACAAAAAGGTAAACGAAGTTACGGAAAAACTATTTAAAAAATACAAAACAGTTGATGATTATGCTAAGGCCGATTTTGAAGAATTTTGTAAGGACATCCATTCAACGGGTTTTTATCGCAATAAAGCCAAAAACGTTATAGGAGCAGCTCAGAAGGTTCGAATGGAATTTAAAGGAAAGGTACCGAGGACTATGAAGGAACTACTCACTCTCCCAGGAGTGGCGCGTAAAACTGCAAATGTCGTGCTGGGAGAAGCATATGGTGTGTATGATGGGATTGCTGTAGATACGCACATGAAAAGGCTATGCAAGAAATTCGGACTCACGGGAAATATTGACCCAGTAAAAATTGAACAGGACCTGATGGGGCTTATTCACAGAGATAAGTGGCCACTCTTTGCAATTCGACTGATTCAATATGGCAGAGATTATTCTCCGGCAAGCAAGGTGAACAGCAATGAAGATCCTGTAAGTCAAGCATTAATAAAATATGGAAGGTGATAATGTTTATATTCCAGCCTTTTATTCCTTGGAGGATCAGGATACAGATGTAAGTGTCGATGGGTGCCTTGGGAGGATATCTCAGAGAGTAAAGGAAATCGTCGGCGCAGAATGGTCAGATGAACTTGAGCTAAAACTCAGAATTGTTATTACTAGATACTTTGAAGGAGTGAAGTATGCCAGTCAAGATCTTCAACTTGCAAATATTGGAAAAAAAATCAAAACAGTCTTTTTTTCAGGAACTCTTCTTGATCCGTCAGGCCAAACAATATTTGAAGCGCCAATGTATTGCTGCGAACATTCTGGAGCGTTTCAAGGAATGATACTTATCCCACTATCCTACATAATTAAGCTGATTACAGACAAAAATGTGTATCTCAGTAGCCATAATCTCAAAACGACTGAAGGGCATCAGCTCTATGTCCATAAAGTTCAAGACGAACCATTCCTTGCAGCTTTAGAGGAAGTGTATCACTGGTATGAGGATCATTTGGGTATAGATATGGGGAATGGGAAAATTCTAACAGATGATGAATATGAGATTGATCCTAACGAAGTAGCAGCTGGAGAATTTGTTAGAGGATCCCTTGCTAAAGATTTTCCAAATATGACCTTACTCAAACCAGATGGAACATCATATCTTGCTTCACAACTTACCCTTTAGCTTCGTTCCTATCTATTTAAATTGTCTCCTTCCTTCTGTACAATACTGGCATGTCGCACCTTACTCCTGATGACATTCAAAAACTTGCACAACTATCAAATCTTGAGTTGACAAGCGATGATATTAAGGATCTTCCACAGCAACTTGCCAAGAGCCTTGATTATGTTGAAAATCTTAAGGATATCCAGACCGATAATGTCCCAGCATCGCATTTCACCACATCCGCAAAAAATGTAATGGCAGAGGACATTGTGGATGAATCAATTATGCTTACATCGAGCACAGCGTTGAAGAATGCTTCAAACAAGAAGGGCAGTTACTTTATTGTGAAGCGCATTTTATGAGCTTTCTCGGTAGGTCACTGGCTTCTCTGCTCTCTGAAGGTGCAGTTGGCAATGAGGTTTTTGAGTTTTTTATGAAGAGAATCAGGACCTATGATGATAAAATTCATGCATTTGTGCCGGGAGGTATAGCTGACATTTTCAGTGCAGCTAAAACTGGGGTACTGTGCGGTCTTCCATTAGCTCTGAAGGATAATATTGTCACAGCAAATCTTCCAACAACTGCATCGTCGAAAATCCTTGAAGGATATATATCGCCCTATGATGCAACAGTTGTGACAGGTCTACAAACTGCTGGAGCATCCTTTCTTGGCAAGACAAACCTCGATGCATGGGCGCACGGCTCATCTACTGA
>MFZT01000033.1:15635-19912 GCA_001789515.1 Candidatus Roizmanbacteria bacterium RIFCSPHIGHO2_02_FULL_43_11
ATATAATCTCGAGCGTGTCCCTGGCGGGTCGTCTGGAGGATCTGCAGCTGCTGTTGCGGCTGGTCTTGCCCCGGCAGCGATTGGGACAGAAACTGCAGGTTCAATTCGTTTGCCTGCTGCATGGTGTGGTGTTGTTGGATTGAAACCAACGTATGGGCGGGTCTCCAGGTATGGCATTATTGCTATGGGATCATCATGGGACTGTCCAGGTCCAATTACACAAACGGTTGAGGATGCTGCACTACTACTTGAAGTCATTGCGGGACAGGATCCAAAAGATGCTACATCAATGAGCATCCCAGTTGAAAAATGGTCGAAGCTTCTTAAAACAGAAAAAAAACTAACCATTGGTTATGCAGATGAATATTTTAAGGATGTTGACCCGGAAATAATGGCATCTGTGGAGAATGCAATGCATGCCCTTGAGGACAGAGGTCACACGTTAAAGAAAATTACTATGCTTGACCCAAAATATGCAATTTCTGTGTACATGATTTTACAAAGAGCAGAAGTGTCATCAAATTTAGCCAGGTATACAGGCGTGAGATATGGGATGAATCGTACTGCCTTTGGAAAGGAGGCAAAGAAGCGTATCATACTCGGTGCATTTGTCCTTTCCTCAGGGTATGTTGACGAGTATTACAAAAAGGCTGCAAAGGTTCGCTACCTTCTTGCACAGGATTTCAAAAAAGCCTTTGAGGATGTGGATGTCATTCTCGCCCCAACAACACCAGTAACTGCAACAAGAATTGGTGATGCAGATGCCTATGCATTTTTTGGTGAAATGATGGATGTGCTTACAGAGCCAGCTGCTGCAGCTGGTATCCCTGCAATCTCTATTCCTGCAGGATTATCAGAAGCTGGTTTGCCCATTGGTGTACAACTCATGGGAAAGCATTTTGATGAAACTACTGTACTGCAAATTGCTTATCAGTTAGAACAGGATCTGGCCTTTGATCGCCAGGCGATTTTTGAAAAATATGCATGACTATGTGCCTGTAATCGGTCTTGAAATTCATGTGCAGCTTGGGACGAAATCTAAGATGTTCAGCCGGTGCAGTGCCGATTGCTTTGGTAAAGAGCCGAACTCTGTGGTGTGCCCTGTATCCTTAGGTCTTCCAGGAGCTCTGCCGGTTCCAAACAAAAAGGCGATTCAATGGGCAATTCTTATCGGAATGGCACTGAACTGTAAGATTAATACGGTATCAAAGTTTGACCGCAAACATTACTTCTATCCAGACCTACCAAAAGGTTATCAAATAAGCCAATACGACGAGCCGTTTTCATACGATGGCTCTTATGATCTTCTGAGAAAAGATGGAAGTACAAAAAAAATTCGCATTAAACGTGTGCACCTAGAAGAAGATACAGGAAAGTTGATCCATGATGGGAATGATACACTTGTTGATTTTAATCGTACTGGTGTTCCCCTTGTTGAAATCGTTACTGAGCCTGACTTTGATAACTCTGACGATGTTAAACAATTCCTCGAAGAGCTGCAAGTCATTGTGCGCTATCTGAAGGTTTCGGACGCGGATATGGAGAAAGGTTCAATGCGCCTTGAACCTAATATTTCAGTGCGAAAGCCGGGACAGGTTGAAATTCCAAACTATAAGGTTGAGATCAAAAATATTAACTCTTTCCGCTTTGTGAAGGCTGCCATAGATTATGAAATTAAACGTCACATCGAGCTTCTAGGTAACAGGGAAGTTCCTATTCAGGAAACACGTGGATACCAAGAGCAGAAGGGCATAACTGTTTCACAAAGAGTGAAGGAAACGGCTGAAGATTATCGATATTTTCCTGAGCCCGATATCCCGCCGTTTGAGTTTACCCAAGACTTTATACACGATATTCGGAAATCTATGCCAGAGCTGCCAAACAAGAAGATAGCACGCTTTCAGTCAATGGGGGTCTCACCTCATAATGCCTACATTCTCACTCGGGACCGATCCGTTGCTGATTTTTATGAGGAGGCAGCACAACGATTTCCTGATCAATCTGCAAAAATTGCGATGCTCATCGTGCAAAAATCAGTTCCAATAAATCAAGGAATTGAGGAGTTTTGTCTACGGGCTGTAAAAATCCTTCTACCAATTGAGACTGATCTTATAATCCTTTCTCAAACTATCCGTGATGTGATACGTGAGCATGAAGAACCGGTACAAAGTTACAAAAACGGCAAGGAAAGTGTGCTTATGTTTCTTGTCGGGCAGGTGATGAAAGCAATGCAGGGAAAAGCAGATGCGAAGACTGTGAAAGAGGAACTGCTTAAGGAACTAAAACGCCCTATTAGTTCAACTAGTTATAACTAGTTGAACTAGTTATAACTATCTATGGTATGGGATTTGTACATTTGCATCTTCACTCAGAGTACTCACTTCTTGATGGTCTCTGCCGTATTGATGAAATTGTAGAGAAAGCTCAGGAAAACAGTATGAATGCTGTAGCTCTTACCGATCATGGTGTTATGTATGGAGCCTTCAAATTTTATATTGCAGCAAAAAACGCAGGTATCAAACCCATCATTGGTATGGAGGCATATAAAGCTCCTGGTTCCAGGCTGGATAAGGCCGAAGGAGAAGAAAAGAATAATTATCACCTAACACTGCTTGCGCGAAATTATACCGGCTATAAAAATCTTATGAAGCTTACCACATATGCCCATCTTGATGGTTTCTACTATCGTCCTCGGATAGATTTTGAGCTTCTCAAGCAGTATCATGAAGGGCTTATTGCACTTTCAGGCTGTCCAAATGGGGAGATACCTTCTGCAATTAAGAACAATCAGTTTGATAAAGCTGAAGGGCTTCTCAAACAATATGTTGACCTTTTCGGCAAAAACTTTTACCTTGAGATCCAACGTATTCCAGGCCTTGAGGAGCTTGAGGAGACAAATAAGCATCTCATTGAATTTTCAAGAAAATACAATATTCCGCTTGTTGCAACTGCCGATGTGCACTATATAAATCGCGATGATGCATATGCCCAGGATGTTCTTGTGTGTATCCAAACAGGGAAGACCATATATGATGACAAGCGAATGTCAATGCTGGATACTCCTGAACTTTATTTCAAATCAGAAGCTCAAATGCGAGACTTATTTCGAGATTTGCCGGAAGCAGTTGATAATACCCAAAAGATAGCCGATGCAATCGATATTGATATTCCATACGGGCAGGCTATTTTCCCGAAATATCTCCCTCCAAAAGGAAAATCAGCAGAGGAGCATTTAAAAGACATGACGTATGAACGTGCAAAAAGTCGACTTGACATAACTAATGATGTTAAGGTCCGTCTTGAGTATGAGCTGGATCTTATTAACAAAAAAGGATTTGCGACGTATTTCCTCATTGTTCAGGATTATGTCAACTGGGCAAAAGGACAGGATATCGGAGTTGGTCCAGGTCGTGGGTCAGCAGCAGGGTCATTGGTTGCCTATTCACTTGGTATGACAGATGCCAATCCACTCACTTACAGTTTGCCATTTGAGCGGTTTCTTAACCCAGACAGGCCAACGCCGCCTGATGTTGACACAGATTTTGCAGACAATAGGCGAGATGAGGTCATTGAGTATATTACAAAAAAGTATGGTAAGGAAAAAGTGACCCAAATTATAACCTTTGGCAGGATGGAAGCAAAGATGGTTGTTCGGGACGTTGCTCGTGCGCTGGGAATGTCGTACAGCCTTGGTGATCGAATCTCAAAAATGATTCCTCAACCACGTCAAGGTTTCCATGTTAAGCTGAAGCAAGCAATAGATGAAAATCCGGCTTTAAAACTTGCATATGCTCAGGAGCCCGACACCAAAAAGATCATTGATGTTGCAATAAAACTTGAAGGGCTTGTTCGACATGCTTCAACGCACGCATCTGGTGTTATGATTGCAGATTCAGATTTAACAGAATATGTCCCGCTTCAGAGGGAATCAAAGGGGGAAAGAATCATCACACAATATGACATGACCTGTCTTGATCTGAATGCTGTGTCCAATAACGAGGGGATTGGACTGATAAAATTCGATCTTCTTGGCTTGCGCAATCTTTCAATTCTTGATAGTGCCCATCGATTTGTCAATGAAAGGACAGGGATGAAAATTGATGTGCATACTATTCCACTTGATGACAAAAAAACACTCAAACTTCTAGCTGAAGGGAAGACTATCGGAGTTTTTCAGCTTGAATCAAAAGGGATGCAGCGACTTGCCAGAGACATACAGCCATCAAAACTCTCAGACATTATTGCTATGGTTGCCTTATACAGGCCAGGCCCAATGG
>MFZT01000033.1:19969-36132 GCA_001789515.1 Candidatus Roizmanbacteria bacterium RIFCSPHIGHO2_02_FULL_43_11
ATAAAGATCTAAAACCCATTCTTGAGGAAACATACGGTGTTCTTGTGTATCAAGAACAAGTCATGGCAATTGCCGTTGCTATTTCTGGATACACCATGAGTGAGGCAGACGGTCTCAGGATGGCAATGGGCAAAAAGAAGATTAAACTCATGAAAATTCATCATGAAAAGTTTGTCAGTCAAGCTGTTGAAAGGGGGTACGAGAAGACTCTTATTGAAAAAATTTATAGCTTTATGGAGAAATTTGCAGCCTACGGATTTAACAAAGCCCACTCTGCTTGCTACGGTCTTATTGCGTACTGGACTGCTTATATGAAAGCAAACTACCCTGTGGAATATATGGCAGCGGTGCTTACGGCAGAGCTTCAGTCATCTGCCGGAGCTCAGAAGGAGGCTAAAGTGTTTCAAGCTATTGAAGAAACACGGTCTCTTGGTACTCATGTGCTTCCACCAGATATTAATGCTTCCATCAAAGACTTCTCAATTGAGGGAGAAAGCATCAGGTTTGGATTGAGTGCAATTAAGAATGTTGGTGAGTCTGCGATTGAGTCAATTCTTGAAGCCCGTCGTGAGAGGAAATATGGCGGGCTTAGAGACTTTTTGGCACGTGTAGACCTGTCTAAGGCAAATAAGCGTTGTGTGGAAAACCTCATTAAGGCAGGGGCTTTTGATGCTTTTGGTTCTAGGAAAGCTTTGCTAACATATTATCCTCAAGCGCTTGCCGAGGCACAAGCATATAGGAAACAATTCGATTCGGGCCAATTCGACCTGTTTGGCGTCCAAAAAAAAGAGTACCTCAAGGATGAATCTCTTGAGCAATCTGAGTTTTCTGAATCAGAGCTTATCGTTCTTGAAAGGGAAGTAGTTGGCTTCACCATCAACAGAAATCAATTAAAACAGTATTCAGCACTCATTGAAAAGAAGATCCAAAAAAAACTTGGTGACCTTTCGCATGATGATGTAGGAAAAACATACATCCTTGCCGGGACAATCAGCGCTGTAAAATTTGTTACCACGAAGAAAGATAGTCAACAGATGGCGTTTGTTAATATTTACGATGAATCTGACTCTATAGAGGCCATTGTTTTTCCGAAAATATACAAAAATACGGCACAGATATGGCAGGAAAATACGCCACTTCTTTTTAAGGGGAAAATTGATGAACGAGAAAACGCACTATCTATCATTATTGAGAATGCGGTTGATTTGTCAAAGATTAGCTAAAAATCATTTCTAGAGACCGTTGACATTAATTCGTTCAATTGATACAATGCGCAGTACATGATGTTTAGCATCAGTATTTCTTAGGCATCTGGATCGCGCACGAGCCGACTCCTATCAGCCTTTTAGAAGAATAATCAACTGCTCTTGTGCGCGTTTGTTTTTTTTGTCGAATTTGAAAGAGTTTCACAGCTTGATGCTGTGGCCACAAGGCTTTGACGCGCACCTTTGTGCTACAGCTAAAGGCTTTATGGGCCTGTAGCTCAGTTGGCCAGAGCGCCCGCCTTGCACGCGGGAGGCCAGGGGTTCGAATCCCCTCGGGTCCACTCAAGCTCTATCTTAATATTATGGGGCAGCCTATAATATAAATATAGGGCTGGAAACAGTTCTAGTACTTTGACAATTAGGCCTGGAAATTAAATGTAATCGCCAAAAAAGAACTATTACAAAGCTACTTGGCAAATTGATTCTCAATCTTAAGAATTAATTTGCGGGATATTATGTAATGCTTATGGTGGATGCCTAGGTAATTTGAGCCGAAGAAGGACGGGTGCTTAAGCCCGATATCGTCGATGAGCCCTTAAGCAGGCACTTCAATCGGCGGTTTCCGAATGGGATAACCCTTTAACCAGCTTTAGAAATGATGCTGGGGGGAACCTGATGAACTGAAACATCTAAGTAATCAGAGGAAGAGAAATCAACAGAGATTCTGTGAGTAGCGGCGAGCGAAAGCGGAACAGCCCAAACCACTCCCTCGGGAGTGGGGTTGCGGGACGTGCAATGTGGGATCACAAAGCGTTAGGAGAATGGTCTGGAAAGGCCAGCCATAGAAGGTGATAGCCCTGTATTCGAAAACGCGATGTGCCCTAGCGCGACTCCCAAGTACTACGGGACACGGAAAACCCTGTAGGAATCTGGGGCGGTCATGCTCCAAGGCTAAATACTCAAATTAACCGATAGTGAACAAGTACCGCGAGGGAAAGGTGAAAAGTCCCCCGGCGAGGGGAGTGAAATAGAACCTGAAACCATAAGCTAACAAACCGTGAGAGCTTCACCTTCGGGTGGGGTGATCACGTGCCTATTGAAGAATGAGCCAGCGAGTTTTCAATGTCTGCGAGAAGCCACCATAATACAATGTTTCATTGCGAAACGTAAAGCATTTTAAGCGAAGGAAGTGAAGATTGACAAAGAAGTAGCAAAACGCTACTTTTAGGAGATCTGAGCTTCCTGCAGCCAAAATGATTTATGTTGTAGTAGAAATAATGTGTTATGGTGGCTTCAAAGGTTAACCAATTTTAATTGGGAAGCCATAGCGAAAGCAATTTTCTGTGAAAGCAGAAAAGGGTCTTAATTAGGGCCTTGAGTAGATATTGACGGACCCGAAACCAGGTGAGCTAACCATGAGCAGGGTGAATTTCGAGTAACATCGGAAGGAGGCCCGAACCCGTTATCGGTGAAATGATTTGGGATGACTTGTGGTTAGAGGTAAAATGCCTATCGTACCTGGAGATAGCTGGTTCTCCCCGAGATATATTTAGGTATAGCCTTTTAGAGTAACGTGTGGGGTAAAGCTACTGAATGGATCAAGGAGGCTTACGCTAACTTGATCCAATCAAACTCTGAATACGCACGCTTGGATCTAAAGGAGTCAGACTTGCTCGGATAAGCGAGTATGGTCGAAAGGGAAACAGCCCAGACTCCCATCTAAGGCCTCCAAATGATCGTTAAGTGGGTAAGGAAGTGAGATTTCAAAGACAGACGGGAAGTTGGCTTAGAAGCAGCCATCTTTTAAAGAAAGCGTAACAGCTCACCGTAATATGTTGCCTTCGGGCGACATGAGGTCTTGCGCCGAAAATGATCGAGGCTCAAACGATCTGCCGACGATGGAGATTTATCCAGCCTAGCTGGATGAGTGGTAGGGGAGCTTTCTATATGCAGCGAAGCTGTCGCCGTAAGGCATGGTGGAGCGTATAGAAGTGAGAATGCTGGCATAAGTAGCGAATCTTACGGTGAAAATCCGTAATGCCGAAAATCCAAGGTTTCCTCAGCAACGTACATCGACTGAGGGTTAGTCGGATCTAAGGGCTCCTCCGAAAGGAGCGTCTCGATGTACAAGCCGTTAATATTCGGCTACCGTGTAGTATGCGTTATTATGTTTGCAGTGACGAAATGGGTTAGGCAGGGCCTTCTATATGAAGGTTTAAGCAGCAAGTCTTCGGGCAAGCTGTGAATACAACCTTACGCAAGTGAGGGAGTCTGCTGACATCCGTTTCCGGGAAAAGCTGCATGCAGAGTGTGCTATGCGTCCGTACCGCAAACCGACACAGGTGGATTGGTAGAGTATACCAAGGCATTCGAGTAATGGTAGTTCAAGGAACTCGGCAAACAAGCTGGACGTAACTTCGGGATATGTCCTCCCTGAATAGCAATATTTAGGGCGCAGCTAACGACTTTCAACTGACTGTTTAGCAAAAACACAGCTCCCTGCAAACCGGAAACGGGACGTATAGGGGGTGAGGCCTGTCCAGTGCTGGTAAGTTAAGAATTGGGGTTGACTTCTGTAATTTATTATGGACAGAGGCTCTGATTTAAGCTCCAGTGAACGACAGCGGTAACTCTGACCGTTCTAAGGTAGCGTAGTCCCTTGTCGGGTAAGTTCCGACCTGCATGAATGGCTTAACAAGTTGAAAACTGTCTTGAACTACTGCTCGGCGAAATTGCAATGGCTGTGAAGATGCGGCCTTCCTGCACCAGGACAAAAAGACCCCGGGAGCTTTACTGAAACTTATTATTGACAAGAGATTATTAACTGTTTAGCGTAGGAGGGAGACTTTAAGTCGACAATGAAACACCTCTCTTTAATAATCTTGCGTCTGACCTTGCGAAAGTGAGGGACAGTGGTAGGTGGTCAGTTTAACTGGGGCGGTTTCCTCCAAAAGCGTAACGGAGGAGCGCAAAGGTTGGCTTGTTCCGGATGGAAATCGGAATGTACGTGTAAACGCATAAGCCAGCTTGACTGTGAGGGATACAACCCGATCAGGTTCGAAAGAAGGCGTTAGTGATCCCCCGATCGATTATGATTGTCGGCGGGGCTTAACGGATAAAAGCTACCCCGGGGATAACAGGCTAGTCTCTCCTGAGCGTTCATAGCGACGGGGAGGTTCGGCACCTCGATGTCGGCTCGATTAGGGTCGCTGCCTGAGTAATCAGGCATGAAAAACAACTAGCTCATAACGGTGGACTCCATGCTAGAATGAACTATTCAATATGGACAATACCGTGGGAAGTCAGCAATTACGATGATTAAAATATCCTTCACCTAACGGATATAAAATTGCTTGACCCCGTAACGACTGATCCCAAGGCATAATGCTACGGGTGAGATAGAAATGTTCAAGTTCTATCAAACGCTAGTCCCCATATGGTGAAATATGGGTGAAGGTATAGTCTACACTGCAAGTAATTGCAGATTTTGTGCATCGCATCCTGGGGCTGTAGTAGAATAATCTGCTATCCTTCATGGAAACATGAGGGTAATATACGGATCCAAAACGGTGAAGACCATATTGTTCGTGAATTAACAGAGTTCACAAAAGTTTCACTTATATAGTGTAAACTCGAGATCATTATGGTTAATACCGTGGGAAAGAACTGTTCCGAAGCTGATAAAGCTTATATTGCAGGTTTTCTTGATGCTGATGGTGCTATTATGGCTCATGTTGAGCGTAATAGCGAGTTAATCTATAAATTTCGAGTGCGAGTCTCAATTGCCTTATATCAATCACAAAATGCAGTTATTGAGTGGATGTATAAAAAACTTGAGACTGGTTCAGTTACTAAGCAGCGGAACTTGTATAAGTGGAATACAACTGATCAGAATGCTGTAAGGGTAATTTTGACAGTGTTGAAACCATATTTGCGGGTTAAGAAAAAGCAAGCTGAACTTGCTTTATCAATTATGAATACACCCATCTGTTCAAAAAGAAAACTTCTTTATGTAGCAACATTAGCTGATGCATTGTGTTCACTGAATGTCAGATCTCAAAATTCTGGCATGAAGAATGTAACAATGATCAAGGAATACTTCTCCTGTAACGACTAAGTGTGATGATTTGAGTTATCACACAAGATAGATTCATTCAATTGAATTTATAATACGGTCCGCACCTACGTTGTGCTTGGTGACAAGCGGCAATATGGTGAAGGTATAGTCTGACACTTGTAGTAATACAAGATTACAGATTGAGGTCCCAAGGGTTGGTCTGTTCGCCCATTAAAGCGGTACGCGAGCTGGGTTCAGAGCGTCGTGAGACAGCTGGTAACACGCTGAACTGTCTCTTTTCCTAGACGTAAAAATAAATCTTTTTGTCCATAACATAATAGGAAAATATAAATCTGGCTATATGCTGGAACATCTTGATAAGAGTAGGTTACTCGGATATAATCCAGTGAAAATATCTGCTCGTTTTACGGAGTTGCCTTTGGGCTCCTGTAAGGCAAGACAATCAGCAGGAAAGACTAGATATAAACGATCTTCACCATTGAAGATATGAAATCTAGAATCCCCACAGACTATACGCCAGACATAGCGGTATAATAATGCTGCTTAAAGATATAGTCGAATCCCTATGGTGACATAGGGTACTAACAATTAGAGTATGTCGGACTCTATCCGGTGCAGGCGTTTTGATTTTTGAGAGGACTCGCTTCTAGTACGAGAGGACCGAAGTGAGGGAATCCCTGGTGTACCAGTTGTCTCATAAGGGCATCGCTGGGTAGCTATATTCCTATGAGATAAGCACTGAAAGCATCTAAAGTTCGAAACTCACCTCAAGATGAGAAATCTATCCAGCACCATTTTTGTATTATAGATCTTTCTATAGCACAGAAATGGTGCTGGTCAGGCCCCCAGTAGATCACTGGGTTGATAGGCGCACGGTGTACGCTCCGTAAGGAGTTTAGCCTATGCGTACTAATGGCCGAAATAATATCCCGCAAATAAGTTTTTAAGTATTTGTAGTAGAAAGCATAATAATCCAGGCCTTGTTGTCCAACTATAATTTCCGCCTTTAAAGAATTGGCAGATTCAAATAACTTCTATAGCCTTCGCAAAACAAAATATCATTTTTTTGAACCTAAAGTGATGTTATTTTTCAATTGCGCTAACTATACATAAACGTCCTTGCCTTTACTGGGACCGTCCAGTATGATCTCATCATATGAAATCACTTGTTATTGTTGAATCACCGGCAAAAGCTGGTACCATAGGAAAAATCCTTGGGAAGGATTACTTTATCGCATCATCATTTGGCCACATTCGTGACCTTGCAAAGGATGGCGAGGGTAGCACGGGAGTTGATGTTCATAAGAAGTATAAACCCCATTATATAGTTGCTCCTAGCAAGGCAAAGGTTGTAAAGGATTTAAAAACTCTTGCAAAAAAATACAGCTTAGTTCTTCTTGCAACTGATGAAGATCGTGAGGGGGAAGCTATTGCATGGCATCTTTTTGATGAGCTTAAACTAAAAAAGGCGAACACCAAACGTATAACATTCACAGAAATTACATCAGAGGCAATCCTTAATGCCACACAAAATCCTCGTGATATTGATCTGGATCTAGTTGATGCTCAACAGGCCCGGCGCATTTTAGATCGCTTAGTTGGATTTGAGCTATCAAGGCTCCTATGGAAAAAGGTACGTGGTAAGCTTTCAGCAGGTAGAGTGCAATCAGTGGCTGTTCGACTTATTGTAGAGCGCGAGCGTGAAATTCAGCAGCATGAGTCAAAAAAATTCTACAAGGTTACTGGTCTTTTTGGCACAACACATTTTGAAGCATCGCTTTCGGAAGATCTTCCTTCACACGATACGGCAGAAAAATTTCTTAAGAGTTGCAGCAATGCAGTATTCACTGTTCATGCTGTTGATGTCAAACCTGCAAGACGTGCTCCTGCGCCTCCATTTACAACTTCAACACTCCAGCAGACAGCCGGCCAGAAGCTTGGCTTTTCTGTTTCACGAACTATGTCTATAGCCCAAAAGCTGTATGAAGCAGGGCACATTACATATATGCGTACGGATTCAATGCACTTGAGTACATCGGCGCAAAAAAAGTTGGCAAGCCACATCCTGAAGGAATTTGGTGAAAAGTACCTAAAACCTCGTCAATATGTTTCAAAGTCGAAGAATGCACAAGAAGCCCATGAAGCTATTCGCCCAACATACCCGCAAAATAAGCATGCTTCAGATAACGCAGACCTTCAGAAACTTTATGACCTTATTAGGAATAGAGCACTGGCGTCTCAGATGGCTGAAGCAGAGGTCCAAAGAACACAGGTCATCATCAACATCAGTACAAACGATAAATACACATTCATTTCCAAAGGCGAAATTATCACCTTTGACGGATTTCTAAAAGCATACAAGAATACAAAATGGTATACCTATGACGATATCATTCTTCCACAACTTGCAACGGGTGATACGCTTACAGCATCTGAAATTAAGGCTCTAGAAAGACTTATCAAACCTCCGGCACGATACAGTGAGGCAACACTTGTCAAAAAGCTTGAAGAACTAGGAATTGGCCGTCCTTCAACCTACGCCCCCACGATAGACAAAATTACTTCTCCAACAAGGGGATATATCACAAAAGAAACGCGAGAGGGCATTCCAACTGAATTTTTACAACTCACCCTGAAAGACTCCAAAATTACTGAAACAGTAATAACAGAAGTAACAGGCGCACAGAAGAACAAATTATTCGCAAGTGATATGGGAATAGTTGTAACAGATTTTCTTGTAAAAAACTTTGAAAATATCATGGACTATGCTTTCACAGCAGAAGTTGAGGGGAGTCTTGATCATATTGCGTCAGGAAATGCTGATTGGGTGAAGACCATAGATACGTACTACAAACCGTTTACAATGAGCGTTGGTAAAACTCTGAGTTCAGCAGAGCGGGTAACTGGAGAGCGAATTCTTGGCAGTGATCCAAAGTCAGGAAGAACAATCCTTGTACGCATGAGTAAATTCGGTCCGGTTGCGCAAATAGGCAGTCAGGATGAACTAAAAGGAGATGAAAAACCAGATTACGCCAATCTTTCACCTGGTCTGTCACTTGAAACAGTAACTCTTGAGGATGTTCTCCCACTTTTTTCCCTCCCAAAAAACCTTGGGACGTATAAAGATAAGGATGTTGTTGTCGGCAGAGGCAAATTCGGGCCATATATCAAGTGGGGTGACACATACATCTCTATTCGTGGAACTGACCCTTTAACAGCAACTCTCCACTCTGTAATGAAAAGCATACGGGAAAAGGAACACGAGATGGAACCAATTACCATGTATCAAGACAAACCTATTACAAAGGGGGTTGGGAGATTTGGCCCTTACATAAAATGGGAAGAGACGTTTGCTGCAATTCCAAAAAAATCAGGTATCAATATTGCAACAATCACCCCAGAGCAGGCGATACATCTTATGGAGGAGAAAGTTAGAAAGGATAATGAGCGAATCCTCTATAGCTGGGGCAATGGCTCTGTTACGTTACAAAACGGAAGATTTGGGCCATGCATTCGTATTAAGGGCAAGAGAAAATTTTACTCACTGCCAAAGAACGACTCAGGTGAAAAACTGCCAGTTGAAGATCTTAAAAAGCTTTCTGAGAAGGAAATTCGAAAACTGATCTCATAAAATATTGCAAAATCTGCGTGCGTCAAGTAAGCTTATATATGCCCAAGTATATTTTTGTTTCAGGTGGAGTCATTTCTGGTTTAGGCAAGGGCATAACAGCCGCCTCGGTGGGTTTACTTCTCAAGAATTCAGGCTATCGCATTGTTCCAATCAAGTGTGAAAACTATCTCAATATTGATTCAGGCACAATAAACCCCATAGAACATGGAGATCCTTTTCTGTGCGAGGATGGACTTGAGGCAGATATGGATATCGGGACATACGAAAAATTTCTTGATCAGGATATGGGCCATGACAACTTTATGACCCTTGGTCAAATCTATAAAACAGTTATCGATAGAGAGAGACGTTTTGAGTACAACGGCGAGGATGTGGAAGCAATTCCTCACGTGACTGATGAAATCCTTTCAAGAATTGAACGGGCTGTGAAGAATCAAAAGGGAGATATTGCAATCATAGAGCTTGGTGGGACTGTTGGTGAGTATCAAAATGTTCTTTATTATGAAGCTGCGCGCATCCTTCAATTTCGAAAACCAGGTGATGTGATGCATATTCATGTAAGTTACATCCCATATCCGCGACATCTCGGAGAGCCAAAAACGAAACCTGCGCAACTGTCTATAAGGACCTTAAATTCAATGGGTATTCAGGCAGATATGCTCATTGCCCGTTCATCCCAGCCTCTTGATGTGCGCAGGAGGGAGCGTTTGTCACTGTTTTGCAACCTTTTGCCTGAGGACGTGCTCTCAAGCTATGATGTTGATTCTGTCTATAAAATCCCCTTGATCCTCGAAGAGCAGGGATTAAGTAAACGTATTCAAAAAAAATTACGTTTGAGAACACATCGGCCTGAACTTAAGGAGTGGAAACGCTTTATCAAAACAGTAAAAAGGCCTAAAAAGCACCACATCCGTATTGCAATAGTAGGTAAATACTTTGCTACAGGGGAATACCAGCTTAAGGATTCATATGCTGCCCTTTTTGATGCCATTGATCATGCAGCGTGGAAGCAGAACTGCGATGTCCACATCGACTGGATTATGTCAGAGAAGGTTGAAAAAACCGGTATTCGTAAACAACTTCACAAAGACACCCATGGAATTATTGTCCCAATTGGCTGGGGTGAGAGAGGGGTTGAAGGAATGATTGAAGCTGCATCGTTTGCAAGGACAAACAAGATACCATACCTTGGTTTGTGCTATGGAATGCAACTGGCAGCTGTTGCCTTTGCTAGAGATGTGCTAGGCTTGAAAAAAGCCAATACTGAAGAAGTGGATCCAAAATCTCCGGACCCAGTTATCCATATAATGCCGCCTCAAAAGGAACTCCTTGGCAGAAGAGCATATGGAGGGACTATGAGGCTTGGGGCATGGGAAGCATATATAAAAAAGGGCACTCTGGCTGACTCTGCATATAAGGAATATCTCGGGTATCTCAAGCCTGGTAAGCAGTTGATGAGCGAACGTCATAGGCATCGCTATGAGTTTAATGACACCTATGCAAAGCGATTCGAGAAAGCAGGTATGACCATTGCTGCGCGATCAAAAATTGAGGGCCTTGCGGAAATTGTGGAACTGCCTATATCTCAACATCCTTTCTATATTGGCATTCAGGGACATCCAGAATATAAAAGCCGCCCCATGAGGCCACATCCTCTTTTTCTTGCATTCATCAAAGGTTGTATAACAGCACATCACATGTTAAAATGACCTACTATGGCACGCTCTGCTGAACTAAAAGGAATTCGAGTCACTGTCGGTGACACTATCAAACTCCAGTATGCCTTTATGGACAATGATAAGAGAAAATCACAGCTTTTTGAGGGGATAATTCTATCCATCAGGGGTAGAGGGGATAATAAAATGATGACCGTTCGCAAAGTAACACGCAGTAACATTGGAGTTGAGCGTATTTTCCCACTTGCATCGCCTTTTATTGATAGTGTTGAGATCGCCAAGGCTACTTCCTCAACTCGAGCGAGCTTGATGTATATTCGCACGCGCTCAAAAAGAGATATCAAGGAAAAGCTCTATTCCTAAAATCCAATTTTCAAACGCCAATCCATTTCATTCTTTTTTCATTTCTATCTGGTAAAGTCAACCCATGAATCAACGGGGACAATGGGGAGAGGATCATGCTGTTGAGTACCTTCTAAGCAACGATTACAAAATATTGGTGCGTAATTTTCGGACTCCGCATGGAGAAATCGATATCATTTGCTCACATGATGACACGCTTGTGTTTGTCGAGGTAAAAACACGAAAAGGCAATTTATATGGTAATCCATACGAGAGTGTTACTCCATTTAAGAGGTATAAAATGCAACGAGCTGCTGCTGAGTATCTTCGGGTATCCAATGAGGGGTCAGTTTTGACTCAATTTGATGTGATTTCAATTATCCTGAATAATGGAAAAGCTGCATTAATGCATTTTAAAAATGCTATTGAAGCATGAGGCTTTAAAAAGGAGATGAAATTAAGTACAATATGACTTCATAGCTGCTACAACGGCCCCGTCGTCTAGCGGCCTAGGACATTGGGCTTTCATCCCAAAAATCACGGGTTCGAATCCCGTCGGGGTCACCTAGTGCAAAATCAGAAAGGTTAGGATTAAGAATGGCTTGATAAGACGGGCTAAAAACCTGATTCGATAAGCCCGAATAGTGCCATACCAACCCAGAGGGGACTATCGAACCAAGCAGCCCTCTACGCTCACCTGGTTCAGAATCTACGATACGAAGTTTCCCAGCTTAAGAAACCTGCCTAAAAAAAGGGCACTTGATAATTCACTTGACAACATGTTGTGCGATATATTAAAATATCTTTATGTTAAAAACCTACTTATACATCCCTGAACAATTGGAGGAAAAAATTGTCTATACCGCAAAAGCTCTTAAGCAAAGCAAAGCGGAAGTTATACGTCAAGCTCTTGAAAAAGGAATTCATGCTGTTCAACAACGGGGGACTGCTTCTGCAAAAGCTTTACTAGAAGTTGCCGAACTAGGTAAAAACCATCAAATAAAAGGTCCTAAAGACAGTTCTGAACGGATGGATGATTATTTATGGGTTAATGACAGCAGCAATAATGAATAAACCACCTAAAGTCATAGTAGATGCTGATGCTATTATTGCTCAGGCTAATCCATATGACATGCATCACAAAACAGCGGGAACAATATCTGAAGCTCTAATAAAAATGAATGCTCAAGTGATATATCCAAGCACGGCTATTGTCGAATCTAATGCTTTTATTCAGCGCCCTCTAAATAGTTCCGCCAGCGCATATGGTACAGCGGTTGTTTTCACAAATCCTGAAGTACAAGTTGCAGAAGTCAATCAACAAACACTGAAAACTGCTTTGAAGTATTTTAGTCCAACAACAAGTAAAAAAAATACTCTGTTTGATTGTATAGTTGCGGCTGTTGCAGATGAACAGAAAGCAGATGCTATTTTCAGCTTTGACAACTTTTACAGAAAAAAAGGGTTTAAGCTTGCGTCTGAAATTGTTAAATAGACTTATCACGCATGTCTCAGCTTAAAAAACCGCATCAGACTACAAAAATGGGATACAATTAGCTCGAATATAGAGACATCTGGGTCACCAAAAAAGAGGACTATAACAAAGCACTACTTCCCAACATCAACGCCTTGAGGGAGTCCAACATCGTTTGCTCCTCCAGACTTGTCTGCTCCTCCAGTACCTGAGTTCTCTCCACCCTTTTCTGATCCTCCGCCAACGCCTCCACCAGCACCTCCTACACCACCACCAGAATTTTCGCCCTTTTGCTGCACACACCTAAGAGCGCACATTGCAGCGGCGCGATCTCTCCAGTATTTATACTGCCCGACCTGGCAACTAGCAGCTGGTAACTCCCGATCCTGGGTGTCACCTGCACATCGATATCGAGCACCCTTCCATCGAACTCCTGGAGGGCAAGCAGTTCCTTTACACCTTGGACACTGATTATAGGGAGTAAGTGAAAGTACCTGAGGATTACACAGTTTGCTTGCAGCTTCTGATGCGGAGTTAATGGCCTGATCCTGAGTTGCCTTCCAACTTAAAATAAACGCAAGTGTAAGCAGAACAAGAACACCGATTAGGATATACAACATGGGCAGGCTATTCTTTACGTTTGACTGCCTCGATTTCCTTGCCATACTGTTATGCTAGTTGCTTGTACCTTAAATGTCAACAACTTGTTTTGAAATGACTTCTAAAGGGTAATCGACAATGAGTCAGCAAGCATATCAACGGCCGAACATGGTTTCACGCTTTTTATCTCCTGCGTTTGGGCTGATATAACAACATTTCGGCACACGTTGTAGGGGAGAATGGCAAACATAAGCTGGCTGGATTTTGCTCTTAATTTATATACAACATCATCATTATCCTGATCGAGTAACAGCTTCTCTGCTGGAATGCCCTCTGTGATCACTTTACTACTGGACAAATATGACCATACGGAATCAGGATAGTATAGAATCTGTTTTGGACCATCTGGTGTCACAATTTTAAGTGATAATTGACCGGGATTTAATTGCATTGGATAGGGAGTGACAGCGACCACGTTATTTCGCGAGAAGGCAATACTATTCCTACCTTGAGGCCAAGCCTGAAAATGGAAGCGTGTGAGAAAGATATTGAGAGGGGATGATGCGAAAACTTCTCGAGCAAGATGCTCCTGAGTGTTAAGTAAATCCTCTATGGAGCTGCTAATCCGAGGAATTCTCGCAAATTGCGTAGATTCTAGGCCTACTGTAACAATTAAGGATCCATTATCATTTCTGAGGGTTAATTCTGAGGATGGTGGTAAATTTTGGACGAGATCGATAAGTGGAACCTCACGGGCTTGATCGTTACTAACCGTCTGTGCACCAAGGATCTGATATGGCACGATGGTTGGATGAAAAAATGTTGAGGATGTAAGTCCAATGAGAAGACCTACGGAAAGAAAAGTGAGAAGCAGCCCGAAGAAAAAATGTGACCAGGTCGAGAGTGCATCTTCATTCACAAATCGTGATAACATTGTAGTACGATTGTATATCTTTTTACCTAGCTTATACAATATGACATGCTGACAATCTATTGTGGAAATAACACCGCTGAATCACGCAAACTTTTTGCACAGGAACGAAGAAAGTGTGAAACTTCTGGCATACGCCCGATTGACCTTCCTGATATGAATGTAAGCATACTGCAGCAGGCGCTGAACCAGGCCACATTTGCTTCACTGTTTCAAGATAGCAGTGCTCTTTTTCTGGAGAATTGTATTGGAAATAAGGCAATTCGTAGTGTTATCCAGGAGCATATACAGCAAACATCACTGGGCATATTTATATGGGAAGATGGGATGGCGGATAGAGATGCTAAAAAATACTTTCCCTTAGCTTCAATACGTGCATGCATGCTTCCGATGACAATTTGGAAGTTTCTTGACAGTATTTATCCGAGCAACGTGGCTCAGGTGCTTCGCATACACAACGAATTGCAGGGCACGGTTGAAGGAGCGTTCATCATGCATATGGTAATAGGAAGGATTAAGGAACTCATATTAGTTTTGCACGCACTTCCGGGAAAAAGTAACCGTGCACCGTGGCAAGAGAGCAAACTCAAGAGTCAGGCAAAACGTTGGAAGGAAGGCCATCTGATGCAATTTCACAAAAAATTGGGGGAGATTGCTTTTGGTGTCAAGACTGGCGATATTCCCTATAGTACCTCTCAAGCGCTTGATATTCTTTTCTGTTTTTATCTACAATGACAATCAGCTGTATATATGAATACTCTTCCTGACCATATTTTTCGTGGGTATGACATCCGAGGTGTTGTGGACAAGGACCTTGATGAGGAAAATGTATATATCCTCGGACAGGCATATGCCACATGGCTCCTCAACAGGCGCATCTATGATTGTGTTGTGGGCTATGATTGTCGGCTTTCAAGCCCGGGGTATTACCAAGCTATGACATATGCACTCATGCAAGCGGGTATTACGGTATATGATATCGGGCTCACCCTGTCTCAGATTGCTTATTTTGCACAATATCTGTTTCGCACTCGTGGTATGGTAATGATTACAGCATCACATAATCCAAAGGAATATAACGGCTTCAAATTAGGGTCTGGATTCTCTGAAACCATGCTGACAAAAGACATTCAGGATTTAAAAAGTATTGCTCAGAGCCAGAAATTTCACACAGCCGCTAAGAAGGGGAATCATGTTATAAAGGATGTCTTTGAGGATTATCTCAATGATCTTAAGCGTCATATATTGCTAGAATCTATTGCTCCGATGCGTGTTGTTATTGATTCGTGTGCTGCAACAACAGGGGTATTTCTTCCCCGTATCCTAAGGGCGTATGGGTGTGATGTGATTGAACAAAATATTCAGCCTGATGGCAACTTCCCTGTAGGTACTCCAGATCCTACTGAAGCATCCGTTCAAACAAGACTGGCCGATAGAGTTAAAGCAGAGAAAGCTGACATCGGTTTTTCATATGATGCTGATGGGGATCGGATCGGTGTTGTTGATGAGGAAGGAAACCTGATCTGGAATGATACACTATGTTCATTATATGCTCAGGATATACTTGAATCACTGCCTGGGTCAAAGATTGTTTTTAATACGCTTTGCTCAAAGCAAGTTGATGAGGTTATTAGATTATCAGGTGGTGAGGCAATTATGTGGATGACAGGACATTCATTTATTAAGTCCAAGGTGAGGGAGACAGGAGCTCCATTTGGAGGTGAGCTGAGCGGACACTTTTATTTTGTTGACAATTTTTATGGTCACGATGACGGTGCCGTATCAACACTTAGGCTTCTTGCATATCTTACCAGAGCTAAGCAGTCACTAAGAAATGCTGTTAGGTCACTGCCGCAATACATTTCAAGTCCAGAAATTAAAGTTGGCTGTCCTGACGGGCTTAAGCTCCAAGTTGTTCAGCAACTTACCCAACAAGTCAAAGCTGCATTTCCTCATGCAGAATATGTAGAAATTGACGGGATTCGAGTTGATACTGAAAGTGCAATGCTTGTTATACGTGCTTCCCAGAATGGTCCATACCTTACCGTGAAATTTGAAGCGAAAGCAGATGAGGAGTATCATACCATTAAAACAATGATCAGCAACATGCTGCACAAAAATAGGGATATTGATTTCCAGTACGGTGTTAACCTTGAGTCACTTTTATGAGTCATTTCTACATTCATGCATCACAGCTGAGTCAACATGTAGGTAAGTCTGATCTTA
>MFZT01000034.1:0-12474 GCA_001789515.1 Candidatus Roizmanbacteria bacterium RIFCSPHIGHO2_02_FULL_43_11
GATATCACCGACTGGATCCTCGCCACAGAGCCAGATGGGGACGGCGTCATCTACATCGAGAGCCCAGAAGGCACCAGCAGCGCCTGGGCCTGGATAGGCCGCAAGCTTGAGTTCGATATGCTGCTCTCCACAACAGCGCCGGTACACTGACACATACCTTCTGCAATCCGTGCACAACCCTAGGGGGGGCCGAAAGGCCCCTCCTAAAGACTTCAAAGTAGCTTGTCTATCATTCTTACGACTGTTCTGTATAGCACAAATAGATCCAGTCCAAGACTTGCTTTCCTTGCATAAAGAGCATCAAGGTGATATCGCCTCGTATCGTCCTTCCGTTTACGATTAACAGCAGAATTAAGGCTAAAGATACCTGGTCTTCCAGAGAAATAGTATTCTTCCCATTCATCAGCCCAATCAGGGCACATTCTGTGCAGATGATCAAAAACATATTGAGGAGCCGAACGAATTTCAACGAGAGATAGGTTCTTCCAAACCCACAAAAGCTGTGGAAGCTCTTCAAGTTCAAATTTGCGCATAAACGAGCCCAGTCGTGTGTTTCGAGGGTCTTTATCCTCACCAAAGCGAACTGCGTTGTGCAGATTTGCCCCCATATTTTGATCAGCATCCGGCCTCATACATCTAATTTTGACCACATCAATAGGTTCTCTGTGTTGATCAAGTCTCTGCTGAGTATAAAAACAGCTTCCCCCATCCTCGAGTTTTTTTGCGATTGCCAAAATCGCAATGAGAGGCAGCGCACAAGCTGCCATTGGGAATGCAATAATACGGTCTGTCCTTCGTTTGGCTTCGCTATTGCGGTAAGCATATCCTTGCAAAGGCACGCATCTGTGAAGTTGACGTGCAAGAAAAGTATCCTCCTTCCTCAAATATCTATCAAGATTTGTCCGGAAGCTCCTTTCAGGCATGCCGCAAGTATAGCACAGCATGCTAGGTTTGAATCTTTCCTTATCCTATCGCAGGAGACTGCAACAGCACGTTGTGGCCTCCTGCACTGGAATTTCTCATTTATAAAGCCTTTTCTAAACGGCCTTAGGCCCTTCATTCCCTGCAAGCGTATATGTATTTCCTTTCCTTGTCTCGAATATATAGTAATAACCCGAACTATCGCCCTCACGGAGTAATTGTTCAGCTTCTTTTAAACGTTCAATAATCTTTTGATCTGGCAAAGGATGCGCAGACACATAATCTCTTGCGTCAGGACCAAAATGGCCAAATTCATGATCAAGAGCTAGTCCGGGTGTCCTCTCACGAATAGGGTATGCAAGATCATCACCAAGATGTAAATCTCCTCCTTTGGGATATGACTGTTCCGGATCAACTTCAGTTGTGTCAACAATGATATCTCCACCGGATTTATTGTATTCATATATCTCTTTCATCCTATTTCCTGATTTCCCAGGCCTTTCGGACGCGATTAGGATGTAGAATTTACGACTTGTTACTCCATTATCATCTGTCTTGGGAATTACTTCGTATCGTCCAACAACGCTTACACCAGCATCTTCTTTATCCTTTAGAACTTGCATCATCTGTTCATGAGCTTCTTGGACTTTTTTTGGAATAAATTTACGACGCAAATCCGGTCCATCAACGAGAATAATCGTTAATGAATCCTGTGGATGATCCTTCAGATAGGGAAATATTGGCTGGTCTTGAAGGATATAGCGTCGAAGATGCAGGCGAACATCGTCTGTAGATATGATCGCTGTGTGATATTCCTGCGCAAGCTCATCAGGTGAAATTATATCTTCAGGTAGCGACTCTGCATTCAGCCGGCCAGGTTCTAATTGGACTGTTTCTGGTGTCTCTTGACTTTGTGGGGGCGTAGGTAACGATACGGCTGTGCCTATTGGAGCTGCCATTTCTACTCTAGCTTGACTTATCAATGCTTCAAGCTCACCTATAACCCTTTTTGTTTCAGCTGCCTCATTTGGACGTATTCTCATAAGGCCTAAAAGCACAAGACAAATCGCAATGTATCCGGACCAAAGTCTCTTTGCCTCTCTGCGGTTTTTTTGCTCGGGCTGGTCTTCTGTGGCAAGGGCTGAATGAAGTCTTGATTGTACTGATGCAAGGGCATCGGAAGAGGAATTCGGTAGAAGTGTTGAAGCTGCGGACTCTGACATACTCAATCCAGCTTATCAGGAAATATATCCTTTTACTATCTCCTCAAGATATCTTTGGACATCCGAAGGTTTTGGAAGCGTATTATCTTCACTTACTGGGATAATGTCAAAGTTGTGAAAATCGTCAAAGTATGTAAGCTGTTCCAGAAATAATCTGTCGTTGAATAATGAACCATAAATATTTTGCGCTTTTTTCAGAAGATCGTTAAGTGTGATGATGTTATTGGACAAGAGTGTATATATGTCAAAATAATCTCTGTATGCTCCGCGACGACCAATGGTGTATGCTTTTTGAACTGCAATACTTTCCGGACTATACAACCGTATGCCTTCGCTTTGATTAACTATAAATTTTTCGCCGAAAGGGTAATATAAAAATGAAATTTTTATGTCCCTTTCAGTAAATACAGTCAACTCATCCGTAGAATTTTCAGATACTTGATGTATGTCTAGGGCCTTTTTCACTTTTTGCGCAAACTGCATTTGAATTTCATGATGTGAAAAAAGATCAAAATCAAACGATTTTCTGTGTTTAATCTGCAGTGCTAGCCCGGTTCCTCCAGCCAGAATAAAATCCGAGAAAAATGGTAAAAGATCTTGTAAAATCTTTTTCCTATCTTTATCGAGAATTTCGTGGTGTAGTTTTAAGATAGCTTGGTTCATAAATACTTTCTGAGAGTTGTAATATAAACTTTTTTACAAAATGCAGGGTTGCTGGTTTATATACTTTCATCGGTGATTCCACAAAAATTTTCTGCACTTTGCGCAGACCGAGTTTGTTCTTTAGTGCAGCAATATCATCCAACGTCCCAAGAGCTAATGTATTGTGGACAAGATCGGGAGAACTATCAGGGACATCCTTACTATACCAAACATACCGTGATGCCATATGGATAGTATAACATGTAGCTTGATATGAGGTTTCTGCTCATTTCTATGGTATCATAGCTCTTATGCGTACTCTCTCACGTACACAGATCAAAAAAGACATTCTGTCCTTCCTCAAAAAGAACGGTATTATGACGTTAGCTACCAAGTCAATAAAAGGTCCTTGGGCTTGCACTGTTTACTACGGCGTTGATGACGCCATGAATCTTTATATCGTGACTGATCCAGATTCAACCCATGGTAAAAACATGATTAAAAACTGTAAAGTGGCATTTACCATTTTTGATTCCCACCAAAAAGTCGACGGTCTCAAAAGGGGCATTCAGGGCTCTGGAACAATCAAAGTGCTCAAAACCCGCGAAGGTATTTCCGAAGCCTTGGCTCTTTGGCACAAGCAAAATCCCGGAATAGAGGGTCGAATTACTGCGGATATTGTTGAAACGTCTTCGGATACTAAAGTTTTTGAGATCACCTCTTCATATCTTAAGTTTTATAACAAAGAGTTATACGGCCATGAAGAATACGGGGTCTGGGAGGCAGAGCCGCCGGCAAGATAGGTTTTTTCCGGAAGACAACGTCTCTTGCCTAATAGGGCCAGTGCATTCTGCGCATTGTCAGATAAGGTGTTTGTAAACATAAGACTTTTTCTTGAGATAGATTAAGAATAATTAACCAAAACCTTCCAATTTTAGTACGAAAATCACGCATAGTGTAGAACGTTTCAGTAATATCCTGTTTTGAAAAGTTCTTTCTCACCCATTTCACAGCCTCTGCATCTCCCTTATCTAAAAGTCTTTGAATGACAAATCGCGGTTTTATTGAAGGGTTTATTTTTTGCGGGTTAACATCCCAGAAAAACTGATATAGGTTTTCAGGTAGTCTGGTCGGTCGCTGCATATGTATATTTTCTCATGTTTTAAGTAACTTCGCAATGATAATAAACCTGTCAGCTCGCATAAGTTGAGAGTTTTTGGTGTGCTGCCCTGATGGAGGACGTTGGGACACATGAGAATTTATTTCCTGCGAAAAATACTATCTTATCACCCCACTTCATCAACCATCCACAAAATCTGCCCTCGTAATGTGCGTACTTCTGCAATCTCTCCTTCTTGCTCCCTTATAAAATCTGCTTCTAATATTGCAACTTCCCGTAAAGGCCGATTTCCGACCATAACAGTATCAAGATAAGGTTCAATCCAATGCCAGAACGAGCCTTTTACTACAATCTTGTCTATCATTTCTCCAAGAACTATATCGGGTATTTGAACTTCTCTTGGATCAAACACTGTATAATCACCATTTTTCCTGACCTTTCCACTGGCTATGCCTGGAACATCTTTTTTACCCGCATCAACCCCCTGGCAACACAAAAGAGTACGTCGCAGCTCTTGCAGATCTGAGTAGCTTAAAGTTACCATATCAAGAACAGAAGGATCATCATTTACTTTGTCAGCAAGATCGGCAGTATCCTCTACACTAAATGCTCTCATTTGTAGCGCCTGGAAGACTTCGGGTTTGAGAATGCATGCCATTATCCCTGGCTCACCATCTGGCAGGACCCATCGTGCAGACCCACGCGTGAGAAGATCTGGCGGAAATGTCAAGTATGTAGAAACGTATTCCCATGACCTTAGCAAATCATCAATGTTCATATGACCTCTATGGCCCTTGGGACCTCCTAATGCGTACAGATTAACCCCTTCACTCCCAAAAAACCTTGATAGAAATTCTTTCATTACATATTCAATATCATCAGGGTCATCCATATCAGCAATGGGGTTTGCAACGAGATGGACAAGTCTTTCATGTGCAAAATATATTTCAAAAAGTCCACGAACTTTACCCTCTTCTGTAGTAGATAATTTGAGCCTGTCTGGAATTAAATCAATTAAGTGTTGATGTCTTTGGGTTGCTGGAGCAGTTGCGAATTGCTGGTCGACAGCAGCTTGTTTGCCGTTCTCCCTAGACGAATCGTTGTCAAGCATATGGACGATTATATCAAACATCGAATGATGAACTTTTTTAATATTTAAACGACTGTTCCTGTAAAATAATCCTTCTTAATTCTACACTTCCAGCTTCGATCGCTGACTCGGCCCCGCAATCTTTTGACAACTTGCCATCTTTAATACCATCACGGCAAGCACCGTTTAAACGATTGTAAATACGTTCTCCGAGTTGGCTTTTGCCGTCAAACCACGCGCAACAATCTAAAAACATTTTTTTATACTTTTCTTTCCGAGTTATGATATATGCCTCAAATTCATGATAACCCCACATATGCATCTCATGAACATTTCTGTTATGAACCATATATCCATCCACTGAGACACTTTCTAATAAAGAGATAGCTAATGTATAAAGATCTTGGAAATCTTCCTCAATATTAGCCTCCATACCTGCAATAAGTAATATTGATGCAATATCACTATCAAAAGCTTCTGATATTTTCAGGCGAGTGTATTTTGTTAGATAAGCATCATCCTTAGTTACTGCGAAAGCTTTGGCGTAGGCATGTTTTGCTCTAGAACTCCACCATGCTCCACCAGGATAATAAGATTGCGTGTTTGTAACTCGATTATTGTCTTCATCAATAAAATTCAGCATTAGGTTGTTATCATCAGTCATATAGTCTAAAAATTTAATCCACTTCAAATCTGTTTCTAGGGCTGTTTTATCTTGGGTGTATTCATAAATTTCAAAAGCCAATATACATGCACGCGCCGCATCGTCAACACGGGCTTTACCCTCACCATTCGCATCCACCGGATGGAACTTTTTGCCATCTGTGCAGGAATAAACATGAATGTAAGGGATTTTATTGTTTGTTGAATCGTAAAAGTAGTTCGTTAAACCTGCTAAATGCTTCAGAATGTTCATATGGGCAGTATATCAAGTTCGGATATCTCGGTTCTCTACCAAATGGTAGTCTATTGTGGAGCTGTGGAGCAATTTGCAGGCGATCTCGGATAAAATTCAAACCTTTTTACTCAGCAAACAATCCTCGTACCTTTTTTAAAATCATTCTTTTTTTGCTTGATTTAAGGTTTCCGGTCTTTCCCTTGATGATTGCGGGATCGGCAGTAAATATTTTATCTGGTCGTGCGTAGCTTATTACTGGTAAGCTCCCTTTTGCAAAATCAGTTTTCGTAATACCTATCGCAGTTTTACTTGAGTAAGGCTTGGAGGTAATTTGGCAGAGTATTAGGTTATTGGATTCTACTTGGGCCAGTACTAATGCAGGGCGAACTTTACTCCCTTTAAGATTTGAAAACGGAAAATACACAAGCACAACACTTCCTACTGTAAACTTTTCCATGCCTCCTCATCTTCTGGTTTGTTCCAGTCAGTTTCCAAAGATTTCTCAGATAGAATCATTGTGTCATTGATTTCCTCCTCATTCACCTTTGCAGGAATGACCCTAATCTCTCCTTCCTTTACTTTTAGTTCAACTTTATTAGCAAGTCCGCTCATTTCGAGCAGAACCTTAGGAATACGAATTCCTTTAGAATTACCGATTGATATAATATTAGTTAACATAGGTAATTACGTTGTATATACACAGTGGTCCGTTGTCAAGTATTCTCTACAAATTCGTGCTGGGAGAACTGGAACTCATCAGAACCTATTTGACAATATAACGTGAGCCATCCTCTTTTCGTTAACCTTCTTAGTTTTAAGGCGTCAAAATTGCAATATCTACAACATCTTGGATCTTTTAATCGCTTCTGGATCACCATAATTATTTCTTGCTTGTATCCACAGCTCCCTTATTGGTCCATCAGGTCCTCTCCTAGTATTTACTCTCATGGCAAAAGCTCCACCTGGTCTGATTTCTGTCCCAATCTGCATATCTTCTACTGCATCTCTTAAGAATCTCTCTCTATCGAATTTAGAACCTCCATTCAATTGAGCTGCAATATCTGCCCACAGTTGTGAATCTTGATCAGAGTCGTTACCCTTCAACTGAATAGCTATAAGATTGCCACCATCACGAACCTCAAATTGATAGTGGCCAGACCCTTCGTTAGTATCCGATTCTCCCATAGGTAGAGTATACCAAAAGTTCGAAAGTCCTAGTTCGGTACAAAACTACGTATTGCTGTGAGGGTCTAAAGTGGCTTGCTGGGGGAATTGGACGCTATTAGAACTTATTTCCTCACAGCATGAATGATAACGAAACTTGGTATATGCACATCCCGTTGACCTCGAGGATTTTCTTGTGCAACAACTTCATCCAGTTTAGGTTCAATCATTTTTACAATCTCACAACCATTCTCAATAATTTGATTGATATAGATGCTTAATGGCCTATGAAATGAATAAGCGTGATGTCGCTTGATTTCATAAACCTTCAAATACTCTTTAACGACGACCTGTTTTTTGTCTTCCCACTCATCGCCAACATCTTCAAAACATGGATGGGAAATTGAAAAGATAAATGAACCATGGGGCTTCAAAGAATCGATGCAGTTGTGCATTGCATTTTCATATCTTGGAATATCCATGAAAACCATATTCGAGACAACGCTATCAAACTTTTCTTCAGAATGAAATTCTGATAGATCTTCTTGCAGATAGGTTATTCCAAGTGGAGCTTCTTTCTCTTTTGAATCAGCAAACTTGAACATTGATTCTCCTGGTTCTACACCAGTGACCTTGGCGCCTTTTCTTGCAAGCATCCTAGAAAGATAGCCAGTTCCACACCCTGCATCCAGAATCGTTTTCCCGTTCACATCTCCAAGAAGATCAAGAAGAGTCGGATTGAGGAGATGTTGACGAAAGAAATCCCCACTATCTCCAAATGCATCAATCTCTTGATCTGTGACTTTGGACCATCCTTGAATAACGCTTTGATTGGTGATTGACATGTGAGAAGTATACCAAAAGTTCGAACGTCCTAGCTCCATGCAGAATCATGTGTTGCTGTGAGGGGCTATAAAAAGTGCTGGGGTTGGTTGATAATATCGGAACATATTATTTCAACTACAGTTCTTTTTCTAATTCTAAACCGATTTCTTCAAAACCGTTTCTTTTATAAAACTGGATTGCCTTTTTGTTTTTCCAGTAAGCAGCTACATACAGCTTCTTTGCGCCCTGCTTTAAAGCCCATTCCTCAGATGCACAGATAAGGCTTTCGCCAATACCTTTTGAGCGATGTTCTGGGCATACACCAATGTTTTCTACTTCAACGTACTTGCTCTTTCGATATCCGAAATCTTTAATCGCAAGAGCAACATAGCCTACTGGTTCATCCTCGATACAGACAATAAGACAGTGGCCATAAGATCCATCTGCAAGGTTTTTGTAGTACTTGATGCCAGCTTCAGAAAAAGGCCAGCTCAGATCTAAATCATCATCGTGATCTTCATCATTTAGGAAAACCTGGCTGTTTAGTTGCTGGATTACCTTCCAATCGTCTTTAGTTGCTTTTGTTATTTTCATTTGCTGAGCGTATCGGACTAGAACCTGTGAGTCCTTATAACATGCTACCAATATTGTATCATCTCCAGGCTAATTGAGACAAATGAGACAGTATAAAAAGTCCCTAGAACTTGATGATATAATTCGATATATTTTATCCTTTCAAGATTTTCCTTGAATACTGTTTAAAGTGCTCATATTCTTTACTGTCATAAACATTGAATACCTGTAGAAAAAAATGGAGTGTTGCAAAGTAAAGTTGATAGCTAATCAGTAAAACCCTTTCAGCATCTTCAGGTTTAGAGTCTATATCAAAAAATGGATCTTTGAAAATATCACCGCGACCTCTCATAAACCTTAGAAGTCCTGATATGTTTTGATGCGTCGATTGCGAGAAGTATGAGTAGTAGATAATATAGAATTTTTCTGCACTATTTTTTTCAGAAAGTTTGCCAAGTTTTTTAAGATACTTGTCTATTGCAAGCGTCCTATCATATAAATTTGGCATTAATATAACCTTCTTGTCCTTATGTTTGTTTTGGTGCCTCTTAAGAAGATTTAGATTATCAGAAATAAATTTATCCCAATCATCAGATTTCTTGATTGTCCCAAATTCCAAATCCCATTTGGGATATTTTTTCCATAACTCCTTGTGTTTTTTTGCGAAAGTTGTCGACTGCATCACTAAATCAGACAAAAATAATCTAGCTTTGTCTTCAGATCGACTTGAGTAAATAAATCTCATGTTAAGAGATATCTCAAATTGAGATCTTAGTAGAGATTCTCCTGATTTCTCGTAGGCAGGTTCTGACCCCATTAGTTTTAATATGCTTTCAGAGTAGCTTTGCATTGCCCCCATCATAAAATATAAGACCCTTTTTCTAACTCTGACTTTATTAAAATTAAGATCTATCTGGCTAATTTTTTTATATCCAAATGCAATTAACTCACGATATTCTTTAATCAATTCCTTCTGTTGTTCATTAAATTCAAAACCCATGTTTATTTCGTACTTATTTTTGTTTATAACGATTCATATCTCCAGAATTTACAAATTTTGCTTTTGTAGTAGGCTTCTTTGGATACTTTTTCAAAAATTCTTGGTTTTCACTTACTAGATATATTGTGTAATAGACTGTTCCGTCAGAGTGCTTTAAATCCCTCCCATGTAATAGCCCTTCTCGACGAAGTTTTTTTATACTCGATGGATGAACACCATGATTATCACGGAAATTCCAACTTTTGATGATGACATCGTATCCATGATCGTCCTCAAATATCTCAAGCGGGACAATGCCTTCTTTCAAGTTTCGTTGGCAATCAGGACACCGAATTCCCCGTAAATCCCACCAGGTCTTCTCACCCGGGACTATTGCAGAACAAATACCGCAGGTATACCCTTCCTTACCATCATTCAGAAAAAATCCTTCAGGTTCTTTTTCAAGTCTCCTTTTTCGCGTTGCTTCAATACCATCAACTCTACCAGACATTTTTGACAGTTGTACTAAATTATGACTCATATATTTTGCTCGCTTCTCTGGATCAATTTTGGAAAGCTTTACTTCTTTTTTCCCTCCGGATAGCGCAAGTAAGTCTTCTTCATGTTCGTACGCTTTGAGGGTTCCTGAAAGATACCCAAGTCGATAATGTATTCCGTCACTCATCAGTCTCCAATTGGTATCCTCCAACGTATCTTTTATGAGTTTTTTTAGTGTTGCCTCACTCGCACTAGACTTTCGTGTTGAATTAGCATCTAAAACATTAAAGGGAATCGTGACAAATTTACCCATATCTGGTTTATCCAGGGTGAATTTGACATATGTTTCCTTTTGTAATCGTTCTGATAATAGCTTCTCAATCTCAAGAACTGTTAGTTTTTTAAGATTTACAGCTATTTGATAGGCTTTGTCATCATATTTTTGTTTTTCTTCTTCATACACTTCACGCCCTACTTCTAATGCCTCGAGTGTTTCAACGTGTTCTAAGCCATCTTTTTCTGATAAACAATATTCATTTCGATACTTTTCCAATAGCTTCTTACCCTCTTCCTCTTCTTTTTTCCACTCTGCTTGTTTCTTTTCCCACTCCTCATCCTTTTTGCCAAAATCCTTCACCTCAGTTTTTGCAAAGCCACACACTTTGCATTTATGTTCCCACGTGATAACTTTACCCTTTCTGCTGGCGGTGATATCTATTTCTTTTTTGCATTGTGGACAAAGATCAGGTTCTGAGACGTGTATCTCTCTGTCATCATAAACCCATTGCTGTTTCTGGCATTTGCCGCACTTAAAAAGAAACATCATTCGCATTATTGGACTATCATGGGTAAAATCGAGGTGTTTTGAAGAATTGAAGTGCATTGAGGCGCCGCAAAGAGGGCAAACTATTCCTGCCGGCACAGGTGAATAATCTTGTTTGTCTTGTTTTAATTTATCTTCTTCCATCCATTTTTGAATTGTTTCCTGTTTCTTTTCATATCGTTTTCCTTTGATAACAAAAAGGTATCGATGAAGCATGATGTTTGCATTTCTTAATTTTTCCTCTTCAGAAAGATCTTTAAGTTCTTCACTGACTAAGATTTTTTCATAGACTTCCTGAACCATTTTTACTGCATTAAGACATTCTTCAATCGTGTGAAGATCCTAGCGGTCGATATATTGCTGTTTATCTTTTAGATATTGCATAGCTTGTTGCTCGTCGCTCATTTTTAGATATCGACCCAATTTGTTTTCCAAATAACGTCAGGCCGAAGCACATCAACGAAGTTAGTTAGATAAATAATATCTACTGAAGTTCTTTTTATATCTTCATCAAAATTATGGTTCTGATAATGAATTAAATGAATACAATCTAAAAATCTGTGGTTACCATCACCAAGAAGATTAAAAGATCCATCTTGACTGGCAAAAACACAGAAAAATGGCTCTTGTAATCCTTTTGTGTGGTAGTATTCAATCTTGCCTTGTTCTGTTTCTTCTCGAACAATTTGCTGATAGTCAGAATTTTTAGTGTCAACAAGATTCCTAAAGGTTTGGGGTGTTTCAAACCAAGGGGGAACACAATGATATAATCGCTCCCATGCTTTTATACCTGACAGTACTCCTACTTTGGAATCCAATGGGATAATAGACCATTGTACATTAATTCCCACGGTAGGCAAACCGTGGTAATTTATAGAACCCTGCCACTTCTTAATAAAATCTTCTGCGGTCATACCTTCTCTTTGTGCCCACAATTATCATTATTACAACGCCAAAATTCCGTTTGGTTCGGCAATTTATTATTAACATTTGCTAGGTTAGTTACTTTTGGCTCCATACTTTTGAACATTTCTGATCCACATTCTGGACATTTTTTCATATTTTAAAATTAAACTCACTATTATAAATAGTCTCAATACTGTTACCAATCTGCTGTCGAAGCCATCGATACAAAATGTCTTTTTTGGGACGATCGCCATCTAAGAATACAATCACACCTCTTTTTTCCTCCGGACCATCTTTAGCCTGACAAATAAGCCCAATATTACCGTTATCTTCCCGTTGCTCCACCTTTTTTAGGATAAGAATATGATATGGGATTTCTAGTCTATCTAGTCCATTGAATGACCCCGCCATAAGACGAGGCAGTTTAAAAAATTTATTATCATTTAATAACATATTATTTACTTTTTCTATTATAAGGACTCTGGTTAACCGGTTTTAACGATACTCCCATATTTGACGCTTTTGTTTGAATTGCCTCTGCTGTTCTTCCAAGTTTCAATCCCATTACACGAGTCGGCGTGTTTCCTTGAACTAAATTCCTTAACGTTCTCACGTGCGCCGGAGTCCACGCTTTTCCTTGATTTGCTGGTTTTTTATTAGTCATATTTTATTCACCCCCTCTTTTTAATTTATTGCTTTTATAATTTGTAACGCCTTACCATTAATTAAAAATTGATCCACTTCACTGATGTAAATTGGAGCATATTTGACTGACGATTCTGATAAGAGAGCAACATTGTCATCTTTCTTTC
>MFZT01000034.1:12483-29199 GCA_001789515.1 Candidatus Roizmanbacteria bacterium RIFCSPHIGHO2_02_FULL_43_11
TTGACAGCACATAATCGCCGGGGCGCGGGACTCGATAAGAAGCGTCGATGATAATATAGTCTCCTTCTTCTATATTGTCGCCACCAATATCAGCCTTATTCATAGAATCACCCATGGCGATAAGGGCAAAAATGTCATGTGTTTTCTCAAGGAGTGTCTCCGAGATCGTAATATAGCCTTCAACACGCTCATCAGCCAAATAGGTTGCCTCACCACAATTGGCGTTTCCGAGTATGGGGATTTTAATAAATGAAGGTTGCTGTTTGGCGCTATATTTTAAAGATTGAAGCATCTCTTCTCCAGTAAGCGATACAAGCAAGCCTTTTTTCTGCAGTTGCATGAGGTGATGTTTGACTACCTGAGGACTCTTTTCACCGATGATTTTTCCAAGCGGACGTAAACCGATTGTCAACACATCATGTGTCTTCGCAGCCTCCAGTATTTTAGCTTGTGTTAAATGCATGTCAACTGATTGTAAACTCTTTTGGATTTTTTGTCAATGGACAATTAATTGTATAATCTCTACCCGTTTAATTTATCTCTTGACAAGCAACAAAGTATGTGTTATTTTTTAAATTAGCTGACCTTTTGAGGCCGAGCACAGTAGGTTTTCTCTATTGGGATACCTTTGCAGAATAGAGCGAATGGGGGATTTAGGATACATCCTTATCTTAAATCTTGAAGTCGCTCTTTTTTTGTGCAAAAAATTATAAATTTCATAAAAATATGGAAAATAAAAACAATCTTGCTGTTCACTATGTGGAAGTTGCCGAGTTGAATCCCGCTCCATACAACCCGAGAAAATGGAGCGTCGATGCGATTGAGAAGTTAAAAGAAAGCATCTCTCGCTTCGGGCTGGTTGATCCAATAATTGTCAATAATGCTCCCGAACGAAAAAATGTGGTTATTGGCGGTCATTTCAGGCTAAAAGTTGCTAAAGAACTTGGGATCGACAAGATTCCTGTGGTGTATATCCACATCTCGGATCTGGAAAAAGAAAAAGAGCTCAATATTCGGCTTAATAAAAACACCGGAGATTGGGATTGGAAGCTATTAAAAGACTTCGATGAAGCTTTTTTAGCTAATGTCGGCTTCTCCAGTGAAGAGGTTGATGATATTTTTGATATTGACCCGACGCCGGAGCAGTTTGACTTGGAAAAAGAACTTAAAAAACTCAAAATAGATGAAATAACCATCCAGAAAGGAGAGGTATATTCCTTAGGAGAACACCGACTCATGTGTGGTGACTCAACCATCGAGGAAGATATGCTAAAACTCATGGACGGACACAGGGCAAATATGTGTTTCACTGACCCTCCCTACATTCTCGATTATCTAAATGGCAAGCAAAAACACGGCAAAGCAACCGAGGGATTTGGTGCCAAGAAAAATCGACGATATTTGGAGACTGATGTATTGCCTCCAGATTTCACTGAAAAATGGATGACTAATATAACCAAAGTCCAAAAGACCGACTTTTCCATTATTGTCTACGAAAATTGGAAGAACATCCTGACCATTTGGGGTACCATGATGAAACACTGGCGGATTAAGAATATGCTAGTATGGTATCTCCCAAACCGCACCCAAGGGTTTGCAGCAAAATACAAGTTCTTTTCCAAACATGATATTGCCATGGTTGGTGTCTCGGGTAATGGTGACGACCTTAACGGAAGCCCAGAAGAAGAACTACTGCAAAATGAGTACGAAACGGCACTTTATGCGATATCAGGAAAGCCACACTGGGAGGGCTACAAGAAAGGCAAAAAGATTCAACCGACTGATTTTATCGAATATCGGGCCTCTGATGAAAAGTCATCGGGGCAAGGGATCATCTTTGGTACCAAGCCACTTGAGATACTTATTCCGTATATAAAAGTGCTTACCAAGCGTAGTGATCTCATCGTTGAGCCATTTGGTGGCAGTGGGTCAACACTAATCGCTGCCGAAAAGATGAAGCGCCGCTGTTTTCTGATGGAAAAATCGCCAGTATATGCTGAAGTTATAAGAAATCGGTGGGAAAAGCTTACCGGCAAAAAAGCCAAAAAACTATGAATAAAATACAAAGACGTCAAATAAAGGAAAGGCAGTTATTGGTCGAACAATTAAAAAAACTGCCTATTATTGAAATCGCCTGCAAAAATATTGGCATTGGCCGGGCAACCTATTACCGGTGGTATAACGAAGATACCGAGTTTCAAAAACAGGCAGAGGAGGCACTGGATGAAGGTAGAAACTTTATCAACGATATGGCTGAGTCACAGCTTCTCTCTGCCATAAAAGAACAAAATATGACGGCGATAATATTTTGGTTAAAACACAACCACAGAAATTATGGAACAAAGATAGAGATAAGCACTCCGATGGAGAGCGAATCTTTAACACCTGAACAACAAGAACAAATTAAAGAAGTTATAAAAAAAGCTCAATTAGTTAGTAGTTCTACAATTGAAAAACATGATAACAAAACTACCGATGACAGATGATAATTTAAGTCGGATTCTAAATACGAGAGAAGGAAGGATTACGCTAGCTTCCCAAAGTCTTGAGTGGTTTGCGACAATTTATTTCCCCCATTATCTATCTCTTGAGCCTGCATCTTTTCATAAAGAGATGTTTCATCTTGCCGATAACCCTAATAAGCTCATTACACTTATTATTGCCTTTAGAGGATCGGCAAAATCAACTATTTTCTCTTTTTTCCTCCCTTTGTATGCGGTTCTGGGGCTCATGCAGAAAAAGCACATTGTTATTTTCAGCCAGACCCAGTCTAAGGTAGAACAAATACTACAAAGTATAAAAACAGAACTTGAGACTAATGAGCTTTTGCGTCGAGATTTTGGAAAATTTGAAGTTGGCGCTGATGTGTGGCGTGCCAATAGCTTAATACTTTCAAAGTATAACGCTCGAATTGCAGCATACTCCACTGGAGAAAGCATCAGAGGTGTTCGTCATGGTCATATCCGACCAGATATGATGATATTGGATGATGTTGAGGATACAGAGTCGGTAAGAACCCAGGAGGGACGAGATAAGATATACAACTGGTTTACCAGCGATGTGCTTCCAGCCGGTGACCGAATTACGGATACCTTTATTGTCGGTAACTTGCTTCACAATGATTCATTTGTAGCCCGTTGGAAAAGCTATCTTAAAGAAAATCCTGATCTTGGAGTGTGTAAAGAATATCCGCTGATTGATGAAAATGGCGTAATACTGTGGAAGGCAAAATATCCAACCCAAGAATCTATTGAAAAAGAAAAGAAGAAAACAGCAAATATTCGTGCTTTTCTGAGAGAATATATGCTTAAGATTGTTCCAGAGGATGACGTTGTAATTTATCAAGAATGGATCCAATATGGGGGCGAATTGCCTGACCGAAAATCTTATATATCGACCATAATTTCTGTCGATCTTGCGATTTCTCTAAAAACCTCTGCTGACTATACCGCGATTATTGTGGCACAAGTCTATAAAATTAATGGAGTATTAAAAATATATATCCTTCCTCATCCTCTAAACAAACGACTCACTTTTCCTGAAACAGAAGAGTATATTATTTCACTTTATAAAGGCCTCGTTGCGCAAGGTTTTGCTCCAAAAGTTATTTTTGAAAAAGTTGGCTATCAAGAGTCGCTGGAGCAACAGTTAAAACGTGAAGGAGTGAGAATAGAAGGCGTACCAGTTATTGCTGATAAAAGAGAACGACTATCACTTGCTTCTCCATTTGTTCAAGCTGGCAATGTTCTTTTCTCCAAAAATGGCAATGACCTTCTTATTCAACAATTATTAGAATTTGGAACTGAGAAACATGATGATCTAGTAGACGCATTTTCACAACTTGTAAATTATGTATCAGCACGAAGTGGGTCAACAGCTGTTGCCGATTTTTACAGAGACCAGGTTGATAAAATTGCTCAGGAACAATCTATAGCAGAGAAACCTACCGATCAATTACAAAGAATGCTTTTTGAACAATACGGAATAATGTTTAAAGGCATGATTTAATACCTAAAAAAATTCATTGAGCGACTTTTTAAGAGCTTTGGCAATTTTCTGCAAGACTTCCAGTGAAGGGGTATTTCTTCCCTGTTCGATATATCCGACATAAGCTCGACTTATATCAACTTTTTCAGCAAGATCTTCTTGGGTAAGCTTGAGCTCCTTTCTTCTCTTTTGAATTCTTTTGCCCAAGGCCTTAGGGAGTTTTGCATTACTTCTCATGGCAAAATTATCGAAAGATACAAGCATAAAGTCTACTTAGTGAGACTTAGCAATTAGCCTTGATTTGCCCTTGATTTTATGCTAACTGTCAGTTATCATGAAGTAAATTAGTTTGTATTGCTAGGACAGGAAAAATGATAAGGAGGTGAACTTGATGAAAAAATTATTAAAATGGCCATTATTCATCTTTCTAGTGCTAATAATAGTCACAATATTTGCCGGATTTATAAAAGATACAAAAACCGATGATACAAAAAAGCCCGTATCAATCAACTCTGAATATAAGATTATCAGTCGTAGAGATAGCAAAACTGTTGAGAATATTGACGTACTAATAGGTCAAAACAAAACCAACCCAGAAAGCGTTGCAATAGAGATAAAAAAAATATGCACTAAACCTTGTAATATTGATCTTTATGATAATGAAGAAGCGTACAACCTCCAAATGGAATATGACACGCTGATGCAAACACCAGGGACAGAAACTACACAACTTGATGATTGGACTAATAAAAACTATGTATTTGTGGCAGATCATTATATTGGCACTATTAACTTTGACACGGGCGAATATAACGACTACCCTTTTCGGGATTGGAAGTATAAAGAATTAAAAAATAAGTAAAAATCTTGTAGTATAATTTCGCAAGCAGGGTATCCCCAATTTCATCTTTCTACTGCCAACATGGAAATGAGGAGCGCCATCAATTGGCGAGAAAGGAGGTGAAATATGGCAAAAGCAGTCAGAAGACGTGCAACAGTACGAGTAAATCGTATTAATGTTGACAAAGAAACTGTCGGTATCAAAGTCACGCCAGTTAAAGCTGTTCGCAAAAAAAAGCGGTAGCTTTCAAGCAGGGGTAACCCTGCTTTTTATTATGGTTACATACTTTTTCATTAAATTCAACAATTAACACTTGACTTCCCGTTTTATTCCGATACCATCCATGCATAGATATGGATAGCCCTAGTAACATAAATTACTGCCTTTATGCTCGTAAATCTAGCGAATCTGACGAGCGGCAAGCGATGTCAATTGATTCTCAAATTAAAGAAATGATTGACCTTGCAAAGCGAGACAATATATCTATAAAAGACGTTTATCGAGAAAGTCATTCTGCAAAAGACTCGGGACTCAGACCTGTCTTTAATCAAATGATTGCAAATCTTGGTGAAGGAGTATTCGATGGTATTTTAACGTGGGCACCAGACAGGCTTTCTCGAAATGCTGGTGATCTCGGTCGGATCGTTGATCTTATGGATCGAGGACAACTCAAGCATATCCGTACTTATGGGCAAACGTTTTCAAATACGCCGAATGAAAAGTTTTTATTAATGATTCTCTGTTCTCAAGCTAAGCTTGAGAACGATAATAAAGGAGTAAATGTGAAGCGAGGTATTAGAGCAAAATGCGACATGGGGTGGAGACCGGGACCTGCTCCGCTGGGATATATCAATCGATCGTTTGGCGGAATAAAAGACATCGCAGTTGATCCGGAACGAGCACCAATCATTAAAGAAGCGTTTGAAAGAGCTGCATATATGTATCACACCGGACAAATGGTAAAAGACTGGATGGATAGCGTCGGATTTACCACGAAAAGTGGAAAGAAAATAACCCGAAGTATGATATATCTCATACTCAAAAATCCTTTCTATTACGGAGCATTTCAATTTCCTGAAAAAAGTGACGTTTGGTACAAAGGGGCACATGAGCCGATTATCACAAAAGAGGTGTTTGATGAAGTTCAAAAAGAAATATCAAGTGACAAGAAATATGCCCTTGGTCAAACAGTATTTCCTTTAAAAGGGATCTTTACTTGTCATAGTTGTGGGTCTGGAATATGTGGTGAACTAAAAAAACGAAAACTAAAATATGGAGGGCATAGGGAACATATTTATTATCATTGCACACGGTCACGAAATCCGAAATGTAAAGAAGGGTATCTTACCGAACGCGCTTTGATTCGAGAAATACTAGATAAAGTCAATGAAATACCTGAAGACCAACTCTTAATTCCAAATAAGCTTAAAAGTATATTGGGTGAATATGAAAAGATTATTAAAGAGGCCAGATATTTAAGCGACTATGAATTTGATGGAGATCTAAAAACAAAGGACTATATTCAATACATTGTAAGACAAGGATCGCCAAAGGCTAGGAAAGAGTTAATTGAAGTCTTACCTCTCCCGGTGAAACTCCATGAGAGAAAACTTACTTAGTCGAAAACCAAATTCTATTTTTTATCCGCTGTTTCAACCCATATGTATTTGCATGTCCAAGATAGCCTAAGTACGATTGAAGTGACTGGTTAAAAGATGGTATGCCTATTTTTTCGTCAAGCTTAGTAAAGATTCTTCGTTTTGTTTTTGTTCGAGGCAATCGATAATGAGGTAAAACAATATACCCTAAAAAATCAATACCCCATGTAAGACGACGGATGGTTATTTTTTTGGGGTGCAACGCAAGTTTTAAATTACTTTCCAAAAAATCACTTATGGCATCAATATAGCTTATTAACAATTCTTTTTTATCTGACACGATTATAAAATCGTCAGCATAACGGATATAATATTTGATCTGTAGTTTGTGCTTTATATATTGATCAAAATCATCCATATAGATATTTGCAAATACTTGACTTGTTAAATTGCCTAAAGGAATGCCTTTTCCCTCACTAGCATTAAAACTATCAATCACTTCCTCCAAAAGCCATAAAATATCAACGTTATCAATTCCCATGGTCAAAAAACTTTTAAGCATACTGTGATCGACACTGGCGAAAAACTTTTTAATATCTAAATGCAGTACCCAACAATTTTTGGTGTAATTTTTGGAAACTCTTCGGGTAAAGATTTCAAGCCTATCAACTGCCTTATGTGTGCCTTTTTCTAACCGACATGAATAAGAATCGTAGATAAAGTGTTGATTAAAACGTTGATAAAGATAGATATATAAAAGATGATGAACTACTCTATCTCTGACGCTTGCTTTGTGAATATGTCGGCGCTTTGGATCGTTGACATAAAATGATTCATAAGATCCATGTCTGTAGGTTTTATATTTTAATTCATGATGTAGTTGAAAAAGATTATCCTCGAGATTTCTTTCAAATAGTTGAACGTCGACTTTATTCTTTTTACCTCTTCTAAATTCACCCCATGCGACAAATAGATTGTTAAGACTGACAAATGTGCTATAATTCATAACTTTTATGTCAACTACTAAAGAATATCCACACACACACACACACACACACACCTATAGTAAATTCTGCGGGTCAAGGTCAACTTGACATCCCCATTTTTGCAAAACTGTATGAGTTTTATAAGTTGTTATCTGCTTATTTACTCCTCTTCCCCAAAGCAAAGCGCTATACGCTAGGACAAAGAATCGATCAGATGACATTAGATCTTCTTGAACTTGTTATAACAGCAGGTTATACCAGCCGTGATCTAAAGCTTCCAGTACTTAAAAAGATTAGCTTCAAACTTGATCTTTTAAAAATACTGTTAAGGTTATCATGGGAGACAAAATGTCTTGACCATAATAAATACCAACAATTAACCGCACTTCTTATTGAAATTGGCAAGATGCTTGGCGGATGGATCAAAACCATCCAATAAAAGATTGAGGGTACTATCGCAGGACTGAAACCAATGTTGTCATTGTGATTGTCAGCCCAGTTGTTGTCGACATTGCCGAGACCACCGTTGTCAGAGTTGCCACCGATCAAGCGGTTGTCATCGCCGAATCTGTACTCAAATCCGCATTATTTTTCCACCACGACTTGATTGCTCTTGTCGCTGTATTGTATTGCTCCCGTTTAAACTAGGAACAGTTAAGATTCGAGCACGTAGTTTTCCTCTTTTCTCTTTTTTATTAGAGATTCACACTTGCAGTCTCCGTAGAGAATACAACACCGGAATACATGACTAATAAAAGATGAAGTGTCCCGATACCGTAGTATCGAGATCATGAACTTTATCGAAGAGTATTGTAAAAAATTAAGTCCAAGGATGCAAGGAATAAAATACCAAGGATTTTTCAAGAATTATGAGATCCAAGAAATCAAGCTTGAGGAGGAAGAACTATCGCAGGACTGAAACCAACGCTGACATTGTGAGAGCCAGCCCAGCTGCGGTCGACATCGCCGAGACCACCGTCGTCAGAGTCGCCACCGAGCAAGCGGTCGTCATCGCCGAATTTTTCGTCCATCCATTCCCATGTATTGACTTGACCAGCCTCAGGATGTCGCATATTGCCAATAACATTAAATAAGGCATAAGGGCGAGTCATAGCTCGTTCACCTAAATCTGCTCTCAATCCTAAGCTTTGAGCATGAAGTGGAAGGAAAGATCCATCTACTTCATTAGCTGACAAACCAAAACGTGATGTTGCAGGGACATGTTTTGTATGTGAGGGGACTTCAACCGCTCCCTGTGATCGTAAATGTGCAAGTTCTTCTCCAAGAGGATCGTTACCATTACCATAAAGTTGTCGCCCACCGTCATAGTTAGGTCTTGCTGTTTTATCCCATAAAACCCATGCCTCTGAAATAGTAGCCGCCGTCTCAGGCTTAATCCTACCTTCTTGTAGTTTCTGGAAGAACCATGGATTAAGAGGAACCCATCCCTCGGGATATCGGGTAGTTTCTCGAAGGGTTACTGTGGGAACTGCTACAGCTTCATACATATCTCCATATCGTTGACGAGCAGTTTCCAAGACTTCCAGAACTCTTTCTGGAGCTTCAGCTTCTTGAAGTTCAGCTAATTTACGCAGTGCATTACGCTCTTCAAATCTTTGTACTTCTTCTTCAAGCTCAGCCCGCTCTGGATGATCGGCGGGAAGAGAACTAAGAACATCTCGCAATGAAAGTTCCGCTTTTATCATGTTGGTTATTATTATATAACACCTATAGTACTTTTGTCAAATAGAATATATTGGTAGCACAGTCTATACCTGAAGGCTTAGAAGCGATCTTAGAACGCAAGTATTTCTTACAAGCTATTGCTTTCTAGAATAGACTATCTGCTTGTCGTGCTACGGTTCGAGTCCAATTTGGCTGCGGGACTAGGATTCGAACCTAGATAGGCAGATCCAAAGTCTGCAGTCCTGCCGTTAGACGATCCCGCAAGTTTCTTGTATTTTACCAAAAATAGCTTGATATAGTAACTCGTGTTATACTTTCCACATGTCATCAGCCACCCAAAGCAATTCTGTTCCAAAAAGATCCGGAACTGTTGCTCTTATCGGCCGTCCCAACGTGGGTAAATCCACTCTAGTGAATAATCTTATCGGGCAAAAAGTCGCTATCACAAGCCCCAAACCTCAAACCACTCGTTTTCCCATTGAGGGACTTTATCAGGATGAGAGAGGTCAAATTATTTTCATTGACACACCCGGCATTTTTTTAAAAGCAAAGGACCCTGTTTCTAAACGCGTTAATGAAAAAGCTCTGGAGCCGTTTAATAAAGACGTTGACCTTGCTCTTTATCTTATCGACCACACACGTAAGCGAGATTTTGAAGAGGCAAAAGTGGTTGGGATTACTCGCAAGTTGAACATACCAAAAGTTCTCGTTATTAATAAAATTGATGTTACAGAGCCAACCTACCGAGCACAGTATCGTTTCCTAGAAGAGGAGTGCGATGCGGTCGTAGAAATATCGGCACTCAATCGAACACATCTTAAGACGCTTTTGGAGACTATCTTTACCATGCTGCCGGAGCGCGATCAACCAATTGTTGACGCAAATCTTTACCCGTATCCTGCTATAAACCTTGACAGTCGCACATTTATTGCAGAGATTATCCGCGAGAAAGTATTTTTGCGCACACGTAAGGAAGTGCCATACACAACAACCGCTGTTGTTGACAATGTTATAGAACGAGATGCAAACACCACATATATTCAAGCCCGCGTTCTTACTACCGACGATACCTACAAAAAAATGCTCATTGGTGCAGGCGGACGACGGATTAAGGAAATCGGCACCATGGCTCGTAAAGAACTTGAAACCGCAACGAATCGTAAAATATACCTTGATCTGACCGTTGAAACTGATCGGCACTGGCCAGAAACACTTGGATAAAGCCATGAATGGTAATCACTATGCACCCATACATCCTCTTGGTGTAGATTTTCGCATGCAAGGCGATTGCTATAAGTTGGAGATCACTCTATATGATCCTACCTTCCGCCAGAATTCTATAGATCCGGCCTATACAGATATCTTCTACGTTCGAACGGCCCTTGTATATACGTTCATGCCTAACGGCATGCTTGACCGTATTTCTTACGAAGGTCCAAATTATCAGAAATATAAGCGCTTGGAAGTAGAGCTTATGCAAAGGGTTTTTTTAGCCTTGCAAGAGGCTCCACATTCAGACAATTTCGAGATTGCATATTATCAGGAAGCTGATCCTGAAAAAGGCAGGTATATCGCTGTTCCTCGTGCTGATGTTCCGGCAGGAGAGCCACCTGTGGAGCTTTTTTCAATCTCTCCTCGCAGTATTAGACTTTTTCATCAGATGCATTACGGCGCTTGGTGGAAAATGATGCTTACACAAGATGCTGAGTGTGTATTGCACCAGCGTAAATTTGAGGTACCAGGAGGTAGCCCGGAAAGGCTTTAGAAGTCATTTCAGCCTCTTGAGCGTTTCTTCCTTCCCAAGAATTTCCATGCTTTCATTTAATGGTGGTGTGATTTTTTTCCCTGTTAAAGCAACGCGCAGGGTCATGAAGAACGATTTGAATGGGATATTTTGCTTTTCAGCATAGGTCTGGAGTCTTGTCCCTAATGCTTCTGCTTGCCATTCTTGTTCATGAAATTTTTCTAAAACCCCGGCAATGCTTTTAATTACGTCCCTTTCTGCAGTCAGATCTTTTTCAAAACTTCTCGGTGCTTCAATGAAAAAGTGGCAATAGCCATCATATTCTTGAAAAGTTTTGAGACGTGTTTGCACAAGTGGAACAGTTTTATGGATAAGCTCTATGCTATATACCGATTTTAGAAATTTTTCATTATATTCTTGGAGTCGCTTTGCAAGTTCCTCGACAGGCAACATTCTAATATACTCTCCATTCATCCACTCTAATTTCGCAGGATCAAAAATCGGCCCCACTGCCTTTAGATCTTTTAAGTCAAAGCTCGAAATAAATTCATCAAGGGAAAAAATTTCTGCGTCCTTCGGGTGGGACCAGCCTAGAAGTGCCAAAAAATTGCGCAAAGCTTCCGGCAAAATACCGTGCTCCTGATACCACACAACCGATGTGTGCCCATGTCGTTTGCTCATTTTTGACTTGTCTGGGTTACGAAGAAGCGGTGTGTGATACATGGGCGGCATGTCCCAACCAAACCAGTCATAGAGCAATTTATGCTTTGGTAGCGATGAGATCCATTCTTCCCCTCTGACAATATGTGAAATTTTCATAAAATGATCATCAACTACAACAGCAAGATGATATGTCGGAAATCCATCGGATTTCAGCAATACCTGATCATCAATGAGATTACTATCAAATACAATGTCACCCCGAACTTCATCTCGACATACAATTTTTTCACCCTGTGGGATCTTCATCCTGATTACGGGCTTTTCGCCTGCATCCAAGCGCGTTTGAATTTCCTCAGATACGAGAGCTAAACAATGCCGGTCATACATCGGCACCTGTTTTGATGCACTCTGCTGCTTTCGCACTTCTTCAAGCCGCTCTTTCGAACAAAAACAATAATAGGCATGGCCTTTTTTGACCAGTTCAAGTGCGTGCTGTTTATAAAGATCCAGTCGCTCAGATTGCCTATAGGGCCCTACAGAGCCCCCTTTGCGTGGACTTTCATCCTCTGGAATGCCAAGCCAGTCAAATGCATCATACAGAGCTTCCTCTGCACCTTGGACAGATCTTTCCTGATCAGTATCTTCAATGCGGATGAGGAATGACCCTTTGTGTCTTTTTGCAAATGCATAATCAAAAAGAGCTTGATAGAGTGTGCCAATATGGGGCATACCTGTGGGGGAGGGGGCAATACGCGTGCGAACAACGGCTGTGCTTGAAGAGTGTGGCCGACTCTTTTTTGGCATCGTCATGCTTTGCATTATAGCATGCCGACTGCTTGCAAATTCTAGCGGCCCATAGTATAATTTGGGTGGTGCTCGTTTCACACATAGACAGGAGAGGAACATGGTCCCATTTCAAGTAATCATTCCACCGACCTTTTTCGAGTGGGTCTGTGGTCAATCAGGCATCTATCTGGAGGAGGAGGATAGATTCGGAATGGACCGCCACACCTGGCGCTTCAGAGCGGCCCAGAAAGTTGGGCAACTGATGATTACAGTACTATCATCAGCGCCCATCGACACTGTACCCAAGCCGATCGTAGACCTTGTCGACAGCTACATGCTGACACGAAAGAAGTGGCTTGGGAATGATCACATGTCGTCGGTGGACTACCAACTTCGGTACACTCCACCTGAAGAGTAGTACCGGCAACCGAGCACCATGGCCGGCGGGACACCCCCGCCGGCCGACATTCTTAGAAGTCATTTTACACGGTATAAAGATCGGTGCTCCTTACCCAATAGATTGCATCCAACCGCCCTCTTCAGTATAGTTAAATGTGCTATGACACTCTCTGAATTTTCCTATTACTTTCGCAAAATCGGGCCTTTTGCCCTTGCTGGTCTTATCTTGTTCATTATTTTTTACGTTCTTATTTCAGGTATCATCACTGCCATCGTGAATCGACCAAGAGACATTCCATACGAACCGCCACTTGGTATTCTTGACCCTATCCCGTTTTCATACACTGTTGATTATCCTTCATCCTTCACGCTCACGATGGAAAACATTGAAGGCCGCCCGACAACGGCAACAAGCGCAGCAAATGTTTACTTTATCCCACAAGCTCGTACACGTTTTGGGTATCAGCAAACGACAACTTACATGGCCCGGGCAGTTGGGTTTGATACAGAAACCCAGCAATATACTATCAATGGACTTGAGGCTCAGTATGATGACGGTATTCGCAAACTAAAAATTGATATCACAAATTTTAATTTTACGTTTGAAACAGATCTGCAACAGATTGATGAGATTTTTTCTACGGCAACAATTCCTCAAGAAAATACGATTCGCGAGCAGGCTCGTGCATTTATGCGACAGATGAATAAGTATGATGAAAACTTTGCGCAAGGAAAAGATAACGTTATTTATCTTCGATATGACATTGCAACGCAGGACTTTATTGTGGTTCAAAATCCACAAGAAGCAAATGTTGTCGAGGTTGATTTTTTTCAGCCTGATGTGAACGGCTATCCAGTGATGTCACCAAAGTATTTTAATAGCCAAAATTATGTAACGTTTGTTTTTAGACCAGATGGCAATTTGGTTATTAAGGCACAAGTCACATCATTTCCCAAGGATTATTCAACAGGTGGCGCCTACCCGCTGAAAACGGGAGATCGGGCTTTTGAAGAGCTTTTGAATAGAAAAGGCATTATTGTATCGCCGGCGAAAGGGTCATCACACATTGTCATTCGTGATATGTTTGTTGGTTACTATGATCCAGAGGTTTATTTCCCATACCTGATGCCTGTTTATGTATTTTTGGGTGACAACGGATTTGCTGCCTATGTGTCTGCAGTAGATCCGACGTATATAAAAACAGCAACAGAGTCTGCCCCGATAACTCCCACGAAAGGGCCCCGAGAAGCCTTAATTATAATGTGGCATAGTTTACATTTTGCCCAATCCACTCTACAAGAGCTTGTGTATCTGCAAAGCGATCCTCACTTTTGAGCAAAACTATGAGAAATTCATGCCCATTTTTTTTATACAAAGTGATAAGATTTTCACCGGCAAGATCGGTTTTGCCCGTCTTCAGGCCCCCAATGCCCGGGATTTTCCCAAGGAGTTGATTTACATTCATTAAATAATGGAAGTGCGTGTAGTCAACATCAGAGACCGTGATACTTTTTATCGATACAATTCTCGCAAGTTCATGATTTTTCAATAATTCACGGGCAGCAAGAGAAAGATCAAAAGCAGACGAGTAGAGAGCGGCGGAATCCAAACCAGCCGGATTATCAAAATGTGAATTGCGCATTTTAAGTGCTGCAGCTTTTGCATTCATTGCCTTAATAAATGCGTTGTCCCCACCAGGATAACTGTCTGCGATCATATACGCAGCATCATTTCCCGAGTGTACAAGCAGGCCGTACAATACGTTTTCAAAAGTCATTTTTTCACCCAGAACCAGATCCATAAGTTGTCCATCATTAACAACCCGTTTCGTAACAAGAACATCATCAAATGTGAACTTATCCATAGCAGTAAGTGCGGTTATAACCTTGGTTGTTGAAGCCGGGAAGAGACGCATATGTTGATTTTTTTCATACAGAGGAGTCGCTGTTTTTAAGTCAATCAAATACACAGAAATTGCTGTCAGTGAAGGCGTTGCGATTTGAGGCTTTACATAGGGCACATAAAGCACTTGATACTCCTTGGTCCGCCTTTCCCCAGACAGAAACATGTCTCGCTGGTATGAAAAAAGACTTGTGTAGAAACTGTAGCCCGGATAAAACAGAAGAATTAAGGCAAAAAAAGTGATGGCAAGGCTTGCGCGGACGTAGAATGCTTTAGGCACTTGGGAAGTAGAAACCTGCTCTGGTTTTTTTTTGGGCATAGGACTATTGTAACAAGAAAAGACCCCGAAGCTATTTCAATGAAGGCAAATGAACATCAATGCGTTCCATATCTCTTGGAAAGAGGGAAGCTTCCCGCACATTTTGTAGGCCAAGCAGGCCCATTACAATTCTCTCAGATCCGAATGAAAACCCTCCTTCTGGTGGCATACCATACCGAAAAGCCTGCAAATATAACTCAATTTTCTCCATATTCATCCCGCGATCTTGTGCCTTTTTCATCAAAGTTTCATAATCATGTATGCGCTGACCACCTGTCAGCCATTCAAGTCCAAACCCAAGTAAATCAAAACTTAATGTGTATCCTGGGTCTTCAGAATCTTCAAAAGTATAAAAGGGCCTTTTTGCAACTGGGTAATGCGTGACGAACACCATGTTGATCCCATGTTCTTCCTGCGCCCATCGGCACAGTTCTCGCTCATCTTCTGGCTCTAAATCTGGCTCTGCCCGATTATCCCGACCCGTTCGTTTAAAAATGATTTCTTGGCCTTCACGAAGCTTTAATCGTGGAATTGGCAGCGACGTATCAGGCATATCAACTGTATAGAGTCCCAGCGCAAGAATGTTTTCTTTTTTAACTGCATCACATAGATATTTGATCACATATTCAGCCATATCCATAAGTTCTGTCCATGAATCAATAAAGCCTAATTCTGCATCCAGCGTAGTTGCTTCGGTGAGATGACGCGTTGTTACAGAAGGCTCTGCGCGGAGTGTTTTATTCACAGTAAAGACACGTTCGAAAATTGTGATCATGATTTGTTTGTAAAATTGGGGACTTTGAGAAAGAAATGCTTTATGCCCAAAATATTTCACCTCAAAAACCTCAGCTCCTCCCTCAGCAACTTCTGGAATAATCACAGGCGCCTGAAACTCGGTGAAGTGCTTTGCCTTACATGCACGACGAAACGCATCAATGATTGTTTCCTGTACTTTAAAAATTTCGCGAATCTTTGGATGACGAAGAGTAAGCGAGCGGTTGTCGAGCAAAACAGGTAACGTCAGATCAAGCGACTCCTTGCTGATATCAAAAGGCAATGGAGCAGCATGAGAAATAATGTTAATATCGGAAGCCTCAAGCTCAATACTCCCTAAAGAAGATTTATCATTCACCATGTTATCGGGCCTCTTCTTGATCAAGCCTGTTACAGCAATAACATCTTCAACAGAAACACCCGCCATTTTTTTGCCAATATCCTCTGTCCCAACAGTTTGAATAATTCCAGTCGAATCACGAAGATCAATAAAGATAACTTTTTTGTGATCACGAATGGTATCTGCCCAGCCGTAGAGCGTCACAGTTTCGCCAATTTTGCTCAACGTGTCCTGAATAAAAAGCGACTTCATACGGGGTATTATAGCTTGAGGAGCATGCGAGAGCAAGCTAGTTACAATTAGTTGTAACTAGTTATAACTAGTTGTAACTAAATGCCGGACAATTGCCTGCACGCTTTCTTTGCCTCTCCATTCCTTCATTTCCAGCTCGAGAGCACATTGGAGTGCCGAGCCTTTCTTTGGAGCTTGAGAGAAGGGTGTATTAAAGAGCAACGCTTCCAAAAAAACGCCGCTGTTATTTAGTACTAGTTTCGTATGCCCTGCTTTTTTTCCAAGTGGCATCACATCGTGCACCTGCGCTTCTGTTAAAAAAACAGGCTGCGCGTTGGCCATACCAAACGGTTTCATGACATTCATCATGGTTGCAAGGTTTATGTTGAGACTTTTAAACGGGACTTGTGCATCAATGAGCACTTGGGGCACGAGCATTGCATCAGTAATTTCTGACCT
>MFZT01000034.1:29207-32589 GCA_001789515.1 Candidatus Roizmanbacteria bacterium RIFCSPHIGHO2_02_FULL_43_11
TTCCTGCTACCTGTAAGAACTTTTTCAAGTTTTCCTGTGAAATCGTAAAACCTGCTGCGGCTTTGTGTCCACCCATGTCAATAAAAAAATCTCGCAGGTCTGTAAGAAAATTCATAATATCAACTCCTGGCACTGATCGCACTGAAGCTTTTGCAAAGCCATCATGGTGCGTGATAACCATTGTCGGTCGTTGGTATGTTTGTAAAATTTTTCCAGCGATGAGCCCCATAATACCTTCCTCCCAGTCATGAGATTCCAGAATGATCAATTTTTCATTCGGTTTAGCCATGGTGAGTGCTTGCTTAACTGCCACTTCAACAATATCTTGCCGGCGCTTGTTGATAGATCCAGCCTTAGCAGAAAGTGTCACAGCTTTGTCATAGGATGTGGTACACAAAAGTCGCAAAGCATCCAACGCATGTTCAAGTCTTCCAAAGGCATTAATGCGCGGTGCAAGAATATAGCCGATGTGATATGTGTCTATCTGCTTCCCATCAATCCCAGCCTCTTTCATCATATGGCGCAAACCAAGACGCGGCGTTGTGCAAAGAGAGACAAGTCCGAACTTCACAATCGAGCGCGATGCACCAGTTAACGGTACAAGATCAGCAACTGTCCCAATTGCAGCAAGGGCTAAGTAATCATCGGACAAGGATTTCCCAAAGACTTCGTAGACCTCTTTTATAAAAAAATAGGCCACACCACTTCCTGAAAGTTTATCCGTATGAAAAACCGCATACGCCTCTGGAGGATCTCCTTCTTGCTTTTGATGATGATCTGTCACAATAATGGGCACTCCTTTTTCTGCAGCATAGGCAATCTGCTTGTGACCAACAATTCCGTGATCCACACTGATAATAAGTGATGGATTATGCTGCGCAATTACAGCATCAATGCCTTTTTCAGAAAACCCATAGCCTTCAGTTTTTCGATCTGGAATATAGGGCATAACATCAAATCCAAGCTTTGTAAGACCTTCCCACATAATTGCTCCTCCGGTCACTCCATCAGCATCGTAATCAGAGTAGACCACGATGCGACTCCCATTTTTATGAATTTTTTTTAAAATCGCCATTGTTTTCTTCCACGAAGTTTTGTTGGGAAAAAGGGTAGAGGATGGGATATCACGCGGGTGAGGGGGGTTGAGAAAATGCTTAATATCTGTAATGCCTCGATCCACGAGAATACTTTGAAAGATTTCATCTTCTGTCACACCATCAGAAAACGTGTGTTTTATATTGAGAATAGGAGTTGTGTTGGGCATAGTGCTAAAAATGACTTCTATCATCTTATCACAAGCTGCGAACATGCAGGGGTCGGGCAAGCCGTATAATATACCTATGCCGAAATATATTGATGCTTTCATGCAGATAATTCGCAGTGCTGGTTTCCAAATCTACATTGTTGGAGGACCAGTTCGTGATATGCTTCTGAACAGACCTATTACCAATTGGGATTTTGCAACCAATGCCAAACCCCAAGAAGTATTAAAGCTGTTTCCTGACGCAAAGTATGAGAACGATTACGGCACAGTTCTCGTGCCACTTACCACGGATATTGGAGAAACCACTATTGCAGAAATCACGCCGTTTCGAAAGGAAAGCACCTATTCTGATAGTCGGCATCCCGACACGGTGCAATGGGCAGATTCTATTGAGGAAGATGTTGTCCGACGTGATTTCACAATAAATGCCCTTGCACATGATGGCAAAAATATCATTGACCTTGTTCATGGCCAAGAGGACATTAAGAATGGTATTATCCGCGCAGTTGGCGATCCGGATAAACGTTTTACAGAAGATGCATTGCGACTTTTGCGAGCGATCCGATTTGCATCACAGCTCAGCTTTACTATCGAGCCACATACTCTTTCAGCAGTGTCTCGTCATGCAGAAAAGATTACACACATTTCCTGGGAACGTATAAGGGACGAACTCTTAAAGATTATTACCTCTCCTCACGGTGCGGATGGTGTTATGATGATGCGCTCCACAACACTTTTGAAATACATTCTCCCGGAGCTTGATGATGCTTTTGGGATCGATCAGAAAAGCCCAGAACGTCATCATCAAGATGATGTCGGCACGCACTCTGTGCAAACACTGCGGCATACTCCATCGCCTGATCCTATTGTGCGGCTTGGGGCACTCTTGCATGATATCGGCAAACCAGATACAAGAGCCGTTGACGAACGTGGTATAACCACTTTCTATAATCACGAAATAATTGGCGCTACACTTGCAAACCAGATTGCACATCGGTTGCGGCTTTCAAAAAAGGATCGCCTGCGACTTGTCATGCTTGTTCGTCATCATATGTTTTCTGTGTCAGAATTACAGACAGATAAGGCGCTGCGACGGTTCATTCGCAAGGTAGGACTGGAAAATGTTGATGGTTTACTTGATATTCGAACAGGAGATCGCGTTGGTTCTGGTGTGCCAGAAACCTCCTGGCGAACAGAACTTTTTAAAAAACGTCTTGTCGATGTGCAACACATGCCGTTTACCATTCATGACCTCAAGATTTCCGGTCACGATGTTATGGAAGCATTGAGCCTGCGACCTGGTCCAGAAGTGGGAAATATTCTCAAAAAGCTGTTTGAAATGGTAGAAAATGAAGAAATTGCAAACGAAAAAGAGGCTCTGATGAAGGCGCTTAAGGTTTTGAGGTAACTTTCAAGCTACAAAAGCCTTTCTTTACCCCTCGTAATGAGGCATCCTGCTGCGATGTGCTGTTTTCCATGCATTATACCTTTGTGCAGCAACTTCCGGCCCAGCTTGTCCGATTTGCATTACAGGAGCCTCGCGCTGTCTGGCGTCTCTTTTTTGTGCATCCTCAGGTGTGTGTCGCTGAAGATATGATTCGGGAGTCTTAGCCATATCTTTATAACTTAATTAGTATCTTCAAGGATTTCAACATCCTTTATCACAACATCTTTAACTGGCTTGTCGGATTGACCAATTTCTACGTTCTCTATGGCTTTCACAACATCCATACCTTTTGTAACATATCCAAAAATCGTGTGTTTACCATCAAGCCACGGAGTTTCAACTGTTGTAATAAAAAACTGCGAGCCATTGGTATTTGGGCCACGGTTTGCCATCGCCAACATGCCTGGTTTATTAAACTGTAAGGATGCATTGAGCTCATCCTCAAACATATATCCCGGCCCACCAGTTCCGTTACCTAATGGGTCACCACCTTGAATCATAAAATCTTTGATAATCCTGTGGAAAATTGTTCCATCATAAAAATTCTTTTGAGCAAGAAAGATGAAATTGTTGACGGTTTTTGGTGCTTCTTTCGTATAGAGAGTAATGGTTATATTGCCTTTATTCGTTTCCAGAACCGCTGTATACGATTTTGCTACGTTAATGTTCAT
>MFZT01000035.1:0-5021 GCA_001789515.1 Candidatus Roizmanbacteria bacterium RIFCSPHIGHO2_02_FULL_43_11
ATTCTCGCCTATTCATATATCACGGTAGGGTATTGTATCACGTAACATGTTCATGTTTTTCAGCAACAATTTTCTCTTGACGATTCCTGATATATGCCATTGACTGGGATTATATATTCTTGTATACTTTAAACTGGAATGGATCGAGAAACTGGTTCGCTTGATAAAACTTCACAACCAAGTAAGAGGCTAGACCGCCTCTCTTTCAGGCAGAAAGTCGCATCAGTAATAGGCGTTAGTACAATCCTTGGTGGGACTGTCGGGGAAATAATTCGTCCCATGGAAAAGGCTAAAGGACTCCTTGATCCCCCTTCTCATTATTATGACTATCTCACTGTCGTTAATAGTCGTGTGGAGAATCAATCTGAAGATGTGTCGCCCGCAGCCTGGCGAGAACCACCGGCCAAGTTTGTAGAAAGCTCACTAACAACTCTGCATGACACAGATGGAGGAGTCTCTGTTGACTACTCACAAGCTTCACCCCATCCTCTTACCCATGAGGAGGCAGAAAAACAATATGAAGAACTCCCCGATTATGTAAAGCACGCTATTTCGCGAGCCTACATGACAAGATCTGGAATGTATGAAGGATATTGGAGAGATATAGATAAGGATGTGATGAAGTATGTTCTACATATGGAGATGGTAGGACCTGTTAAGAACATTACTATTATCAGGGAGCGAGATAGTTTGATTCTTGTGAAGATGGCAGATGATGGAACAGTAAGCTATTCCGTTATCTGGATGATTCCAGGAAAGGACAACTGGAATGGTGTCGAAGGAATTTCTGCACCTGAAGAGGCTTTCAAGAGCCTTGATGAGATTTTAGCCGATACTCCTCTTGCACAGATTAGTCCTGAGGGAATTCAGGCAATGCTTTACATCATACAGCATACTGAGCTCACTCCAGATGAGCAGCGTATGCTAAATGAAAGCTTAAAGGAGATGAAGATTGACAGTGAATATGTAATGATTGAACTTTTGGCAATGCTGAGCAGGTCTGGCGATGAAGTCCCTTTTTTGTCTAAGGGGACAATGTTAACGCTTCTTAAGAGGGTTAGTGCAGAACTTGCTCAAGATGATCCCAATAGTCAGTCGACTAATATAGATGCAATACAAGCGTCAAGTGCAATTCTTGCTGCAGAGTCCTTGTATAGTAAAGATGCCAGTGATCACATTGATGAATCACACATTGAACGAACCGTACGGTATATACGCATGTCTATGGAAGAGGGCATTGCTTCCAACAAGATGTTCCAACATGAGATTGATTTTATTATCGCAAATGTCGTTGCACGTGAATTTAACAATGTTGATTATGCAGATATTGTTCATATGATTAAGCTTCTTGAAGAAGAACGAGGAAAATATCATAGCCTGGTTGACTACTATCCTCCCGTTGCTTTGTCGGGAGCCTATCCGCATAGAGTTAGTTACATGCAATCTTATCATTTTGAGGACAATCATGTGTTATCAGATGTATATGCCGTTGCCACAAAGGGAACTCCTCAAAATATTGAGGCCTTATTAAGCCAGATTGCTTTGGAATATCACTGGCAAACGATGCGCATGAGAGTTCAGAAAGCATTGCCATAGTAATAATTTTGCGGACAACCTCTTGCATTCCATCACTCCTGTATTGTGTAGCTAGCCTCTATGGATGATGGCCAGACATATGTGATAGAGATCAACGCAAAACTGGGAAGACAGAAGTCGTAGACGTCATCTCAAAGCTCAGGATAACTTCTAGAGTTTAACTTCAGCAAAACCTCATCGTTCCTTTGTGGTTTCTTAATAGTCATATCGCCGACATTTGCCAATATTGCCTGTTCCAGCGCATCCCGTGCTGTATCCTCACCGTGAGTTAAAAAAACTTGATGGACGCCTTGAATTGGTTTAAGCCATTTTAGAAGCTGAGACTCATCTGCGTGGGCACTAAGTGAGTCAATACGAGAAACAGTAGCGCGGATTGAGACATTTTGATCATTAATGCGTATACTTTGAGCCCCTTCCTCAATTGCACGTCCCATCGTTTCTTCCCCTTGATACCCAACAAAGAGAATGCGCGTGGAGGTTATAGGTAAATATTGCACCGCATGACTTACAATTCTCCCTCCTGTCATCATCCCACTTCCTGCAATAATAACTTTAGGCCCATGCACAGCTTCAATCGCATGACCCTGCTTCTTTCTCTCCAATACATGCAGGCCAGTAAACTCAAAAGGATTCCCTCGAGAAATTACATCATGAAAATTATCATTATAGAGCGCTCCATAGCGAAGATAGACTTCGGTTGTGTGAATTCCCATGGGACTGTCAAGAAAAATTGGTGTTTGGGCTTTAATCTTTGCACTATCCTTAAGCTGCTTGAGAAGGTAAAGAACCTCCTGCGTTCGCTCAATCGCAAATGCGGGAATGAGCAGTGCCCCACCAGATGATTCAATAGCGTTTACTTCTTTCTGCATAAGCTCCTTTGTGTCTTCATGCGGGTGCATACGCCCACCATATGTCGATTCCATGACCACAACATCCTCTTCCGTAAAGAGATAAGGGTCAGACATCATATTATGTGGCCAGTTGCCTATATCACCGCTAAAAACGATCTTTCTCGTTTGCGTAGTGGTATGTGTATCATTAAGCTCAATACTTGCAGCCCCCATAATATGCCCAGCATCTCGATAAGTAATATCAAATCCGTCAAGGTGAAAAGTTTGGTCATATTCAATGATTTCTGCCTGCTCCATAACGTAATCAACCTCATCCTCTGTATAAAGGGGAATAGTGTCCTCACTCTCCCTCGCAATTTTCGCAGCGTCATGCAGGACAATGCCCATAAGGTCAAGGGTGGGCTCTGTCATATATATTTTCCCTTTATACCCCATCTGGTACAGCATGGGTAAACGACCGCAGTGATCAAGATGGGCGTGAGTGAGTAATACCGCCTTGAGCTTTGATGGTTGAAAGGGTACAGGGACTCGATTGAGAGACTCCACTTCTTTTGTTCCCTGATACATGCCAAAATCAATAAGAAAATAAGGCTCGTAATTTTTATTGAGTTGGTAACAGGAGCCCGTCACTGTCCCTGAAGCTCCAAAGAATGAGATCGATTTCATAGGGTTAACCATAACATACCTGATTTTGAAACTCAACTAACGTTCACATAGCTGTAGAACTCCTTGAATTTGTGCTGAGTTCATGGCTATACTATGCATGATGCATTAAGAGAGGAGGTGATGGTATGTATATAAAGAAATTCATTACCTACTATGTTGCGAATGCTGTCGTGCTCTATCTCGTATCTGTATATGCGAGCAACTTTGTAGTGTTTGGCCGGTCAGAAATCGGAGCAGCGCAGGCATTGTTAACCACAGCTTTTGGACTGACATTAGCCGCCATGCTTGTTGACCTTGTTCTGCGAGACTTTAATATTGCCCTGCAATCAGACCGGTATTTGACCCTCGAGCTTGGCGTGAACATTGTTACCTTATATGTGCTTGCACGAACGCCACTGCAAAGTTCAGTCGGTGTCGGCATTACGGCATTTTGGGTAGCAATTCTGACGGGCTTTGGTTTAAGTCTTGCTCAGTTTACGGTCAAAAGTGTCACAGATAAAGCTAAATCTTAAAAAGATTCTGCTCCTGTAGTGAGATATAGTTTCGCTCGCAGACGATAATATGGTCGATAAGTGCAATCCCCAGCACGTCGCCAGCACGGGCAATTCTTTGTGTAAGTAAAATATCCGGATGTGAGGGTTGAGGGTCTCCTGACGGGTGATTGTGAGCAAGAGCCAAGTTTACCGCTCCTAGCCGTATCGCTGGTTCAAAAACCTCTCGTGGATGCACAATGCTTGCGTTCAAAGATCCAATTGAAATGGTCACGGTTTGAATGAGTTGTCTACGCGCATTCAGATATATCCCAATAAAGTATTCCTTTTTCTTATTGCGAATATGGGAGACTATTTGCACCAGATCATCAACATTTTCTATACTGGGTTGTTGTGATGTCATACGTAACCTCATTGTAATCTCGCGGGCAGCTAGGATAGTTGCACAACCAGACGCACCAAGTCCTTTCTTAGCCAGAAGTTCCTTATAAGAATAATGATGGATATCACTTATGTTTCCTGATGGCAGGATGCTTTTAGCTAAATGGGTAACATCGTGTCCTGAAGTTCCTGACCGCAAAAGGATCATAAGAAGTTCTGTATCATTAAGAGCATGCGGACCCTGTTCAATTATCTTCTCCCTTGGCCTTTTGAAGGCAGGCAAATTTTTAATGCTCATATTGCAATATCTCAACTCGTAACGTATGATTGAATCATATCTATTGAAAGTTAAATAATTATGAAATGACACAGCGTGGCACAAATATCATTTTAGGCATTGTCGCAGTTGTTGCCATATTTGCACTTTTATGGGGAGCTTGGAAGGTTACATCAACATCTACTCCTGAACAAAGTAGCAAGCCTATCGACTTACCAGTAAACACAAGCGACATGATAAAGGGCAACCCCAACTCCCCTATGACGCTTGTTGAGTACAGCGACTTCCAGTGCCCAACGTGCCGCTTGTATGCGCCAATTGTCAAAAGCCTTGTTGAAAAAAACGGCGATCTTCGATTGGTCTATCGTCACTTCCCGCTTGAGCAGCACCAATATTCACGTCACACAGCGCGTGCAGCAGAAGCAGCTGGTAAACAAGATGCGTTTTTCCCTATGCATGATCTCATATTTGAGAAACAAGATGAGTGGAAGGAAAGCAAAGACATTGATAAGACACTCCTTGAGCATGCAGCGTCTCTGAAACTTGACATTGCGCAGTTTAAAAAAGATTACGAGAGTGCAGCCGTGCAGAAAAAAGTACAGGATGATTATAACAGTGGTATCGGTTATGGCGTTGGGGGAACTCCAACCTTTTTCTTAGACGGGGTACAACTCGAGAAGTTGCTTTCGCTTGATGAGTTTCAAAAGCTCATTGATGCGGAAAGAGAGAAGGTGGGCATCGGCACTCCCAGTGGAACAA
>MFZT01000035.1:5248-5390 GCA_001789515.1 Candidatus Roizmanbacteria bacterium RIFCSPHIGHO2_02_FULL_43_11
AGAGAGAGTACCTTTTTTCTTATAGTTACAACGCTCTTTGCCATAACCTTTTTCTTAATGAGTCTCCATCCGGTTTTGACCCTCCTGGCAAGCCTTGCGTATTATCTCTTTCTTTTGTACACACATTCTGCGACCATATCGC
>MFZT01000035.1:5567-5923 GCA_001789515.1 Candidatus Roizmanbacteria bacterium RIFCSPHIGHO2_02_FULL_43_11
TTCAGAGAATGCGCTTATTTCGCCTGCAATCGTACGTACTGTAATGAAACCATCAATTTTCATGCTTAACCAGCAGATTAATTCCCAGCTCTCCCCTGTTCTTTCATCTCAAGTTTTCACTCAGGCTCCACTTAATGAGCGCAAAACAGCAATTCAGACAGTTTTGCAAAAAACTGTCACCTCCATGCAAGACCCAAAAACAAGGTCTATATATGGCTTTAAAACAGAAGAGATCCCGGTGTCAAAAGTATCTATTGGCACTGATGGCAGGGTAGATATTGCTCCTATGATCGAGGCAATGCTTCCCAGTATCGCCTATAAACTCAACCAGTATGTGAAAAATTATGCAGCATTTG
>MFZT01000035.1:6001-7039 GCA_001789515.1 Candidatus Roizmanbacteria bacterium RIFCSPHIGHO2_02_FULL_43_11
TTAGAATCAAGGAAGAGCAGCAGATTGTTCAGATACCATACGTGTAACATCGACACATACACCGAGCATTATCTACCCGAACATTGCCGGCACAAGGCCTCTCAACACTACATCAGAGCTGGATAAAGGGGTCTACAATCTGCTTTGCCTGCTCATACGGATATGCCCCAGCAATGACAGCTGTCTTTCCTGTTTGCATATCATATATAACCGAAGTCGGCGTTGCGTTTACACCAGCAGACTCACCTTCCTTAGCCTGGTCATTTACTTTTGAGGTAAATTTCTTTGCACCAAAACACTCCTTAAATGAAGCTTCATTAACCCCTGCTTTTGCTGCAAGCGTCGGAAGATCGGCTTCCTTTACATCCGGCATTGTTTGGAAGACAATGTCGTGAAACTTCCAGAATGCATCACCACCCCCCAGATCTGCTACACATTCTGATGCCTCAGCAGACGGTTGCGCAAGAGGATGAAAGGAAAGCGGAAAATGGCGGTATACAAATGCCATCTTATCAGCATAGTCTTCCTTGAATTTCTCGAATGTCGGCAGATAGGCCTTACAATATGGGCACTGGAAATCCGAATATTCCACATGCACATATCTTGCATCTTTCGGACCCATCCAGTGGTCAGTACTTGGATCTGGTTTTTTAATCTTAAGCTCTTTTGGTTCTTCAGGCTGTTGCGGTTGAGCTTGTGCAGTGTCTGTGGTTCCAGCGACTTTTGCCGCTCCATTTTCAAGCATCTGCACTTTTGTCCAAAGGTGCCCTATAACTCCTCCCAAGGCAAGACCGATAACAAGAACGAGAACAGTGTTGTTTTTAACAATATCCATAGGACTAGTTGCAGATTGTTTTACAGCCATGATAAATACAGTGTAATGATAATGTCACTCACTATAATTGAAGGAATAGAGCATGTCAAGCAAAAAGACTTTTCGCTCGTATTTTTACTCACCGCAGCAGACTTTACCATTGACATAATTTACTATAGGTTGTATAATTGGCAGTGTACTTTTCGTTTTAGGTTGTAATACTT
>MFZT01000035.1:7071-7345 GCA_001789515.1 Candidatus Roizmanbacteria bacterium RIFCSPHIGHO2_02_FULL_43_11
ACATAAGTGTTTTTGTCCTTACCGAGCGGGCGCTCAGCATCAGAAAGAAAGAGGTCACAAATGAACTGGAGAGTAGTATTGTTGGTCTTTGCAGCCGTTGTATACGGCATAGCAATCGCTGCCCCAACTCCCTTTCGCTCCGCTGACTCGGGGTGGGCAACGTTGTTCGGAATGCGTGGAGGGCTTGCCCTCTGGGGGGGGTCTCGCCCTGATCGTCGCAACCGTGGCGATCGCTCTCGAGGTCTCCCCGGCGGCGGAAGACAACCCCGTCGCT
>MFZT01000036.1 GCA_001789515.1 Candidatus Roizmanbacteria bacterium RIFCSPHIGHO2_02_FULL_43_11
AGATGATGTCTATAATGCTGATTTTTGGATGACCACATTGGACGTTGCATCTAATATCACACTCTCACGAGGCAAGAGAAGCGTTGATATCGCTGGCCGCGAAGTAGGTGATGAGATGCCGATAGCAATCCTTTTTTACCCCCCCATGCAGATTGCTGATATTTTCAACATGAACATTCATCTTGCACACGCAGGAACTGACCAGCGGAAAGCTCATGTTGTCGCCCGTGATATTACGTCAAAGATGAGGCACAAGGTCATCACAGGGCCAGATGGAAATCCGATGAAGCCTATTGCCCTGCATCATCATCTCCTGCAAGGTTTGGCTCAGCCACCAACGTGGCCTATTCCCGAAGCCCAGAAACGCGAGGTTCTTATTTCTATGAAAATGAGCAAGTCAAAGCCTGATACTGCTGTTTTTATTCATGATTCACCCGAAGATATCCAGCGTAAGGTACAAAAGGCTTTTTGTCCTCCTAATGAAACACGATTCAATCCAATTATTGATTGGGTTGAGCATCTTATCTTCCCACTACGAGGTACTTTTCAACTTAAGAGATCAGAGCAGTTTGGTGGTCACACAACATTTGAGACTATCGATGCTCTTAAAGAAGCATACACTTCGGGCAGTATTCACCCAAGTGATCTTAAAAATGCTACGACCGAGTATCTTATAGACATACTTCTACCGGCTCGTCAACATTTTGAACAACCTGAGAGAAAAGCGGCATTAGAAAGGGTCGAAACACTTCGTATAACACGATGAAAAAATTGCGTCTGGCGTATTTTGGATCTCCAGATTTTTCAGCAGAATTTCTTGAAAAAATCCTAGCTGATACACATGTACCCGTTGAAGTTGTTCTTGTTGTCACACAAGAAGACAAACCCGTCGGGCGCTCGCAAACACTTACACCATCACCCGTAAAAACTGTTGCAACAAATCACAACATCCCCGTCACCTACATTTCTATGCTCTCTACCCTTCCACCCACTCTATCCTTACGCACTTCTACACTTCCTCCATTCCATCCTTCTACAATCGATCTCGCTCTTGTTTTTGCATATGGTCGAATTATCAAACCAGACCTTCTCAGAGCCTCAAAGCATGGATTCTGGAATGTTCACCTATCGCTTCTCCCTCAATTTCGCGGAGCTTCCCCTACTGTATATCCACTTATTCTCGGCGCAGACCAAACAGGTGTGTCTCTTATGCTTATGGATGAGGAAATGGATCATGGCCCGATTATTGAGCAGCAGTCATATCCTATCAGCGCAATACAAACAAATGTTCAATTGCTTAAAGACCTTGCTACAATTGGCTACACACTCTTTGCTGAAAATGTCAAAAAACTTGGTCAGGAAGGCATTGACTATGCTTCTTTGCCTGTCCAAAATCATGCCACTGCAACCTTCACACGGCCTTTGACAAAGGATGATGGTTTCATTGAGTTGTCACTTGTGAAAAAAGCGCTTCGCAATGAACGTGTCCAGTCACAAGAGCTTCCTCTTATTATTCAACAGTACCTTGGAAGAAATAATATCACTGAGTACCCCATTCCCTACGCATCGCATATTGTGTATAACATGTTTCGCGGCCTGCACCCATGGCCGGGGATATGGACTCAAATGCCAGACGGAAAACGATTGAAAATTCTGAGTGTGGTCTTGGAAAAGCAAGATCTTGTTATTGAGACAGTTCAGTTGGAAGGTAAAAAACCCGTATCGTTTGAGCAGTTTGCCCGTGCTTATCAGTTGATCTCGCTCACAAGTTGAACTATACTAACTCCCGTGCTAACCATTTATGATCCCATCCCGGATGATCCTCTGGGAAAAGCACGTGGCGGGGGTCGCACCGTCAAGATTCTTCGTGAAAATCTTGGAGAGAATGCCCGCTTTGTTTCAGATCTTCATCATGTCGCCCCAGACGACACTTTACTCATTCCTGTCTGGCAACCCTTTCATAGACCATACCTTTTCAAAAAAATTGCGGCTCGTCAGATCCTTATGATTTTTGATGTTATCCCCCTTAAATACCCTGAGCATTTCCCCATAGGTTTAAAAGGCCGCTGGTGGATGATGCATAACTTAAGAACGTTGAGCCTTTATGACAGAATTGTCACCATTTCTGAAATTTCAAAAAGGGACATTGTTGATTATCTTAATATCGATCCTCACTGCATTGACGTTGTTTATCTTACCACAAGTAAAGCCCTTTATAGAGCCTCAAAAGCTACATCGAGAAAAACACTGCAAGAAAAATTTGACATTCCCACAAAACCGTATTTCACGTATGTCGGAGACATGAACTGGAATAAAAATCTTGTAAATATGGCACAGGCTGCAATTAAAGCACAAGCCTACCTTGTTTGCATTGGCAAAACGTTTTCTGTTGTGAATGACCTGCGAGCTATGGATTTGGAAGAACAACATGAATACCTCGCAACATCAGGCGACATTAATCACTTTGAACAAAAGGAGTTTAAAGATTTTGTGAAACTGGTGTTACATGATGACCTCTTCATCTTTCCAGGTTATGTGCCAGACGAAGAGTTGAGGAGTTTGTATGCCCAAGCATTGTGCAACGTATTGATATCTCGAGATGAAGGATTTGGTCTTTCGTACTTGGAAAGCGCCCGGCAGCACTGCCCGTCAATTCTTGCCGACATTCCTGTGTTTCATGAAATAGCCGCACGTGCAGCTTATTTTGTTGACTCGGAGCAACCCGACGTCATCGCAAATGCCATGTCAGACATTCTTAAAAAGCCACGATCATACATTGCTATGAAGGAAAAAGCTTTTGGCAGGTCAAAAAAGTTTGCCCCTCAGACATTCACAAAAAATATCATGCAGGCTCTAACCTCCGCCTGAAGGTCTGGAGTAGAGGGCTTTTAAATGATATGCTGATCTTCTGCGCAACTCATGAAGCATCTCGGTAGGATCTGGAGTATTCCCGCGTGAGGCAACAGCAAAGCGTTGAGCATAGTGATTTACAGCATGTCCAATAAGAGCTGCGCCAACGGTGCGCATATGACTTAGTAGTCGCGAAGCTTCAATCGCACCTAGATCTATTTCTGGCCATGATCCAAGAGCTGAGATAATGGCATCTGCCTCAGAAACGGAGGTATCATTGAACGGAACAACTGCATATGGATTATCTGAGGTGTCTGCAAAACGTATTGAAACTGGACTCTCATGATCGCCATCTTCATCTGATGCAATTGTCACATAGTGAAGTGTTGCCCCTATTTTGCGTTGCTCTGTCCTACCTGCAGCAATGTATTTTTCAACAAGCGCTCTACCATTCCCAAGGCTTTCAACCTCGTATGTCACAAAAGCTCCCCCTCTACGCATGATGACGCGAACTCGCGCAGATGTTGAGGCGAGATGCACAAATCCCTCAACGTGAGGGAGAAGACACACTTGGAGATCTCGCCCGTGCACATTTTGAAAAAGGTCTGTATGTACCCGAGCTGTATATGCTTCTATAGCAGCCCAAAATGCGCTCATTTCTGAAGCATCTTCTATGTATGGTTGACCTGTCTCTGCACGCCCGATCATGGGATTTAGTTACAACTAGTTATAACTAGGTGAACTAGTTATAACTAATTGTATACTATCTTTATGGATCTTATAACCTTCGCTGCGGTGTCAGCTCTCATCATCATGGTTTGGCACTTTGCCATGAACACACAACCGAGTAATTTTGGCCTTCTGCAAATGATTGGTATCTTTATACTCGGAGGAGCAATTGGCTGGTATATGCAATCAATAGAGGTTGCGCTCATGTTTTCAATAGCGCTTTCTCTGCTTTTTATTCATTAAGAATACCCAAGACGTCATCTATAGAGCTTGCTGTCATAAGCCTTTGGCGTAGGTGTGATGAACCTTCGAAGCCTCGTATGTATATTTTTATATACTTCCTGAGCCGATGGAAGTGTTTGTCAAAGTTTGGCTCGTTTCCCCACGTCCTCTGAAACAGATCTATATGCTTTTTGAGAAGTTGTTTTCTGTGTTGCGCAGTAATATTTGTGGAGTAAGAGGAAAAGATATGGATATCCTCGAGCATTCCGCGGCCAATCATAACGCCATCTACCCTATACATTCCAGCCTTTTCCAGGGCCTCAGATTTACTCTTTACATCCCCATTTCCGATAATGAGAGTTTGTTTTCCTATGCGGTTGCGAAGAAGTACGGCCTTGTGTATCTCGTCCCAATGAGCTGGGACTGCAGACATTTCTTTAACTGTTCTACCATGGACTATAATTGCTGCACTATTAAAACTGAGCAGGAAGCGCATCCAGTCCTCAGTCACAGGTTTATTGATTCCAATACGAGTTTTTATACTCACAGGGAAATCTTTGCCCGCTCCTTCGAGTGTGGCCCGGATGATTTTTGTTGCAAGAGGTCTGTTTTCAATTAAGGCTCCGCATAAGCCCTTTTTGATGATATCCCTTTGAGGACAGCCCATATTGATGTCAACCCCGTCAAAACCTTGTGCGCGTATATACTTGACACCTTGAAAGTAATTCTCAGGTTTGCTCCCCCAGATTTGTGCAACAATAGGCCTTTCATGTAGACTGAATGCGAGTCTGTGGATTGTGTGTGAAGCTCCTGTTGAAAATATCCCATCAACATTCGTGAATTCTGTAAAAAACACGTCAGGCCGCCCACACTCAAGCAGCATTTGTCTAAATACTGTATCTGTTATGTCCTCCATTGGCGCCTGTACAAGAAAAGGCTTCTGGAGATTATGCCAAAATGATTGCATCACACAGAAACTAGGTGAACTAGGTGAACTAGGTGAACTAGGTGAACTAGGTGAACTAGGTGAACTAGGTGAACTAGGTGAACTAGGTGAACTAGGTGAACTAGGTGAACTAGAAATAAGTATAACTTCTACACTACACCCTCCATCCTTCTACACTTCCACGCCCTTCATGCTTCTACGCTCTCTACGCTTCTATGCTCTCTATCCCTCTAAATCCCAGCGCAAACGCCTCAAGTTCATGCTTCTGTATACCAAGCATGGCAATGTGACCGCCCAGTGTTTGGAAGGCTTCAAGAAAACGTTTTTGATTTCGAGTGTATTGCATGCTTTGACAGATACTTAACACAAAGCTGAACGTGTGTGTATGAAACATGTCCTTTAAGGGCACAAGTTTGTGTTCAATATAGTTGCTTACATACTCAATACCTTGGTGACGTGGCAGTCTAGGTGTCGATTTTTTTGACTCAACAACAACAATCTCCGGCTTTAATTTCCCAGGGTGTTGAATAGCCAGTAGTGCATCAAATTCTGTATGCAGTCGCCCAGTTTTTGCATTGAGCACACAGCAATTCTGTGTTTGAGGGTCAGATAAAAATACAAAGTCGCCTGCCCGTACTGTATCTCTCGGGATTGGATGAGTGAAAATTTTTGCACCCTTATGATAGGCACGTTCAAGCAGTGCACGCAGGAGATTCATTCGTGTGACATGTTCTGCAGCAGATCCAGCAATGTTCTCGCGATTGCGGGAGTTCACCCTATTATCGGTCTTTTTCATTTTCCGCATGATAGCCTCCCAATCTGGCACTATATCGGTCATAGCGCCTAGAGCTTGTTTGAGGAGCGGAGAGGCGGTTAAGGTAAAAGTGTGCGAAGATTTTGGTAGATTAGACTCGATCTTTGGTTTCAGGGAAAGTCTTGCGTCTCCATTCCCTAGCTCATTATTCAATCGCGTCCTAAAAATCATAAAGCAACGATATAGGTAAGAGTACGGGACTAGGATACTATAAGTGAAGATAGAAGTATAGAGGGATAGAAGGATAGAGAGCATAAAACATTGAGAGCGTAGAAGGATTGGGGGGGTGAGGGTTATCTTCTAATTCGGATTTGACCGCCTCGGGTGTTCCCCAAGGCGGTCATGCTCCGGACGTCACTGGTTGCAGGAGAGCTATGGCTATGGCGACAGAGCCTCCTGCGATGGAGGGTCGTCAGAGACGGGCCCCCAGCCCGACTGGCCGTCCCAGTACAGGTAGCTTGGGATGGAACTATGCATTCCATCTGAGCTGAAGTACTGGATGCAGAGAGCCTCGTTAAGCTTGAGAGACCCATCTGCAACGCCCCAGAAGCGCAACTGGCCTTCTGGAGAGTAGGCCCTATAGCTGAGGCCACTTCCGCTTGAGATGGAAACGTACCACATTCCCTCCACCTCTTGGGTTGTGACCGCCAGATACTCGGGGGTGTTCTCGGCCCTGATCGTGAGCGGGAAATCTCTCTGGTTTCTTACAACTTCTTTGCAGAGTTCCGCGCTCGTCGCGACAGAGACTTGAACCAGCCCCACGTTGGCACCCCCCTCTGGCATCGCTTCGCCAGAGGCAAGGTCTGTTGCACAGCCAGCCGCCAGAAGGGCAGCCAGCATAACAGCAAGCTGCAGGCCAAGCGTTTTCATCTAATCCTTCCTATGTGAACGTCCGGTTGATGCCCCACCCCATTCCCCAGATATGAAATTCGTCTGGTTTCCAAGGTGAAACATGAACGATTATACTCCCCTACCAGCAATATTTCAATGCTATAGGCTGCCTATCCGGCAGTGGCCATAGATATGCCAAGAAGCTTTCCATCCTGTATAATGACCCCCATCATGAGCTCGGGTTCCCATGAAGTCAGGCGCTCCCATCGTTATCATCCTGCTCCATTTAATGCTCTTCTCTGGCATTGGAACCAGATCAGGCCCGTATTATCCAAGGAGGAATTCGAGTTACTTAAAGCGCATTTTCGTCGATTTGTTGAATGCATACCGTATGGCGTTGGAGGTTACCCTGTCCAATTTGAACAAAAAGATTTTACTTTAAAACCTTCAGCAAGAATGCGACAAGAACTTTTGAAGCGTGAGGATGGGCAATGCTTCACATGCGAACGAGCAATCCACAATGGCAATTTTGTTCTCCATCATACAGACTATTCTGCTATTGAGGACTTGAGTACAATTCACGTGATGTGCCCTGAATGTCATCATATTGCACATTGCATCACGGGTTTTTTCATGATTTGGTTTCGTGCTATGATGGGCTTAGCAGACATGCCTGGTGATAGACTGGTTCGTGGAAAAGATGGAACTGAAGCTTGGCAAAAAGGTCTTTAATGATCAGCTCGTAGATTTTAGAAGGGCTTGTTGATCAGGAAATAATCCCGGAAGCCTCTCCAAAAACCTAACTGGGTGATCCTGTATTACATTTTGAAGACGCGTATCGCGTTCCTCTCCGCTTTGATCGAAGACAAACCTTTTAAGGAACGTCCCTTGTAAATAATCCTTCAACCAGTTTCCCTTATGTCCATTGCATCGCAGGGAAAATGCAATTGTGGCATCGTAATAGGGACCATATGCTCCGGGGACAATCTGATATAGCTCCTCTTCTATGGCTATGGGGTCTTCATCCGGCCATATGCTCTTGAGCGCATCAATTGCAAGAGGATATGTCATAAGCATGGCAAGAGCCTCATTTATGTCAACACCAAGCGATAGACCTGCTCCTTTCGCGTTCAAAAATCTGATACATGCTCCATATGTACCCACTTTTGTTGATGGTTTTGAGATTTCCCTACTAAAGGAACGCATCCCGTGGTCATCAAAATAAGCCCCTGCTGCTTTTACAATCAGATCCCGATGTGCCGGCTGAGCCTGCTCCCAGCGTGTATTGCCATGAATGATGCCTTCATGGGCAAGAAGAAAAGTGATAAGAATAGTGTACGCATTTTCAGTAACACCATCAGGACAAACCCCGTGAAGTTGTGCAAAAAATTGATCAAGATTTACACCAAAGCTTACATCATCATGAAAATACGCTGCAACAGCGTCACTGTCAGGCATTCCTAGTACCAGCCTACCCCAGTTACGCCAATCTGCTGACCTTCTAATCGCGTATGGAGGCATATGCATATCTCCCACCTCAAAAATGTCCTTGCCATACTGTTGTGCGACAGTCAGCACACGTGGTGCTAACATGTCAAACATATGGGTAATGGCATCTGGATCATGATCTCCCTGCTCAACACGTGCCATAATAATGGGCGCATTATACCAGAACAGGCGTATAATACCCTGCAACGGAGCCTGCACGTACATAGCGTGTGCAGAAGCTCCCATGTTCGTTTCATCCGAGCTTACCCCCAAGAGGAGGAGACCGTGAAGATTCGCAAACAAAGGGCCGCTCTGGACAGGATCATTGCTACAGTTGCCGACTACTACCGGCTTGACACCAGTGAGATCCTAGGGCACAGCAGAACGCAACGGCGCGTTGAGGCACGTCAGATTGTGATGTGGCTCATGCGGACGCGTAGCACAGCAAGTTTCCCAGAGATTGGGGTGCTGATGGATCGGCATCATAGCACCATCCTGCACGGCTGTGCAAAGATCGAGCGCCTGATAAAGCGGGATGCTGAGCTCCGCGAGGACCTACGCCGGATCCAGGTGCGGTTGGATTCGCAGCTGATGAAGTAAAAGCCTTTAGGAGAGCTCGGAAGTTCCGGCCTGTGCAAATGTTTAAGACCGCTTAAGAAACGGTCACGCATATGCCAGGCCGGAGAAGCTCCATGTAGGAAAGGCGAAGTTTTCATAAAAATTTCATCTTCTTGGGATAAGATTCAGTAATGTACTCTATTTACCTCTATAAAAGCCGAACAGATAGACCTATTATCGAAAAATTTATAGACTCGATGGATAAGGATATGCAGGTAAGAGTCAGAAATGCAATGAGACTTTTGCAAACGTATGGCCTTGTACTCCTACACAATGATTTTGTCAGAAAGATCCACCAACATCCTGATATCTATGAACTACGTCTCAAAGGTAGCATCCATATTAGACTACTCTTCTTCTTGTATAACCATTCGAGTTTTGTCATTGTCCACGGGTATATCAAAAAATCACAAAAGCTACCACGAAGAGATATAGATATTGCACTAAAGCGAGTTAGAGAATTTGAATGATTGACAACGTATAACTATTTTGTTATATTCACCGTATGAAAAAGCAAGTGTTTCATTTAACAAGATGGCAGGACTATGAAAAAAAACTGTTAAGTAATACTGCTTTTCAAAAGAAAGCTGCTGAATTTGAGCATGAATATCAGCTCGCAAAAAGTATTATTGACCTACGACTTAAAAGGCACCTATCACAAAAGGACCTAGCGTTTCATGTAGGAACAAAACAACCTGTCATCTCGCGCCTTGAAACAGGCACAACAAAACCCACAATCTCACTACTTGAGCGTATTGCCAAAGCCCTTGATGCAAAACTCATTGTGAAGCTTCAGGAATATTAGATACCCACACTCCTTCGCTGAGGCTCAGTGACGGGAATCTCTGCAAATAATTAGGAGTCACCTTTCATCTCCGTGTAAGGCTGACAATAGAAGTTGGATGCGCCGGCGCTGAAGGCTCTTGCTTGGCCATTTATGTAGTACCCATCTGGGCAACAGCGCCGACGTTGTCGGCATTAATTGATACATTTATGAATGGACCACCCGGGCCCGAGACCGCCCTGGCTGGCTGGGGAATATGCCGGCGCCTCTTGAAGCGCCGTCAACCCAGATTCCAGGGCGGCCCGGGTTCCGGACCATCGGCAGGGCTTGAGGCACTATGGGACAGGGTGATGGTGTTGGCCCCAAGGAAACAAACCATGGATCCTGCCGATGGGTACAGCACGGGTGAAAGGCTTAGGCCCTACTTACTGTCGGATCTGCCGCTAGCTTAGGGCCGTGTCGGTGGTCGCAGGTTCGGTCC
>MFZT01000037.1:0-14644 GCA_001789515.1 Candidatus Roizmanbacteria bacterium RIFCSPHIGHO2_02_FULL_43_11
GTGTCCAGGCTGGTTGAATATGTTGGAAATTATTATTTAATCAATCAGAGATCGAGTTTCCCTTGAAAAGTCCCTGCACATTTATTATTTATACACTTACAACCATCAACTGAGGGGAATCCACAAGAGCCTGACACATCGTTCTTCTCGCATTGCTTCTTTACAAAATCAGGATTCGGTTTTGCATTAACATTCATGCACTGAGGAAACTGTCCACAACAAGAACCTGCATCTTTGATAACACAATCTGCATCAGATTGACAAGAATAATCTATTTGCGGTGGCATTGTTGAATCTGTAACTGTGTTTGTTGGGATGATTGTTGGAACTTGATTATTGGTGGGTGCTGGGGAACTAATAGCAACAGTTGGAATGACTGAAGGTACAATCGGAGTTTGTGTTGATAGCTTACCTACATAATAGGCTCCTACTCCAAAAGCAAGAAAAAATAAACTAACAAAAATTAAAAGGGCTAACTTTTTATGAACATGAAAGACAAACGCTTGATGCTGGGTATTCTCTATATTTTGAACTGGTTGCTGCTGTTGGACTGGTTCCTCCATACGATTTTAGTATACCATGAGTTCCAACTGTAATTTGTCTGTTTCTAGAAAGATTATTGGGGTAGTCTAAAAAGTGTGTCCAGGGGGAAGGATTCGAACCTCCGTAGGCATAAGCCGCCTGATTTACAGTCAGGAGCGATTGACCACTCCGCCACCCCTGGTTTGAAGGGCAAAAAGCAAATATCTGGACGATCACGCTTGCATTTCAAGCTCACACATTATAGCATACTAGCAGAGCCTATTTAGAAGTTATAGCAAACCTAAGATTATGACAGCAATGTCGTTCTAGGTTCAAAGAAACGACATTTTGTTTTTGCAGGTGCTATAGTAAAAAACAGAGCTGTATGAAGGTGGCATTTTTCGATATTGATTCATGGTCCAGTCCGTACATCAAAAGAGCTTTTCCTGGTGCAATTCTTATTGAAGACAGACTCTCTCTTGAGAATGTTTATAACCATAAAGATACGCAGATCTTATCCACATTTCACACCTCTGATCTTTCGCGAGTTGTTCTTGAAAAGTTGCCGCATCTTAAACTTGCCGCTATCCGCGCGACAGGTTATAACAATGTTGACATGCAGTATTGTGCAAAGTCAAATGTAATTGTCTGCAATGTGCCGACCTATGGTCGCCGTACTGTCGCAGAGCATGCATTCGGTCTCATTCTCACACTAACGCGTAAGCTCTATACAGCTATCGATCGTGTGAAAAAAGATGGCAAGTTTAATATTATCGGCCTTCAGGGGACTGACCTTTTTGGCAAAACTATAGGAATCGTCGGCCTTGGTGAAATTGGCACAAGCATGCTTAAAATCGCAAAAGGCTTTGGTATGGATGTGCTGATCTATACCCGCACACAAGACCCGACTCTCGCGCAGGAGATGGACTTTGAATATGCTCAAGACCTTGATGATCTTCTTGGCCGATCCGACATCATCACTCTCCACCTACCACTTAACGAGCACACGCAGCACACCATCAACGCCAAAAACATCCAAAACATCAAAAAAGGTGCGTACCTCATTAATACAGCTCGAGGGGGGCTCATTGAGACAGAGGCGATCCTTCAAGCTTTAGAAGAGGAAATTCTTGCCGGTGTGGGGCTTGATGTCCTCGAGAATGAGGTTGAGTTTCAGGAGGAGGCAGATTTGCTTTCAAGCCATGTGAGAGCAAAAATTGACTATGAAAATCTGGTCCTTGATCATGTGCTCATCAAGCACGAAAAAGTTGTGGTGACACCCCATAATGCATTTAACAGTAACGAGGCACGGCTTAAAATTCTCACAACTTCATTTGAAAACATTCACAATTTTCTTGATGGAAAGCCGCAGAACGTGGTAACTGCTTGAGTTCTCCACCTAAAGTTATCCCATAGCATCAAAATAGAGCTGCATAATTTTTGGGAGGTTTGTGCGGTCCCGGTTGCTCACTAGGCTCTGCTGTGTTACAATTGAGCAGATATGACAGTAATAAAAAGTGATTTTTTTCTAGCATTAAACCAAGTTGCAACCGAGCGTGGGATATCGCTTGATGATGTGCTTTTCTCAATGAGAGAGGCTATCTTGGCAGCCTATCACAAAGAATATGGTACAACAGAAGAGCCTGAAGAAGGGGTTGAGGTAAAAATAAACCAAGAAAGTGGCGAAATGCATATCTATAAAAATGATCAAGATATTACTCCTCCTGGTTTTGGACGGATTGCTGCCCAAACTGCAAGGCAGGTTGTCTTGCAAAGTATCAGGGAAGCTGAAAAGCGAACGATAGTCAAACATTATAGCGGCCAGGTTGGGGCTATTGCGAAAGGTCGTGTCATTCGCTTCGAGGGTCGCAACGTACTCCTGGATCTTGGAAAAGCTGAAGGATTTCTGCCGGTTGAAGAACAAATTCGCTCAGAACGTTACCATCTTAATGATACTCTCACGGTCTATATTAAGGAGATAAAGGAAGATGCCTATGGTAACTCTCGCATTGTAATTTCCCGCATAGATCCGGAACTTGTCAAACAACTTTTCATGAAGGAAGTCCCGGAAATTGAAAATGGGACAGTTAAAGTTCACGTAGTTATTCGTGAGCCGGGTGAGCGCACAAAGATTGCGGTTCACTCTGATCAAACAGGTGTAGATCCTGTTGGTGCATGTGTTGGTCAAAAGGGGATCAGAGTAAAAGCAGTGACTGATGAACTTGGAGGTGCTGAAAAGATCGATATTATTCAATATAACCCCGATGATGCACTATTCATCCGCGAGGCTCTATCACCAGCCAAAGTGCTTTCTGTGAAGATTGATAAAAAAAGGCGCTTAGCAACTGTTGAGGTCGATGAAGATCAAGCGCCTCTTGCTATTGGGCAAAAAGGGGTGAATGTCAACCTCGCGGGTAGACTAACTGACTATACTATTGACATCAAGCAGATTATGCCTGAGGGATCTGACGCAAAAAAAGAACCTCCAGCGAAGCCCCTTACGTCTACAGAGCCTTCTGAAGAGCAGCCCAAAGAAGTCTCTGCCAAGGAGGAAGAACCGACTCAAACAACAGAAGAAAGCGCAGAAGAGGCTCCTAAGGAAAAATCTTCAGATGAGATCCTCCCTACTCCACCTACAGATAGTATGAATGATAAGTCAGAAATGGCTTCCTCATAATTTCACACAAGCATATGGCAAAAGGATATCGAGCACCAGTAGTAGTTGTATTAGGTCATGTTGATCATGGCAAGACTACTTTGCTTGATTATATCCGCAAAAGCCATGTCGCAGATAAAGAAGCTGGCAAAATTACTCAAAGTATCGGTGCCTACTCAGCGCATGTCCCAATTGAGGGATACCACACGCAGGATATCACCTTTATTGACACTCCGGGCCATGAGGCATTCACACAATTGAGAGTAAGAGGAGCGAATATTGCGGACATTGCAATTCTTATTATCGACGCTTCAGCTTCGGTGATGCCCCAAACTATTGAGTCAATTTCCCACATTCAAGCAGCAAATATCCCCTTCTTAGTGGCAATGAATAAGGTGGACATGCAAACAGCGAACCAAGATAAAGTTAAAGCTGACCTTGCAAAACATGGCGTGCTCACAGAAGGTTATGGAGGCAATGTCCCTGCGGTACCGATTTCAGCTCTCAAGGGTGATGGCGTGCAAGATCTCCTTGAAACCCTACTTCTCATGGCTGCAGAGAAAAATTTTACCTATGACACCGAAAGTGAGCTTCAGGCATATATTATTGAAACGCATCAGGACAGGGCAGGAACAGCTGCGTCATGTGTGATCAAAAATGGCTCTCTTGCCGTCGGCGACACAGTATTTGCAGCGCAAAATGAGGCTCGCATTAAAGCGCTGATCAATGATAGTGGTGTACGTGTGAAAGAGGTTGTGCCCTCCATGCCATTTGTGTTGTTTGGTTTTAAAGAAATGCCTGAAGTTGGCATGGCTTTAACTCGCGCGAAGGGTGCGGGAAAGTTATCAGAGCCCTCTCCTTCAGACGTTCCTTCTGCTGATCCTTTTGCTGATTTTTTTAAACAGGACGAAGCGAAAAAGCTAAAGATTGTTCTTAAAGCTGATAGTGCAGGTTCTCTTGAAGCTATCACTCCGGCTCTTCAGAAAAATGACAATCTCGAAGTTATGTTAGGCGGAATTGGTGAAATTTTAGAGTCTGACATTTTTCTTGCCAAGGTTTCTGAGGCAATTGTAATCGGATTTTCAGTCCCGGTCCCTAAAAATGTTGAGTCAATGGCAAAAACAGAGAAAGTTGTTATCAAAACCTATAATATTATCTATAAACTTCTCGAAGAACTCCAGGAGGTTTCTGAGCTCATTAAAGAGAAAGAAGAGCAAGCGCGAACTTTCAAAGGCGAGGGGAAAGTTCAGGCGATTTTCCACATAGATGGTCTAACTATTGCTGGTGTAAAAATCACCAAAGGGCGTATTGATTTACACGATAGAGCCGAGCATATTCGTGATAATGCCCTAAAAGATGAGGCAATTATTGTCTCAATAAAGCAGCGAGCACATGATGTTGATACTGCAAAAAAGGGTGAAGAGGCAGGTATTCAGCTAGACCCTCAACTTGACATAAAACAGGGTGACGTGATAAAATCTTATAGTATATGAAAGACGGTAATGAAGTCGCCCATATTGTGCAGTTTCTGAAAGAAAAATTGTCGATTGTGATATGCCTTCCTGTCCAACCGACGCTTGACGCATCAGCTGCAGCACTGGCTCTATATTTAGGCCTATTGAAAGATGGCAAACAGGTCACCATTACATGCTCTGATGAAATAAATCCTGATTTTATGCTTCCCGGACAGGAAAATGTCCTTTCTGAAATTCAAGCGCCAGGTGATACCCTTGTTGTGTCAATCCCTATTCAGGGAACTGGAGTTCAGGATGTAACTTATACCATTGAAAATGAAAAGGTGAATATTGTTATTAAACCAGAGGAAGGCTTAGAAAAGTTTAACCCCAAAAATGTTCAATACTCCTATAAAGGTGGCAAGCCAGATCTGATTATAACTATATATGCTCCAACACTTGAATCTCTTGGAGAGCTTTACACAAACAACATGGAGGCGTTCCAGGGTGTAAGCATCATTAACATTGACAGACACTTCACAAATTCAGGGTTCGGCACTGTAAACTATGTGGATAAACAAAATCCGTCAATGGCCCAAATGGTGTTTGATATCTTAAAAGATTTGAAAACAGAGTTTGATAAAGATATTGCAACAAACTTATATGCGGGGCTCAGTACTGCAACCAACAATTTTTCTGCACACACCGTTAATGCACAAACATTCCGTCTTGCTGCATTGCTTTTAGAGAAGGGTGCGGAGAAGCGTGCGATGCGGCCTCTGATGCCGATGCAAGGAATGAGAATGCCCATGGGAGGTGTGATGCCGTCTGGATTTGGTGCACCGCCGGTGAGCTATTCATACCCCGAGCCTGCTGACATGATGGCTGTAGACGGTCAACAAATGCCCATAGTACAGTCCGTGCCTATATCTTCGCAACAAAGGCAACCCAAGCAACAACAGCAACAAATGCCTCAACAGCAACAAACTGCGGCACAACAGCGGCCCTCACGTCCACAACGTCCGCCGCAACCTCAACAGGATATTCCCCAGATTGGGACCTCGGAAGAAAAGGAAAGCCAACCGCAAACTATGCCGGTACAGCCCGAGCCAGGTCCTGAGCCTGAACCTGAAGACTGGCTTAAGCCAAAAATTTTCCAAGGAAATGTACCAGCGCAGGGTGGGGGCGGAATGAAAGTGTAAATTAATGGTGATGGGAAGGCACTTGCCTCCCTGTTTTTACTTCAACAAGAATGTGTCCCCAAAGGTCATCAAATTCGTGCTGTGCCTGCTGCACAGTGACATCTTCACCTGCAGTAAGGCGTGCAGCCCAACTGCCAACAAGGCCGTCAATTTTTCCGGCGATAGTGTAGTCACCTTCAGATGATGTTGCAGGCAACATGCTATTTATCTGTGCTATTGCCTGATCGGTCATTTCTGCTCCGCTAATGCCCGTATCAAACCTGCGACCGTCTTCTGTGGCATATGAGGCTGATCCCATGTGTACGCCTGGAGCCTCTGTTGTCTCCTTAATGTATGCCGCATCTTCAGGGTCTTCCATAGTTGGCTCGGAACCGACTTCTTGCAAAGCAGTAGCGGCTAAAACTTTGTTGACTGCATAACGTGCTAAGCCTCCAGGGAAAAGTAGCTGACCATCCCCGTCTGTCCTCGTGTGTAAGTCCCCCTCTTGTTCAGAGAAATACATGTGACCTGTTGACTTTTCAACTATTGCAACTGTGCAGGCGCCATTAAATAAGGGGATGGCACCAAGATGGAGACCTTTCATGATTTCTAAAAGTTGAGCAAAACGTGGAACCTCTTCAACCATTCCTAATGTTTTCAACGTAGTCATAGCCTCTGAGGTAAGTTTCATTGGCGGGCGAATTGCAGTGTGGAGGTTTTTGAGTTCTGCTTCGAAGGTTGGTAGGCCATGAGGAGGATATTGCACGAACGATATAACTCTTTTAATCAATGATTTCGCTTCAGCAAACGGTTCATGTATATCAGCAGGGCTTAATGTATCAACCATACAGGCTCAAGTATACCAAATAGTGCCTCAAAAGAAAAGGTTTGGGCTGCCCGTGTGTGTTAATTTCTAGTATACTGTCCCTACCATGTCTCCTGATATTCTGATCGGTGTCTTAATTGGTGCTTCCCTAGCTGTTTCAACGCTCCTTTTTATACAAAAACGTAAACACGACGAGAGGTCTATGCAGGATCTTGAGCAGAAACTGACTGAAATCTTTCCGAAAGTATTGCAGCATGCAAACGAACAGCTGATATCCATGGCTCATCAAAAACTTGGCGCAGAAAAGCAGGAAATTAAAACGGACCTGGAAAACAAACGTCGTCAAATTGAAAAACTTGTCGAGTCAGTCCAAAGGGACTTACGTGATACAGACAAAACAGCTCAATCTATCCGGCAACAGATAAAAGATCATGAGAAAATCACAAAAGAATTATCTGTAACAACTGAAGGACTGCGCAAGGTTTTGACGAATAATCAATTGCGGGGACAATTTGGTGAGCAAGTCGCAGAAGATTTGCTTAAAATGGTGGGTTTTGTCAAAGGTGTCGATTTTGAGTACAACAAAGCACAGTCAAACGCGACAAGACCAGACTTTTCGATCTTCCTGCCAGATAAGACGCGTATTAATGTGGATGTCAAATTCCCCTATGCAAACCTTCAAAAAGCCACAGAGACCGATGATAGTGCCCAGAAAGAACAGCATCTAAAAGCATTTGCCCAAGACGTGAAACAAAAAATCGCCCAGGTAACATCACGCGACTATATTAACCCGGATGAGCGTACAGTGGATTTCGTAATTTTGTTCGTACCAAATGAGATGATCTTTTCATACATTTATGACAAAATGAATGAAATTTGGACAGATGGTATGACAAAAAAGGTTATACTTGCCGGTCCATTTAGCTTTACTGCTATCCTGCGCATGGTGCGACAGGCATACGATAATTTCAGATATCAAAAAGACATTCACCAAATTGTAGCGCACATCAAAGAATTTGAACGGCAGTTTGATATGTACAGCGAAGAGTTTGTAAAACTGGGGTCACAATTGCGGACTGTTCAAACCACCTATGAGAAGGTTGATTCAACACGCACACGCCAGTTAAGCAAAGTTGTGGAAAGAATACGCATCGACTCAGAAACAACACCTACCCCACTGCTTGAATAATCCAGAGCAGCACCAATTCCACTCTATAGGACCTTCTATAGCCAAGAATGGAGCTGGATAACTTGGAAATCCTCCTTGAGTGTCTCCCTCATGCTCCCGTTGTACAATGCCACTGCGGGGTGATAGAGTGGGACAATATTGATCTCACCCCAGTCAGTTTGTGCAATGTAACAATGCCCATGCATGGCACTAATTTGGGTGACCTTATCACCTATCCCCATACGATCCATAACATATGCAGTTGAAAAACGGCCAAGTGTGGCGATAGCTTTCGGCTGGATGATCTTAATCTGGCGATCGAGGAACGGGGCGTACAAAGCAATTTCCTCAGGAGTGGGATCTCTATTCTCAGGTGGGCGATCCTTGACAATGTTGGTAATATACACATCCTTACGCTGCAGACCAATCGAAGTAAGCAATTCATCCAAAATTCTCCCTGCTGCGCCACAGAATGGCCTTCCTTGCTTTGCCTCATTTTCTCCAGGCGCTTCACCGATAAACATAATATGAGCATGATGACTCCCCTCCCCAATCACAGGAAAATAGTGGTTTTGGGTGCGATATTCATAAAGAGGCGACTCCTTGAAAGTGAGCAATTCATCGCGAATAGCCTTCATCCTCTCAAAACGATCATAGTTTGCAGGTGTATCAGACATAGAAACTGTTACTTGGCAATCCAAGTTAAGACACCGCTGACAAGAGTGACGAAAATACTAAAGACGAGTGCAGCAAAAAAAGAATCTACTGTAAAGCCCTGAACAAATTGACCCGCGAGTATTACCATGAGCGCATTAATGACAAAAGTAAAGAGTCCGAGAGTGAGGAAGTTAATAGGGAGTGTTAAAAGAAGCAGAACCGGCCTTACAACTGCGTTAATCACACCAAGTACAATTGCCACAAATAATGCAGTCTTAAGATCAGCAAGGTGAACCCCTGGAACTATTTGAGATGCAATATAAATCGCAAGGGCATTGATAAGCAGACGAATAACAAGTCCCATATCATCATTATAATTCTTTTGCTTTAAGATGCAAGATTTCTTTATCTCAAACAGGCACAATCCCCTTTTTAACAAGTATATTTAGCCCCAAGGCGGCCACAGCAATTACTGCAGCCACCTTTAAGGCAAACCATCCTGTTTCCTTCACAAATCGTGGAATTTCCGGCATAGACTCACACATTATATCCCACTTTCACAGCCCCGCATAAAAGTCCTGGCAACCCATAGCACAAAAATAGTGCGGGCCTAGTCTATGGTAAAAGTTATGATTACATCAAGAGATTTTCCCTGAGCAATCAAGTCTGGCCCAACAATGGCGTTTAGATGCAAGTCTGCGGCTGTGCCGGCGTCAATTGCGCCTCTCTGTGTTCCTTTTTCTAAACGGATTTTTCCAAATGCAGCAAGCTCAGAAAGTGAGATCTTGCTATCAGGGATTGTGCCATCTATGCCATCAACTGTGGTTGCTGTAAAAGGCTGGCCATTTGCAGCCTGTTTGGCAAAATACTCGGTATCTGGTACGCCAAGAAGAGCGGTCGTAAGATTGATAGTCGATGAGTCACTGCCACTGCTTCCACCAAACCGGAAACCTGTTCCCACGTTGTTAAAAATGATATTTTTTGCAAGATCTGCATCACCTGTGTAGCTGAACTGAATATCCAGATGCTGAGCATTCACTGAACCAGCGTTGTATACCTCAATTCTGCTTTGTGGCAACTGAGTACCAGGTACCAAATTACTCCCATCCCAACTGTCGGAAATAGCTGCCTGTTGTGTCTCATTTGTGTCTGAAAGCACAACCATCATGGTACCGGTGCTCAAAGTATTATTCGAAGAAGTAGCAGTACTTGTAAAATAAGCTCCGGAAAATCCCCCAAACCCTATTAGAAGCCCCAACATAACAATAGTAGATACAATAATGCCCTTTTTTTTCTTCATATTTTCACCCCCTTTCTGAAATCATCCCTAACTTTGACACGGGATAATGTTTAGGGTTGCAGCATATCAGGCAGATGTGAAAAAAATATGAAACATCCGGCCGAAAGGCAAAACGAAACATACTTTTCCAATCACATCCTGCTTAGATATATGAACCTGATCAGGTGTGCCATTTGCGTCGCCTTTTGTTATGATCGTGCGAGCTGTCTCCAGTGCTCTGTGAGTTACGATAGTATCCTGTCTTTTAAATGTGATGATATCACCGGATTTGACATACCGCGTAGGACAAGTAAAGACCACATCTCCCTTAAACAAAGAGGGCCGCATTGAACTGGAAGCGATAATAAATGCACTGATAAACCCAAGCATAAGGAGATGCTAGATGATAAAAATGAAAAAAAGATGAAATGATATAGTAGAGGGATAGAGGGTGTAGAAGTGTAGAGGAATGGGAATTATCACTCCGAATCTCAATTTACCAGTTCACCTAGTTAAAACTAGTTATAACTAGTTCACCTAGTTGTAACTAGTAGTTTGAAACAAGCTTCGCCGTCACTAAATACCGCTGCCATGTTGTTCCAGGGGGCCAGCATGTCATCAAGGTAAGTGTTTGCAAGTTCCCTTTTTGCAAATACTCTACTGAATCCGCTGGCACTTTTTTTGCGTCTATAACTGAGTATCGATATTTATCGCCTTTGTAAAAAATGTAGATATCATCATCTTTTTGCAGCTTGGTCAAAAGGTAAAAAATGGCGTTGTATCGGGTAGCTGCATAGAAATCAACGGCAGAATGTGCAAATAGAAAGACATTGCCATTTTCACCTGGTAGGGCACTCCCTTTTGCGTGAGCGACCCCTTTTGTCAAAGCCTGTTGATACACCTGTGGATCTTGAGGATCAATATCTGGGACAACAATTGCGTTTGCTGAAATTTTCGGAATCACAATGCCAAACTCCGAGCTTACAGGAGTGACGACTTCATTACCAGGGTGTTTTTCCACAACTGCTCCAGCTCCTTTATCGGAATAGATATAGCGTAACTCCTGCTTAATGATTGGCGCATAGATAAAAAGCCCAAGAATAAGGCCAGCGGCAATGAATAGAGAACCGGCATCTGTAAGTTGACGACCAAGTCGCTTCTGCTTAGTGTTTTTTGCGTGTGTAGATGGCATACCCAACAAGTATAGCGATGGCAAGGGCTGCGAGCAACCCAAGGTTTTTGGTTGTGAATAACTTCTCTGTTACTGAACCAAGTACTCCGGGTGTCGTTTCCTCCTTCTGCACAACTTCTTCCTGGGGTGTTGGGTTTTCACCCTCTGCAGGTGCAGTTACTTGACTCTCTCCAGAAGCAACCGTTTGTGCGCCTGTACCCAGATTATTTCCTGCAAAGCCTGTCGCAAGTGTGCTGGTAGAACTGCTCGATGTGGTAATAATGACGGCTTTATCACCGATAGGATCAGAAGCATTTCCCTGTCCATCAATGGCACGAATGACATAGTAGTAGGTCTTGTTGCAGTCAGGAACAAAATCGGTATAACTGCTCTCTTGATTTGGACCAATAGAGAGAGTCGCAACGCGTGTTGAGGGTTGCATGGTAAATTCAACGACATCGCTTCGGTACACTTCAACTTTCTGTGTAAGACCATCATTTGCTGTTCTAAACGCGATCTTATTTTCGCACCCACTTATGTTACTGCGAGAATATGATGAAGGCTTTTCTGGTCGCTGATTGCTGTAATTTACACTTACGCTATTGCTCTCCACAGCATCACCTCCTGCAATCGCAATGGTTTTGAACTGATATGTTCCCTGCGGATCAAGCAAAGAGCTGTTAACAAGGCATTTCCCACTATCCCCTCCTGATTTGAGATTCATATCAGAGCTGAACTGAATGAACATCCCGTCTGATGGGGATTTTTTGTAACACTTAACTGTTATAGACCTTCCTTGCTGGTCAAGAGCAACAAAATTAATATTGAAATCAACTTTGCGTACAGGTGACTCAGGTTCTTCAATGCGGATGAATAAAGACGCTGCATATGTTTGTGTTGCACCGGCAACAAGGATAAGGGTCGAAGTGGCAACTATTGCAAAGAGCTGCTTTGCATAGCGTCTGATCAGACTTTTCTTTTTTTGCATGTCACGTCCGGCAAATACTAGACCAAGACCAAAAGTAACTAAGAGGCCCGCGAGAATTGTCCACATAGAATTTGCCCCTGTTGCAGGAAGAATATTCCCTATTGTTACACCAAGAACGGCAGATGCAGATTGTATTTCCACAATGTTGATGACGGCCCGATCAGGTTCTGGGGTGCTCACAACTTTGACTTTTGTTCCAACATAATTGATATCCACATACCCAGTTGGCTCTGCAAGTGCAAGAATATTCGAACTTTCTTCTTCGTTTGAGGTGCCCTGTGCCCATGCAAGATCAGGATAGATGCCATCATCGGTGCCACTTCCTATCTTTGCGATATAGGTAAGTGTGACAACCTCCCCATCAGTCATGTCTCCAAGATTCCACATACCAGGAGAAGCGTATGTTGGCTCGGTTGTGGTCCCTGCACCTTTTAGATCTCCCCGCGTGGATGAAACTGATGTCCATGTTCCAGCTTGGTAGGCAAATTCATGAGGTGGGAGGTCTGTGACAATTACTCCTTGTACCGCACTATGACGGGCAGTGACTTTGAGGGTGTAGGTCACAGTATTCCCGATTACTTCTTCCGTGGGGAATGAATCATTATATTTCTGAATAAGCAACTCTGGCTTATTACGCACCTCAGGTGTGGGAGACGTGGTAGGGCTTGCTGAGGGCGAAGATGTTGGGGTCTCGGTGGGAGTTGGCGTGGGAGTAGGTGTGCCGCTTGGTGACTCTGTTGGGGTTGGTGAACCAGTCGGTGCCTCTGTAGGAGTCGGCGTTGGTCTTTCAGAAGGCTCTGTGTTATCATTGCCAAAGTTGGCTTCATCGCAGTCGTTGACGTAATCAATGACTCTCCTGTGACACTGCTGACCTTCTTCCTGGGAGCTTGGTGACTGGTTATCTATTGCTTGTCCAGGATATGTCTGTGCCCAACCATCTTTTTGAACTTCACACAAGTAATATGTCCCGATTGATAGACCGTTAAAGGTGTATCGACCATCTCCGTTTGTGGTTGCTTGGGTAATAAAATCCCAGTTTGCATCGTAAAGACGGATAATCCAGCCTTCAAGGAAGGATTCTTCAGGATGAATAAGATCAAAACGACCATTGCCATTCATGTCATAATATTTTCTTCCAGTTATTTTAGAAGGTAGCTCACGTGAAGGTGTTGGAGTAAGAGTTGGCGAAGGAGTCGGGGTGACTGAAGGAGGTTCCTCAACTTCCCGAGTCTCAACCCTGAATGACGCGTGCGAAATATCTTGACATGTATGAGAATCTGGCCCAATCTTTTGTGCTGATGCAAATGAACTTCCCATCCCGTTTGCTTGCCAGCAGCCGTTATTTCCATCTGACATAAAATTTACTTTGTTCTGACCACCTTTTATACACACTTCTGCAACATAGTACCCCTCGTTTGCTTGATATGACGGATTTGTACCATCAACCTTGACCCAATTACTTGTCTTTGGGCAGGTCTCATCCTGGGAAGCAAAAGCCTTTTGGGTAATATCCAGGAAAGGATAAAACAGATTAAAAATCAACGAGACTGATAGAAAGAACGAAACAACCTTTGCAAAGCGTCTTTGATGTTCTCTCCGGTTTTTCCTCATGGATATAACAATTTGTATGCGGATATTGTACACTCCAACACTCAAAAAGCAACCGCAAGTAATGTGCAACGAAATCATCCCCCTACGAACATCTAACTCAAATGAACTTGACATTCATGTTTTCATTCGCTTAGAATGAGGAGAGTTACGCTCAATTTGAGCGTTATGAGAGGAGGTGAAATATATGGCTATTCAATTTTATGACGTAAAAAACAGAAAGAAAGTTGACGTTCCAGAAGGCCAAGTTAAAAAAGTTAAGTACGAACGCAGTACCAAAAATGGTACCATGCAAGTTCGCTACGCTGTAAAAGCTGAAATGAATGGTGTCAAACTCACCAAATTTGTCAGCAAAGACATGTGGGACAATCTGAGTGCACCAATGGCATAATGCGTGCCCAGCTCCATTTTTTACTATAAAGATAGGCTTTGGTAATGGTGGGGCTGGGGAAACTGCCGACGCAGTAGCTTCACACCTGAATATGCTTCTGATAGACCTCCAGAGTGGTGATGAAAAGGATCATAATAATAGGGCCAAACAAAATCCCTGAAAGTCCAAATACAGAGATACCTCCTACAAGTGAAATCAGCATTAAAGCAGGATGCAAAGACGTATTTCGTGAAATAATCGCGGCAGCTAAAATGTTATCGATATTGGTTACAAAAATGAGTTGGCCAAACAGGATTATAGAGGCGCTTGCGTAATTTCCTTGCATAAGTTGCCATACTGCAATTGGCAGAACAATAATATTTGTTCCGATAAACGGGATAAGTGATGTAAAAATAAGCAAAATTGTAAAGGTTAAAATATACGGTATCCCCGCAATCCATAGGAACATACCTCCAAGAATCCCCTGCGCGAAAGCAATGACAAAGACAGTTTTCAGCAAAGAAAGGATGAGTGAAAGCGAGCGATTGACATACAACTCATCAATATTGTCATGAAATGGACTTATCGAAAGGAGGAATGCCTTTATTTTTGACAAAGATGGAATCAAGAAATAAGTCAAAATTAAGAAAATAAACAACTGAGCAAGATATTTAATCGAAGTTCCTCCAATGAAAAGCAGAGTATCAAAGAAATAGGTATCAATATTCATCTTAACATTTTCTATGGCCTGCGTGACGTGCTGG
>MFZT01000037.1:14653-19562 GCA_001789515.1 Candidatus Roizmanbacteria bacterium RIFCSPHIGHO2_02_FULL_43_11
TGTATTTGTATAAAAGGCAACTGGTTCAGCATCCTGTTTGCGACCGTCACAGTCTGCTGAATTGTCCCTGCCGTTGTTTGTTTATCCAGCGCAATCTCAGTTCCAATGCGATGAAGTTCCTGCAAAAGAATCTGCACAACAAAAAGGACAGGGAGAATGATCAATGCAAAAGCAATGCAAAGAGTGAGAAGTGTTGCAAAAGTGCTATTGAAGCGACATCGGGTCTTAAAGAAGACAAATAGTGGATGGACCATAAGGGCGAAAATTAAGGAAAGCGCTATGAGTCCCATGTAATCCTTCACGACGTAAATCGCTGCAACTCCGGATAGAACAAGTATTCCTATGAGAAAGAGAGTTCGCTCTTTATGTGTGGGGTGAAAAATCTTCTGCATACAGTCATTCTAGCATAGAGATTATGCCTTCTGAAGATCTCGTGTATAATACCTACTGTGCACTGAAAACTCTATCAAGAGTAGAGTTATACTCGGATATCGATGATATGGATGAAAGAATAGCGAGCTTATTCCCCCATGAAGTGCCTGGGATATGACTAATTTTATGAGAGAGATCAACTACAAAAACGACCGGAATAAGCGTCTCGATTGATTTATTTTTCACAGCATCAAGAATATCGATAATTTTAGAAATGGAATAACTTGCACTAATGAAAACAATATCAGGATGCTTTTGTGCAAGAATAGCAAGCGCAGATTGGATGGAGGATTGACGTTCAGTTATGAAATTCTTATGAACATGTGCATAAGGCACAAGGAGAGAGTCATTTGGTTCAATGATAAGGGCAAAATGATTGCTCATAAGTCTAATAAGTATAGATAAAATTCTACAAGTAAAAGAAACACGATGTCAACAGATACCAGTGAATCAGCAAAACTTGGGCAGGCAATACGCAAGGCTCGTAAGGAAATCGGACTGACACAAAAGGACTTTGCTGACCAACTACACATTTCTGATAAAACAGTAAGTGCCTACGAAGTCGGCCGCGCAACTGCGAGTTTTGAAACCTTGCGAAAAATAAGCAAAATGGTAAATAAACCTCTGGCATATTTTGACACTGATGCAACAACTGATGACATAGATCTGCAAATCAAGCTGCAAATTATTGAACATGAACTCCTGGAAATCAAAAAGATTCTTAAGAAAAAGTAGCTATGGTATGGTGTCCGCTTATACGTGCTTCTTCATGTTTGGTATTTTGAGTGTAAATGTAGTCCACCTCTTCTCCTCACTGGAGACATTTATACTGCCTTTGAAAGTTTTCTCAATAATATCCTTCGTGATTGCAAGCCCTATTCCTGTCCCGTGACGTGCGTCCTTTGTTGTGTAAAAAGGTTTAAAAATGTCTTTTAAAAGGCTGTGTGGTATGCCATGAGCATTATCCTTAATGTGGAGGATGCACACATGCTCAACTTCTGAAACAATGATCTTTATATATTTTGACTTCTTGCTGGTCAACTGATGAGCGTCAAGTGCATTGGCAATAAGATTGCTCAAACACTGACTTAGTTTAATCGGATTACCTGTCAGAGTCGTGTGAGATTTACACATTAATTGAATTGCGACCTTTTCCTTGCGGCAACGATACGAAAAAATCTTTAAAACGTGCTTAATCTCCTGTCCGACATCAAATTGTGTAATGATATCCTGCTGCTGGATCTGTCTACGTGCAGCCTCGACATAATCTTCAATACTTTTTGTACCATCAGTCGCACGGGTAATAGCTCTCTGCAGAGCCTTAGTATCGGCTTTCCTCAGCTTCTCTGAAGCCTTTGAATGAAGCTGTTCGAGATTAAGTGAAACTACAGTTAAAGGATTGACAATATCATGGATGAGGCCTGCGGCAAGCCTCCCGAAATCAGCAAAGCGGTAGAGGTGCAACATCTTCTCAAGCTGTGCTTTTTGAAGTTCCTCTGTGCGCTGTTTCACTCGGACCTCCAGCTGATCTCGCTCCTGCAAAAGAGCTTTTTCAGATGTCTCTGCTCTGCGCAGCGAAGATTCAATTTCGCGGTTTGAGAGCCATGAGACAAGGGATATGATGGAAAATATGATAGTTGCAGTAATTCCATCAACTATTGATGGAGGAGAAGAGAGCCAATATCCATCATAATGAAGCAATTTAATACCCTGTAAATGAGAAAGTATAATCAAGAATAATGCAATAATTATCGTAACTAGAAAACTATAGACTGACCCTATGATGATTCCCGCAAGGACAATTGTTAATGTATAGATAAGATATGCAATGGGCACGTCGACACCCCATTTAAGTGAATTAATCATCCCAACAAGAAGTAAGGTAAATATAAACAAATGAGCGCTAATTTTTGATTGCTTACTCTTTAGTAAATAAAAGTACAGAGTGAATAACCCTGAAATAATCAATACAAGAAGAAAAGTGTCAAATCTTAATGGATCACTTTTTTGTTGAGTGATCTTTCCTAAAATATCAAACGTGATAATTGAGAGGCTGCTATAGCAAAGTATAAGAGTACAAATAAGAAGCTTTTGATAAATACTTACCTTCCTGGGCTCGAGTTGATCCATTTTAATATTTAATACTCTCATGACTCCCCCATTTGGGGGAGTATTGCTCACGAACACCATGGGTTACATGCTTTCCCCTCCCTCATCAACGCCATCTTAACAGCGCCTCTTCCTCGTGCTCTCTTGCTCGTCAAAATATTCTTCAGTGTCTGACTCATCTCCATCACCTCCTTTCAAAAATGAGTAATGATTAACTACGTATCGATGTCGTTTGTCATGGTATAGCCCATCCCGTGAATGGTTTTAATGAACTTGCTGCCAAATGGTCTGTCGATTTTTTCGCGCAGATATTTAATGTGCACGTCAACAGTGTTGCTTAGTTCGTCGATGCCATATTCCCAGACATGCTCAAGGATCATATTGCGTGTGACAACGCGATTCTGGTTGCGAATGAGATATTCAAGCAAGTCAAAGCCTTTGCGGCGCAGATTAATCCGTCTGTCTCCGCGTGTGACAACTCTTTTCTGGGTGTCTACACGCAGATCATCCATCGCCAAAGTGTTATGCCAATAACTTTGTGTTCGCCTTAAAAGGGCCCGAATTCGTGCTAAGAGCTCCTTGCTGCTGAAAGGCTTTGTGAGATAATCATCAGCGCCACTGTCAAGGGCAGTAATTTTGTCTCGAATCATATACTTCCCGGTCAAAAAAAGGATGGGTGTGACAATTCCTGCGTCTCGAATGGATTGACATACCTGCGCGCCGTCAATGTCGGGTAAAACATAGTCCAAGAGTATAAGGTCGTAATCAGTGACCTGCACCTGAAACAGGCCGTCTTCTCCGCTAAAAGCGAGATCAACGACATACGTATCACAAAGCATATCCTGAATAGATTCAGCAACATCTTTCTCGTCTTCGATAACCAGAATTCTCATGGCCCTGATATATTATTATGCAATAATGAAAAAATTATGAAATCACATAGCGCATTTTTGGCCTCAAAGTTCTTTACCTATCTGTATAATTAATCCTGTCATGGCAATCAAAACCTTTGCGACACACAGTTTTGGGTGTAGAGTAAATCATGCGGAAAGAGAAGAAATTGAGCGTCACATGCAAAAGAGGGGCATAACGTATGATGGGGACGCTCCAGACATGTTCATTATTAACACATGCTCGATTACCCACAATGCTGAACGCTCTGCAAGGCAACTCATATACCAGACCCGCCGTAAACATCCGAACACAAAGATTATTGTGACAGGCTGTTCTGCAACATACTGGCTTAAGAACGGGCTCTATACAGATTTGCCTGCTGATATGTTCGTGGATAATGCGAACAAAGAGTTTCTTGTGGAGTTAGCGTTAAAAAAATTTGTGCCAAAGACTAAACCAAAGGACCATGCCTTTATTGAACCGCCGACTGATGCATTTTTATCCTCAAACCGCGCTGTCATAAAAATCCAGGACGGCTGCCATCGTTTTTGCACCTTTTGCATAGTTCCATACCTTCGCGGCGTGCCAAAATCACGCAATATCAAGGAAATTATTAAAATCATCCATGAACAATCAGGTTTGCAAGAAGTGATTTTGACAGCGATTAATACAGAGGCATTTGGAAAAGAAACTGGCGAGGACCTGATCTCCCTTCTGCGTACTATTTTTGCACAGACACAGGTATCACGGATAAGTTTCGGCTCAGTTCATCCATGGAGTATCACCAATGAATTTCTTGATTTTTATCAAGAGCCGGATTCCCAAAAACGACTTGTCCACTTTTTCCATATTCCTCTGCAATCTGGGTCAAATAAAATTCTTCAACTCATGCGCCGTGTACACACGCGTGAAGATATGCTTGAGAGGGTCAGGAAGATGCATAGCATTCATCCGAAAGCCTTTTTTTCAACAGACATTATTGTTGGTTTTCTGGAAGAAGAGGATGCAGACTTTCAGGAAACGTATGAATTTCTGAAGGAATCACCTATAAGCAAGTTTCACGTATTTCCATTTTCCAAACGTCTGCAAACAGGTGCTTATTTTATGGCAAAACGACTTTATGAGCCAAGTCCTGAAAAAAAGAAAGAGCGTGTGGCACTATTAAGAGAACTTTCAGAAAAAAAGTATACGGCTTTTCAGAGAAGTCTGATTGGATACAAGTCGCAGGCTCTTGTGTTATCAAAGAAGAAAGGGGGATGGCCCTTAGCTTTATTGGATAATCAAATGTTGGTTTTATTGAGGAGCCTTTCTGCTGAGCCAGGGGGAATTGTAGACGTTGTTGTTAAAGACCTGGAGTCAGGTCAACTCATTGCAGCACGATCACACAAAAACAGTTAGATGGCCGGCAGATGGGCACGCGATGCTGCCGGCCATCTAACTGTTTTTGTGTGATCGTGCTGCAATGAGTTGACCT
>MFZT01000038.1:0-3707 GCA_001789515.1 Candidatus Roizmanbacteria bacterium RIFCSPHIGHO2_02_FULL_43_11
CTCTATCCTTCTATCTTTGACATCCCTCCACACCCCGCTCTATAATGAAGATAATATGACGCGTTTTGCGAGCACATTAACTCTTGATTTGCAGGATTTTCGGTCACTTTCCCCCCAGTTAAAGTTTTTCCTGAGCATTCAGATTCTCATTCTTTTTTGTTTGAGCGTTCTTGTTGGCGTTATTTTCTCGCCAAAATTCACTTCTCAGGTTTCATTACGCTCAGGAGTGCCACTTGAAACCGTCCCTACTGAAGCGCCAAAGTCACAAAACACCCTGACTCTTTCCACCGAAAAACAAGCTTTGCGTGTTGGTGAAACACAAACTGTTTCAGTGACATATGATGGAGACTCCCCCGAGGTCATTGATAGTGCCATTACCTATGATCCTAAGGTTTTTCGCGTGGAGAAAATAAAAAATGGAGAACTTTTTGACACTGTATTGCAAAGCAGACAACTAGACGGCCGCGTTATATTTTCCTCAGCTTTGTCACTTGAGAAAATCAGGAGGCTGCAGACCGTAAGAATCAAAGGTTTGTATTTTTCTTTTACTATTACCGCGCTACAGTCAGTCAAAAGTACAGAGTTAGCTTTTGTGCCGTCAGAAACATTTGTGTGGAGCAGGAAGCAAAATATTTTGACCGATACTCGTGGTACACTTATAGATATCACCCGATCTTATGAGCCAGAAAGGTGAAATCGCCACTACTATTACGGTGTTTACTGTTATGTTGATGACATTGGGCCTTGTCATTGGCTCATTGGTAACATTTGAGAGAACAACACTCACAACTGAGGCACAGTCTTCGGCCTCGGTTGCACCAAACTCAGGAAATCCCGATGTTGAAATTGCATTTTCACCAATTACCAGACGATCAGGCACATCACAGAAACAAATCACTGTCTCACTGTGCTTTAAAGATCACGTCCGTATACCATCTTCCGGTAATTTTACTATTCAGGCTGCTTTAAAAAGAAAAACCGGCGATGATATCGCCCTTGGTTCTTCAGTCCAGGAGAGAATACTTTCCAACAGAGAGCTCTACAAATGCACGGGTGGCAAGCGAGACTATAAAGTGTTCATGTATTCAAGTCTGAATGACCTTAAGGAGAAGCCGAATCGGGAGGATATTACAGGAATCGTGTTCAACATAGTGACTTCAGGTAATTTTGATCCAAAGCCTCAGTTGCTTTTAGGCACTTTGTCTGACATTTCAGTTGTTTTTGGTCTGGAACCTCCCACTTCTGGGCCAACTCCCGTGTTTGAGCCAAAAGCTTGCCCACAACTTGCCAACCACGCTCCAGCGGGTGTTATTCAGAATGCTCTGGCTAACCCAAGCAACATTTCCGGGTGGAGTGAACTCGAGAAGCCAAATGAACCTGAAAGTGACACAAATAAACGTAAAACACTCCTCACGTTGCAAGATATTGATCTTCGCTATGATACCATTGTGAATCCTCTTATTTTTACTGCCACCTGCCCTGAACCAAGCGAACCCGGAAAACTTACCGTGAATGTCACATTCCAAAACACCTCGTTTACAGGAGCATTTGACGGGTTCGCCTATAACACGCAGACGTGTGACCTTGATGAAGCAGCATATACAGGAACCTACAAAGGTGAGTCTAAAGACTGTGGCACTGGAGTCAACAAGAAAGTGACACATACGATGAAGAAACCAGCAACACAACCGTTTACCGAGACGCTCACTGACACATTTGAAAATATCCCTGGTGGCAAGCGCATCGTACAACTCCCCTATGGATTCTGGCGCAACTTTGATACTCCACAAGCACGCAAGGACAATTCCGGTGTTCTCATTACCTTCAACGGTACTGTTTGTGTAGGCAAGATTGAAAAAGGAAGTTTGCCAAGCTGCCTACTTACCGTTAATAATGATACTACATTGAATATCAGTATCAGTCTACCTGATACTGCAAAAAAAACATTGAGACTTGGATATAAAGACAGCCCAGCTGGATGTACCATTGTAACTGATGGTTCTGCATCACTTACTCGTACGGGAAACCCATGTTCAGGCTTTTTTAATAAGAGCAGCGGTATTCTGCGTCTGGACTATGTAAATAATACTGACGCGACTAAATCTTCCCTCTGGGAGATCGTGCGTTGCCACGGCGATCTTGCCTCAAACAGAAACACCTGCACAAAAAATGACTTTGTTACAGATACTATTGACGTAAAAAACTTTTTCTCGGAGGCATCTGCAACAGATATTCCAGCAGGCAAGATTCGCACATGCCGCTTGAAAATTACTGACTATCCTTTTAGCGACGAAACTGAGAGTAAAGTTAAAGAAGTAATCACGTGCGAAATTGTGCCGATTCCCTCCCCAACAACAGGCACAACGCCGCCAGCATCGCGCGATACCTATACCGCAACACTGTCAATCTATAATTCAGCATCTGTTTCAATTGTAAAGGTCTTCACAAAAGCTTGTGCCAATGGTGAAAACTGTGTTGATGACGCAATTGATACTGATATCAGATCACAAACTCGAGGCGTTGTTGAGTTTGACCTCGGCAACGTTACTCCCAACGTCCGATTTTTCACTTTGCGTGTGGCTGTGCAACTTGCTGATCAAAACGACAGCCAGGGATTTAATCAAGAGTTGAATGTCAGTGACCCGCAAAACGTTTATTATGACCTCAAAGTAACTTCTGATGATGTAACTGGCACAGCAAAAACAGAATTCAGCGCATCAGACATTTCAGGCAATGATTGTGTCAATGCAGATGACGCTTCGAAGGTCATTAATAAACTTGCTGACATTTCTGCTCCAGACAAATGCGCAGCTGAAGATATTAATTGTGATGGTGTGGTGAATACACTCGACCTTTCTGTCATCATCTCTAATCTGAACAAAGGCCAAGGGTGTGCGTTCAACAATTAGTTATAACTGGGTGAACTAGGTGAACTAGAAATAAGTATAACTTCCATACTACGCCATCAATCCTTCTATCCCCCTATCACTCTATCTCCTACCTCTTCCCCGCAAATCCCCCCATCTCTTTCAGCTTCCACATAAATAGTGCTCCCTTCTTCTTCGCCTGGGCATCTGCAACAAACCGCAATGCTTCCTCAAGAACCGGTCGAGGGATGTCCCGTGCAAGCTTAATATACAAACTTTTATGGCGCATATCACCAAGTGTCTCTGCAAGGTGCACACCAAAAGCCTGAAATTCGCGCGAGATATACTTATCTTCTGTGGGGTTGAAGCTTTTCAAAATGTTTTTAATAGAATCCATAGAGAGAGTATATAATATAGAAGGATAGAAGGACTGAGGGATAGAAGCGTAGTGTGGAAGTTATTCTGATCTCTAGTTCAACCAGTTCACCTAGTTATAACTAATTACAACTAATTACAACCATGTTAGAGCCACTAATCAGCACACTCATACACAAAGGTATACCTGAGTACACAATGCTTTCAATACTTCTGGTGCCATTTGTTGCAACACTTGTTACATTTTTTCGCTATATCGTTGGCTGGAAAAGTTTAAGTATCTATACAACTGTTTTGCTCACGTTCGCGTTCTTTGAGCTCAGTAAAACGGCAACGGGAACAGATGTTTTAGGAGGGTTTGCGCAGGCATTGATATTTATGTCTGCAATCTTGCTGGTTGGCTTTCCATTACATATCCTCTCAAAGGATATCCGCCTGCATTATCTTGCCAAAATGAGTATTATC
>MFZT01000038.1:3731-11165 GCA_001789515.1 Candidatus Roizmanbacteria bacterium RIFCSPHIGHO2_02_FULL_43_11
CTTGCAGGGATTATTGTGATGGTCCAGATGAACATTCCATTGTTTAATCAACATGCGCCACTTGCCTTCATTATTATGATTTTTGCTCTTGATATTTTCATAAAAACATATATTCGCAAATCCGCTCCTAAAACCATCCGCTACATGATTAATACGCTTGGTCTTGCCTTTGGTATTTACTTTTTCATTTCCATTCGACCTCTGCAGGAAGCTATCCTTACGTATCCGGAGATTATTGGTGGATTACTGTTGGTAAATTTTCTGATCGGCCGGTGGACAAGTCTTAGATTCACAGAGTACTTCAGATTTAAAGATATTAATATAAAAGACCTTCATGATAGCGAACACCATCAAAAATAGAAGCAGCATTCTTGGTATCAATGAGCGAAATCTGCATTATATCCGGATGTATAATCCCCGTAACGCTCAAGCTATTGCTGATGATAAAATTCTGACAAAAGAGGTTTTAGATAAAGCAGAGGTGCCGACAACAAAAATTCTAGCTGTTATCAAATCGCCACGGCAGTTGGATAAGTTTGATTTTGAAACCTTGCCGAAAAGTTTTGTCATCAAGCCCGTATTCGGTGTTGAGGGTGGTGGTATTGAAATTGTGTACAACAAAGACAAGCAGGATAATTTTATATGTACAGGTGGCAGGAAAATGGGCCTATCAGCGCTCCAGAATCATATGCTTCGTATTTTGGAGGGACAATTTTCACATAACTACAGCCCTGATCACGTGTTGATAGAGGAACGTGTGAAATCACATCATAAATTTAGGTCATATACATACAAGGGAGCACCGGACGTAAGAGTTTTGGTATTTAGACGCATCCCTGTGATGGCCATGGTACGCTGGCCGACAAAGGAGTCTGAAGGTCGAGCTAATGCGTCCAGGGGGGCTGTTGCAAGTGGAATTGATATTGCAACAGGTGTGACCACCCACTCTCTACAGGAGGACAGACGGGGTGAGATGCACCTTATTGAATACGTTTCGAGCACGAACGTGCGATATGCGGGTTTCAAAATCCCCTTCTGGGAGAGGATTCTTCAGTATGCTGTAACTGCAGCAGAAGTTTCAGGTCTGGGATACTGTGCTGTCGACTTTTTAATTGACCGTGATTTAGGGCCCCTTGTGGTTGAGCTGAATGCTCGTCCTGGCCTGCGTATTCAAGTGGCAAACCAGGATGGCCTGAAGTGGAGGCTTGAGCAGGTACAAAAAATTCCCGTCCGCTCTGATGCTCATGCAATTCGACTTGGCAAGGATTTGTTTGGAGGTGAAATTGAAGAGGAGATTGAAGCAATTGCCGGGAAAAAAATCATATCTCTCATCCAGCCTGTTAAAGTTTATTACACCCACGGACGTGATGGAATTGTACTTAAAGCTAAGGTTGATACAGGTGCGGGGTACTCCTCTATTGATACGTCCATTGCAAGACAGCTTGGTTATAAGGATGCAGTTAATCTCTATAAAAAGCTTGATATTCCAGACATATTAACATCAAAGAAGGAGGCTCTTGAAGCTGAGGAGCGTCTGAAAGCTGCTATTGCAGAAAATACCGATGTCGGCATTGTAAATACACACATTATTACGAGCAGTACTGGCATTACCTTGCGCATTGCCGTTGAGCTTCAGTGCAAAATTGACGATCGTATGTTTTCTATTGAAGCGAACATCCGGGACCGAAGTCAGCTTGAGTTCCCGATGATTCTTGGCCAGCGTGCACTTAAGGGCTTTTTAATTGATCCGAGCAAGAAATGAAGAGCGTACTTGTTATTCAAAATAGCCCCAGTGTGCTTTTTGATAGTATTCACGATTTTCAGAGGCAACACAAATCCGAAGTACACGTTATCCCGTGTACTTATGACGAGTTTTCCTTTGATATATGTCTGGAGAAGCAGCTTGTATTTTTTCGCGATAACCCACTCGATTGTCACGCTATCTACTTTAAATCTTCTGTTGACCAGTTTTACCTTGCAAGTACATTAGCTTTATATTGCGAAAGGCAGGCTATTCCCTTTGTAAATTCCTCAAACATTTCACGGGTCTCAAGTGGGAAACTTTTTCAGATGCTTGCTTTTGTGTATGCAGATATGCGCATACCACATACTGTTTTTTTTCACAGAAAGCGATTACAAGAAGCTTTTGTTCAAAAATATATTGAAAATTGCTTTCCTTATCCTTTTATCATGAAGTCCGTTTCCGGAGCCAAAGGTGAGGACAATTATTTGGTTCACACATGGAGAGAAATTCCTCATGTCTTAGCAGGAAGTCGTGACTCAATTCAGTATATTTTTCAGGAATTTATCCCGAATAAGTCTGATTATCGCCTTCTCACTCTTAATCATGAAGTAAAGGCCGCATATGAACGTATAAGATCGGACGATAATACACACTTAAATAATCTAAGCCAAGGAGCACGTGTGAAAGCTGTCGACCTTCAAGCAATTCCACATCTCATAAAGATGGCGCAAACCGCCAGCAATGTTGTCCAGAAAGAAGTATGTGGCGTAGATATCCTCATATCCCAAGAGACTCACGATCCATATATTCTTGAGGCCAACCCAAATCCTGGTCTTGCGGGGCCTGGCGCGATGGATCAAATGATGCTATTCCTGCAAAAACTACCATCGGTCCTGTTTCCATCTACCTATACTGCCAACACATCGACACTTCATCAAAAAGCTCAACAAATTTCCACATATTTCCATGAACATAAAGATTTACTTGGAGATAAATATTTTCATTTCCTAACAAGAATGTATCTCTGGACAGGAGATCGTACTTATAGGAAAATGCTTGATCATGAGAAAATTTCGCAAAATTATCGTAGTGCCTCGTCTTTCAAAAAGTATCTGAACACAATCAACAGCAGGCAGACAGTTCCGCATAAACATCTTGAACGTGTACAAAACCCCTTTTTGGGAAAATACCCCAACTTGTTTCGGATATCGCAGATCCTATCTGCTACAAGAATAGCCTCTACGATTTTCAACAAAGACTATCGTGATTGTGTTTACGAACTATACTCTGATCACGAATTAAACACACTCTGCCAATCCCTTCTACATGATCTACCAGCACTGTATGCCTTTTCAACATCAAGTATTAATGTTCTCTATAACTACTTCGTATTCATGAAAGAGACCAACGGGCTTTTTGATGTCAGAGCGTTGGGAATGGGAGCACTTAAGTTTACAAAACATCCATCATATGAGTTTCTCCATCAACGCGCCTACATCATCACACATATGATCATTGGTGAGTCTCAATTTTATACCCGATCTATACCTGTTGATGTAATAAAACAGTACGTAGCCCTATTAAAAGAACTTGAAAAACGTATTGCACAATACTATTGCACATACAAGTTAGACATTAAGCTGGAATTCTTAGTTTGCGCACGAATTCTGAACTACACGTCATACCTTGAGGATGTTATCTATTCTGAAGCACTACACTCATTTTCTCCAACCGGGGGTTATATTGTGGATACGCATAACAGCTCCTCTGCCCTACAGCGGCATGATGTATATGGATCAGAGCATAGAAGCACCCTTTTTATCATGAGCACCACTCCATATTCATTTTTGAAATAATACTTCTATTTCACTGATATACCGTTCAAAATCAAGCCGTGCCCTTTCTTCATCTGAGAGCATTTGCAAGACATACTCTTTTCCACTTATTTTCTCTGGGCCGTCCCTATGCTCTATACCAATACGCCCGCGCCAAAAATTTGTTGATGTCAGTGCCTTTTCAATTGACTGAATGCCATTATGCACACGGGGTCCTTTCCCTTTTTGAATCTTGAAGGTGCCGAGCTTAATATCAAGATCATCATGAAAAACGATGATATCCTCCTGTTTTATCTTATAAAAGTTTATGAGTACGAAAACTGCACGACCGGATTCGTTCATGTACGTTTGAGGCTTCGCAAGAATAATTTTGTGATCATTAATGACAGTTTCTGTTGTCTGCGAAAGGAGTTTTTTATTGTATTGAAATGGCTTGGCACTGTAATGAGTGGCCAAAAAGTCTATAAACATGAACCCCACATTATGGCGTGTCCGTGAATATTCCGTGCCGGGGTTACCGAGACCAATAAATAGTTTCATTTAGTTATAATTTATGTGAACTAGGTGAACTAGGTGAACTAGGTGAACTAGGTGAACTAGGTGAACTAGGTGAACTAGGTGAACTAGAAATCAGTATAACCTCCACACTACACCCACCATCCCTCTATCCCTCTATACTTCTATATCCCCCATCGCCATCCCTTTTTCTTGCACAATTTTAAGGTCAGCGAAACTTTGAGCAACATCTCCTGTCGGCCGATCTGAAAGGGTTTTCAGAAGTTGATTGTACACTTCGTGAGCCCGAGTTACCAGTGACCAAGCAAAACCTTGTGCTGATTGAAAGTCGCCTGTCTGAACATAATATGTAATATCCACCCAACCTGAATCAGCTAAAACCGCCTCGATAAGTCTCTGTGCAACTTTCGCTCCTTTTGTTTCGACCGTTTTCTCAAGGCGCTTACCTGCTCGATCCAACACTGCAGTATCACGTTCCCTGATTGGAATCTCTGGCATTTCTATTGTGTGAGTAAGCCCAAGCGCTTTTGCCTTAATAACATGAGCTCCCATAAACGCCCTAAAGTAAATTCGGCGATGACCACCATCATACAAAAGCGATGAGATAAGGTTCATACAAGCCTGCCCATTTCCGTCAAGGAATGGGTGGATCATGATAAAAATCGTATAGGCCACTGCTGCCGTACGCAGGGCATAATCGTAATCAGAATTGAATGATTCCGCCCCTGTAAGTCTGTTCAGACGCTGATCTGCCTGTTCCAAAAGTTTGGGAACCATTAGTGCTTTGGGAGGATAATATGGACTTTCAGGGTCATTAATCACTACTTCTTGGTATCGCACACCAGAGGGCTGTACCCCTGGCGCAAGTGCAAATGCATCCTGTTGAAGTGCAATGAGTTTCTCACTTGCTGTTATACCAGTGTAATTGAACCATGATTCTTCAATCATCCTTTGATTTTCTCTTCGTGCAAGATACTGAGCATATCTTGATTCATTTGCTGCAAACAAAGCTCCATCTTCTCCATAATAGACCGGTAACGTTCCTTTTCTCCTGGCAATTTGCTTTGCTCGATAGGTACCTTGTGTAAGGAAAACACCAGATCCAGGATCAATATTTTTTGCATCTGCGATTTTTCTTCCTGACTCTCCAAGTATATGCCTTGTAACATGTGAAAGTGCAATTACAAAATCAAGAACCTCGCTGATAGAAGAACCTTTAATATAGAGCACAACCTGAGGTAAATTCGCATCAGAAAGATTACTGACCTTTGCTACCTTGCCCACAAGAGGAGCATCTCCAAGGGTATAAGCTAGCAAGCGCAAGGATGGGGCTATTTGATTAGGGGGAAGTGCAACACAGACTTTGTAGCAGTGATACATGATATTTCGATCCTCCAAGGGGACCTCTGTTGTGTTGTTTATTGCTGTGTACTCAGCGTTTTCAAGTCTTTCCCATGCGGTTTGTACGGTTTGAGCATCTCCTCTTGTAAAACCTATCCAGCCCGCATTCTGTCTCTCTGAGTCAAGTTTGTAGCCATAGAGAGAATCATGCAAAACATTTAGGACTAACTCGTAAGTCCGTTCTGATTCTGTTGCGGGTCGCCCTAAGGCATCCGACCGCGTTGCGACCAGCGCATGCATAGATCCCTGCTCGGGCCCAAGCCTGGATAGCTCAGCCAACCTCTGAAGTATTTCCCGTTCTTGTGTCTCACGCATATTTCATTTCTGCTTTGGCCTCCATTATGGTTCTTTTTGTGCTCTACTTTGCTTTTGTGCCGGAGAGAGGATTTGAACCTCCACAGAGTTGCCTCTACACGTCCCTGAAACGTGCGCGTCTACCATTCCGCCACTCCGGCTGGGTTTTAGTTATAACTAGGTGAACTGGTTATAACTAGGTGAACTGGTTGAACTGGTTATAACTAGGTGAACTGGTTGAACTGGTTGAACTGGTTGGAACTAGGGCAAAATGTGGATAACTCGCTTTGTGCCTCCACACTCTACACTTCTATCCTTCCATACCTCTATTCTTCTATATTATACTGAACATATGCAACGGTTTACGTATAGCACACACAAACTCCCTGGAGCAGGCACATCAACACCTCTGCACAGGCTGCGGGCTAATATCACTGACTACACCGTAAAAAATCACATGTCTCTCCTGATAGGACAGGCAATCATCCTTGTTTTTCTTGCACTTATCCACATTGGCTTCCAATACCAGGTTGTACAACAGGAAAAGCTTTCGTCTATAGCCATGAAGCAATTGCGTTTTGGCTCAATGGTGTTCGTAGATGCCAATAGGCAGAAATCTGAGAGCAATTTACAGCCTGGCAAAAAGACTGTTGACCAATCAGTTGTTTTGGGGACGCAGGATGAATCACAAATAACGGACCACGCTGTTCTTGCAACTCCAACTCCTGGCATTGCGCTACAAAAGTCTGTATATACCATTGCGCTTGTAGGTGACTCAATGGTTGACACAATGGGCGAGGAGGGAGATTATTTAAGAGATGCACTCACAAGGAAATATCCCAACGTGCAGTTTGTTATTTATAACTACGGCGAAGGCGCACGAAATGTTACTCAAGGCCTTGAGCAATTTCATGAACCACTTCGGTACAAAGATAGGAATTTCAAATCGATTGATTCTGTAAAACCCGATGTCATCGTAGTCGGTTCCTTTGCTTACAATCCTTTTGATCCTCACGATCGAAACCTACATTGGCTTCAATACACACGACTGGTTCAGGAAGCACAAAAAATCACTCCGAACGTATACATGCTTGCTGAAACTGCTCCTATCCGGAGCGGATTTGGGCTGGGGCCAAATGGGGTGCTGTGGGACCCTCAAACAGCATGGAGCCAAACAGGGAAAATCATTGAGCAGCTGAAGAATGTTTTAGGGCTTTCAGAAGCTCTTCATGTCCCTATCATTGATGCCTATACACCTTCATTGGTTGACGGACGTGAAGAGGGCAGACGTGAGTTAATCAATCCATCTGACAATATCCATCCCTCAATCCAAGGCCACGAAATGATGGCTGAACGTATGGCAGAAAAAATTCGGTTTGATGACTTTTAGATCAATCACCTCTAAAACACCCTTGTCTCTGGGCAAGCGCACAGTTATCTATAGTATAATGAAAAAGCCCGCTTTCTATTATCCCAAAGACAGTTTAAGGAGGTGTCGCATAGCGGTCCATTGCACAGGTTTGCTAAACCTGCGAGCTGAGAGGCTCACGTGGGTTCAAATCCCACCACCTCCGCCCACCGTTTCAAAAAGTCCTCAAAAAACAGAAACGCGAGGTCAGCTAAAAATCCAGATTTAGATGGCTC
>MFZT01000038.1:11180-19025 GCA_001789515.1 Candidatus Roizmanbacteria bacterium RIFCSPHIGHO2_02_FULL_43_11
AAAAAGTCCTCAAAAAACAGAAACGCGAGGTCAGCTAAAAATCCAGATTTAGATGGCTCCTACTTCTCCATTCTCTTATACATCCGCTCAACCTCATGGTGATCCACTCGATATGAGCCGGACTTATGTGATTTAAGTGCGCCAGAGAAGGTTTTCGGGATATGGAGCAGCTCATGAATAATTACTTTCTTCTTACGATCACTGGCAAGCTTGTCGAAATGCTGAGCAAGCACCTCGATCACATACGTTGCCGGATAGCCTGCTGCAAATTGGAAGATGCGAGATAACCCCCAAATTCGTGCGTACGCCCTCGCTGAACTGCCCCTGCTGCGCACACAAAATACACGTTCGACATCTATATATCGCATGTTCAATTGCTTTACAATGTCAACCATAATCGCATGCACATCTCCGGCATCTTCAACGTCCCACTTTCTCATATGCGCAATTATAACAGTTAGTTAGAACTAGTTATAACTAGTTGAACTAGTTTTAACTAGGTGAACTAAGTCACCAAACCTACCCCATCCTTCTATGCCTCTATACTTCCAAGCTTCCATACTTCTATCCTTCTATATTATACTTCTCATATGCATTGCCCAAATTGTCACAATATACTCACACAGGTTCAGCTCGGTAATGTCCACGTTGATCATTGCAATAACTGTGGTGCTACCCTTTTGGAGCCGAACGTGATTAATCGTATCACACTTAATGATGCTGAGCGTCTTGCGATGATGAAGGAGACAGATTCTATCTCTGGTACAGAGAAAATCTCTCCTCGAGATGGCAGTGTTTTTGTACGGCTTCAAAGTGATTCCATCCCACAACATATAACTCTTCTTCACTCTACTTCCACTGGTGAGGTTTTTGCGTTTGCAGAAGATCTTGTTGAATTCAAGCGGGCACAAGGCTCGAAGATTGATTATTATAAAACTTGGCGTATACCCCTCCCCGCATTGCAACAAGTATTGGTACTGGGCATGATCATGTTCATTACAGCATCCCTTGCATATGTTTCAACTGTCCTGCAACAACCCACTCAGCAATCAATACAAGCCCAGGAACTGTGCCAAGGTGGAATCGAGCAGATTCAGGTAAAAGAAGATCATTTGATCTCATGTCTTACGGCTGTACCGCTTACATGTACTATTCAGGCTAGATGTGCTGGAAAAATTAACAATATTGATACAAACTCAGCAAAGACGACACACTTTGGGACTATACCATCAGCCTGCTCTGAAGCTCGATTTATCTGCTTCGACAAGGAAAGGTCTGTAGAAAGCACGTGGACACCTCTCAAATAGCGATGTGTTTCTCAATTTTCTTCTGGTAATCCCGAGGGAAGAACCAAAGCTGCTCGTTTGAGACACGCTCTTTGCTTATCCTGGACATTAAGCGCAGTTGAACCACACGAGTTATAGCCTCAAGAATACGGGTTATAAGTGTTGGACCTTCGACTGCAAGATCAACATGTGAAATGGCAAGATTTGGAAAGTAGTGCCTCACCCACTTATTTGCAAAAAGGTAACGATCATATACCCCCCCTCGCATATATAAAGGTCGCATTTGAACAACCTCATGGGCAACATATAAATTTCTCTTCTCCTCTGGCACCGTCAAATTTCCTTCATCAAAAAAAAGGTTAAGACAAATTTTATTTCGGATAAACCGCGACTTTCGTCCTCTATGTTTCTTTAGCGATTTTGCAATAAGTATTGCTGTGGCGCGGCTAAGCCAGATGCCTCCAGGGGCACTGATGATGAAGATGTCAATATCATCTCCTTCTTTTGCATTAAGCATTGAGCATGAGCCTGAGAGCCCAACAAGTTTTATCCAGGGACATAGACTTAGGAGAAATATAAATAATTTGATTGATGAAATTTTAGCTTGAGAGATGCGAACTTTCGCATTCCTGTGTCTGGTGTCTATGCCCCCCCCCGTATTATTGATGGGTCTTTTCTGATAACTTATATCGCTTAGTTTAGCAGTAATGTCTTGCTTCGTGCACTTGAAGGAAACATACGTATATATCTCATCTTGAGTAGGAATGTAATCGAAAAGTGAGAAATATTGCATCGTTTTTAGGATGGCTTGTCCCAGCCGCTTTTGCATGATCATGGAATTATTTTCCCAGATATATATACAATTGACAAATCAAATATCACTATGTTAGGCTTAAGTTATATGGATGACGCAGAACCCCAAGATGGTCATGTTGGTAAAACTCCCTCAGCTCCGTTTGCTTTAGGTGATCAGAGCGCCCCAGCTGCTGTAGGTCCCAATGCTGTTGCAGTAGGCAGAGAACGTGCTGATTTGGTTGCGCAGGCCCAGGCAAACACTCGTTCTATTTTGGGGCAGCCAGGGCTACATGTGGAAGAAGCAGAAGATGGACGATTGCGAGCATCTGCAGTGCCAGTCCCTAGTGTTCGTGAAGCAGATCAACGCCTTGATACTTTCCTAGCAGCACAGCAAGGTAAGCAGCCGGAGCCTGAAATAGGAGATACCAGACAACGCGAGATTCAGGGGCGTATCGCAACAGCTCCAGCGCTTCTTACACAATATCTTGAACAGGCCCAAGCAATGAGATTAAATGTTGCCCCTCTTGAGAGATTATCTCAATTGGTTAAGTCCGGACAAGCTATTTCGCCAACTATGGTCGAGAACGCAGCGATCGTGGTTGGACTCAAGAAAGAGACAGCTGCGCTTGATCAACGAGCCATCGCGCAACACCCTGAGCCAATTCCTTCTGCTGCTCCAGTCACGGCGCCCATTCCAAAGCATGTCTATGCTCCTGCTGCTGTACCTATCCCCGAGTACGTTCATGCCCCAGTACTCGCCTCTCATCCTGTTGTTGAGCCACAAAAGCAAGGATGGTTTGCCCGGCAGCTTGCAAAACTTGGGTTTGGGCAAAAAGAGCCATTACCCGTTCAAGGTTGACACATAGCATTAGATGACAGGAGTTCTACAGAAATCCCGATCAGGATTTCGAGGTGAATCCCAACCTTGCTTTTATGATCATACAGATGAACTGCACAAGCTTTAATTGCCTTTTCCATCTCCGGGGCTGTCGGACAAGCCGGAATAGCCACTCCAGTCCTGCTCTGCGCATCCATTGTGGAGCTCTTGGCGTCTCGCCTGCCAAAAAATCAAAGGCTCCTCCAACTCCTGCACAAGCGGTATTTCCAAATCGAGCTCGATTTTTGTATGCCCACAGCTCCTGGGCTGGAGAACCAAAAGCAATAAAAACAATGTGCGGCTCTCTATCAGCAACTATGGAAAAGATTCTCTCCTCCTCTTCAGCTGTTGGCTGCAAAATGTTTTCAATCCCTGTAAGCCCGATAATTTCTAGCCTCGGATATTCTTTAGAATAGCAGTCGGCGATTCTTTCTGCTAGATTTCCTCTACCGCCAATCAGCATAACCCTTAAGCGACGATCCTGTGCCACCTTAAGGACATCTGACATGAAGTCCACCCCCGCATACCTTCTCACGCCTCGTATCCCCATGATACGGGCTGCTATGGCAACCCCAGAACCATCGACTAATAGGTATTTACTTGTCTGGACAACCCTCCTGAAATGCGCATTCTTTTGAGCGATGATGAAAATTTCTGGATTAAGTGACATAACAAGGGCAAAGGGGTGCCTATGGAAAGCGTCTTTTAGTATAGTCTCTAGGATATCGTTCCTTGACCCCGTCGGGATCGGGATACCAAGTAGGCTTCTGGGTGGTTGTTCTTTCATAATTTATATAGGGTAAAGCTGGTCATCCCTAATATAATCCATATACGTCGTTTATGTTCATTTTTTGTGAACTATGGTTTGTGCTGTTATAAGGAGACAACTCTTGTTTACGGCCGAAAAATCCTGCCCTATTGTTTTTGGCTTATAATAATTTTATATATCGCCGGTTATTTCTCAGGAATTTTCTACTTTTCTTATTTGCTCACTTTATCCCATCAAAACTGTTTTACTATAGGTGTTCCCGGCGGGAATCGAACCTGCATCGGTCGCTTAGGAGGCGACTACTCTATCCATTGAGCTACGGGAACTATGGTCAATTATAGTACAACTTACAAATGAGTGGTCTGATAAGTCAGACAACTATAGGAGCCCACTCCGGCCTTCTAGTTAAAACTAGTTATAACTAGTTCACCTAATCGCTTCCTTATAACTGTCAAGGTTCTCAATAGCCATCCCCGCGCCTCTAATCACGCAAAACAGAGGCTCCTCAGCTGTAAATGCTGCAACGCCAGTGTAATGGCTAAGATAGGCGTCCAAATTTTTCAGCTGGCCTGTTCCTCCAGAAATAACAATGCCGCGGTCTACAATATCTGAGGAGAGTTCTGGTGGTGTTTGAGCTAGGACATCTTTGACACCTTCAAGAATGGTTTTTAAAGGCTTTTGCATAGCCTCAGAAACAGCTCTTTCGCTTACATGCACAACTTTTGGAAGACCAGTCTGAAAGTCACGACCCTTAACCTCAATAGTGTCCTCGTCTTTAGCTGAGTCCAAAAAGGCGTTTCCTATCTTCATCTTGACATCCTCTGCTGTCCTCTCCCCTATTATAACGTTGTACGCTTTGCGCATATGGTGCATAATCGCCTCATCAAGCTTGGTACCAGCGCCACGCACGCTTTTATACTCAACAAGTTGCCCCATTGAGATCACAGCAACTTCTGCAGTGCCTCCACCAACGTTGACAATCATATGCCCAGAAGCCTGCGAAATCGGGATACGGGCTCCGATCGCTGCAGCCAGAGGTTCCTCAATTAAGTACACATCAGTCGCACCTGCATTCTTGCACGCCGATACAACAGCCCTTTTCTCAACTTGTGTTGAACCTCCTGGAACAGAAATCATCAAATCGACTTTCATAGCGAACCCTTTTATAGATTTTTTTAAAAAATATGAAACCATTGCCTCTGTAATGGAATAATCTGCAATGACCCCATCCTTAAGTGGCCTCGCGGCAATAATTGTTCCTGGAGTACGACCCAACATCTGGCGGGCATCATCTCCAACAGCAAGAATTTGTTTATTTTCTATTGAATAGGCAACCACCGTTGGCTCGTTCAGAACAATACCCACACCTGCAACATATACAAGCGTATTTGCTGTTCCTAAATCAATTGCAACCTTTCGTCGCCACATCATACTTTTGACATATTTTGATATACTAATGTAGATATATGATACACCTTTTCTGACTATATCATACCATACAATTATGTATAATAGAGACATGCAGTTCATAATACGCAAGCTCGTCCTAGTTTTTGTTTTCGCTATAGTTCTGGTTATCCTTATTGCGATATCCCGCGGCTATCATTTTAGTTTTTCACAGAAGAAGATCAGTCCGACCGGCATCCTCGTTGCCGCTTCTTACCCGGACGGAGCCCATGTATTTGTGAATGGCAAACTCAAAGGGGCAACAAATACAAACGTTCCTCTTGAGCCGGGTGAATACGATGTTGAGATTAAGCAAAACGGCTATACTCCCTGGAAAAAACGTTTAAAAATTAAGGGCGAATGGGTCGTTAAAGCCAATGCCCTCCTGTTTCCGCAAAATCCATCCCTTGCGCCAGTGACAACGCTTGGCATCTCCAAAGCCTCTGTTTCAGGATCAGGCGACAGAATCGTTATCATTTCAGAAACAAATAACCCAGAGAAGGACGGTGTATACGCTTTTGAGAACGTTCGCAATCCATTATCACGGATTAATCCTTTAAAGTTGCTCGTACTCAAGTCTGCGTTTCCTGCTGGAGTACAGCTCGTACAAAGTACTATTGAGTTTTCGCCAGACGAGGCACACATGCTTATGACCCTTTACACCGATGAAGAGTCTACAATTGTCTCACACATTTATTTGGTCGACACAACAAAACAGACATTACAGCCCTTTGAAGTGACTGGCTCTGTTAAGACTATTGCAGAAGCCTGGGACGAGGAAAGATTTATTTTGAGAAAGAAAGAGTTTGCCACCCTGAAAAAACCCCTTGCCCGCGTTGCTCAAAGCTCGTTTGACATTATCGCATTCTCTCCAGATGAGCGCAAAATTCTTTACACCGCCACAGCGAGCGCAACAATCCCCCAAGTCATTACTCCCCCTTTGGTTTCAACAAACCAGACTCCTGAAGAGCGTCACATTGAACCGGGATTCGTGTACCTGTATGACAAAGAGGAGGACAAAAACTTCAAGCTCTTTCGAGTCGGAGGCTCTGGATCTAAATCGGATTTTGGATCGTTAGAAAGCGCGAAAGCTTCTCTCTGGTGGTATCCAGACTCGGCTCACCTGGTTATCAAAGAAAAGGGAAGATTTTCTGTTATTGACTACGATGGAAGCAACCGCCGGACCGTGTACTCCGGCCCATTTGCACAAGACTTCTTTGCCATTTCCAAGGACGGAAAGCTCTTCGTGCTCGCGAATTTCAACACTGAGAGCGGGCTACTATTCGACATGTACAGCGTTGGGCTGAAGTGAGCGTGCGGTGACGGGCGTCGTCAACGCCCGTCATCGTTGACAAAATCCATATAGTTTCCGTAACTTCTTCCGTACTTAGATTTCTGAAAAGCTGATTGTACAATCCCCACCTTAAGCCACGGAGGCGCTTGTCCTGACTTATATAACTGTAAACTTGACCACTTATATTTCTCAATATTGCAGCCTAAATCAGCTGGATTACGATGAACATACCTTGAAACCCTGGCTAAATGCTCGATAGTTCTAATAGGAACCGCACTATAACGATCCTGAAACAATGGGCCGACACGTTTATATTGATTGTTGAAGTATCTTGCATACCTCGAATGAAGCGAGCTCATAAACTCAGTAATATCACGCGAGTCTTTCTGATGGACTATAAGGTGAACATGATTAGGCATTAAACAGTAAACCGAGAGACTAATTCGCTTCGAGTAATTTTTTAGCCTCGAAAGATTATGTATCTTTTGAGCCTGTTTTACCCTGCCTGTGCACTCAGAGACACATTTTTCTAAGAGCTGCTGCTTTGGTATAAGGTATTCCTCAAGGTAGCTAATGTATGTCTGTTTTTCCTCAGAAGAAAGAAATATTCTTCCCTTCGCAACACCCCTATTGTAGATATGATAACCAAAATTATCAATATATTGTTTCCTTCTACAGTAATTCATGCCCGAGATTTTAGTGGGTGATTATGAAAAAATTATGAAACGATGACGGGCGTTGACGACGCCCGTCACCGCACGCTCAACTAGTGCTATACTACTACTTATGAAAACTCGTCATCCAAGATCTATGACTGGAAAGGTTTTTGAAGGAATATCGTTCAAAAAATATGCTCGAAAGCTTCTCATCAAAACTCTCGCAAATTTTCTCATTTTGTACTCGGTCTACATGATTGTATGGGTCTTTTATGAACCTGCGCTGGCAGAAACACGCTATTGGTACGATCAGTTGAGAGGAAAAACATACGTTGTTGTAGAACCAGCACAGTTTAAGACAACAGAGCCTCCACCGCAGAGAGGATTACTTACTGATATTCTGGAAGGTCAAACAGTTGAAAAGCTCTCGCCTGTCGATCCACAATTCTCGCTTATGATTCCAAAGCTTGCTGCCAACACAAGAGTCATTGAAAATGTGAATTCTGCTGATGAAAAGGCTTATCTGGATGCTTTGCGCTATGGGGTTGCACACGCTGCGGGAACGGGTTTACCAGGAAGTGGCCGACATATATATCTTTTTGCCCATTCGACAAACACATTTGCAAATGTCAGCCGTTATAACGCTGTCTTTTATTTGCTATACAAGCTGGAAGCAGGCGATGAGGTTGATATCTTTTATCTGGGGCAGAGATACACATATA
>MFZT01000038.1:19031-30535 GCA_001789515.1 Candidatus Roizmanbacteria bacterium RIFCSPHIGHO2_02_FULL_43_11
CCGGGAAGCTTATTGTGAGCCCGACGGACGTGAGTTATATGACTCGCCAGACTAACGGCGAATTTCTTACGCTTCAGACGTGTTGGCCCCCAGGGACAATTGCCCAGCGTCTGCTTGTTTTCGCGGAGCCGGCAGCAACGGTGGGAAAGTTGAGTCTGCGGTGACGGGCGTCGTCAACGCCCGTCGTCATCGTGCTGTAGACTCAATACTCTCTCCAAGGTTGCAATGTCAGGCTGTAGACTCTCAAAAAATTCTCGATCCCGTTGGTCACAAACGACGCCATATACTGTAGTTAGCGGACCATGAGGTCCTCTTTTACCCGGGTCCGTATAGACTCTGAGCAAAGTATCTATTCCGTTAATTCTCTTGATAAATCCACCCATTGGCCCACCAAACCAAGAGTCTGTTATAAGTCCCCAGTTCCCTTTTCCTTCATGAAGGATCCATTGGATTGCTTCATCTACAAGCAGCTTCCCAATACCCTTCACTCCAGCCGCTCTCAACTTAGGATCTGTCACCACTGTAGAGAGTTCCATAAGTTTTTCCACCTGCCATCGAGTCAGTGAAACTCCTAGGGATACAGTTCCGTCTTGGGCTGCTGGAGGTACCTCCAAAGGTATGCTCGCTGGGACTATAGCTAAACATCCAACAATATTTCCATTACTTTCAGCTATGATCCAAGCACCATTTTGAAACTTTAATTGCACTCTCTCTTGAATGCTTACGCCTCTCACGAGGTCGGAGAGAGCTGGCTGAAAAGCACCATCAATATCCTCTCTGGAGAGGAAATGCCTAAGATTTTCAAGATCAGTAAGATTAGCAGTTCTCGCTTCTACAGGCACAGTGGTAGGATTTTCGTCTTGCATAGTCATCTTCAGCTCTGGCATACCCACTTCACGAAAGTTAATAAATATTATCCTCTCCCCATCATCGCAGCCTCCTCTACCCTCTTATAGTTTACCATCTCCTCAGGTTTAAACCATAAGACTACTTCATGCTTTGCCTCATCAAGGTTACCTGAGGCATGAACTATATTGCGGATGGGTCTGCCCGCGCTGTTGGCTAGAGCTGAAGAGTCAAACGAAAAATCCCCGCGGATAGTGCCTGGGGCAGCGTTGAGAGGCAAAGTATGGCCTACAAATTGCCGCACGATTTCCACGGCATGTGGGCCTTCAATCACAAAAGCGAAAACCGGGCCTTCTGTGATGTACTTTTTAAGCCAGTCTCGTACTTTTGAGCCGATTGCTTTTGGATCATTTGAGCCGATTTCTTTGACTGGATCAAGCCCCATTGCTTTGTAATTATCAAGACTTTTCTGCCCAATGCCTGTCCACAATTCTTCACGATCGTCAGGATAGTGCATATCTGCAAGCTCCTTCGGTACCTGTAGCATCTTTGCTGCAACGATTTTAAGGCCTGTGCGCTCAAGGCGGCGGATAATTTCACCGATAAGTCCACGTTCAACACCATCGGGCTTCACTATAATAAGAGACTGTTCAATCATATGTCTTTATATAGAAGTCATTTCAAAATTGCAAAATAACTTCCCCTACTATATCGGGAAGAAGGCTTTTTTGCAACATGATACAAACTCTTAAGTGGAGCCCTACGGGTGCCGCTTCGCTTTACCCGTAGCTCCTAAATCATATTTCAGCATGCTGCTGTCCTGAATCTTGCTGCTGCTGATACTTTATATATCTTCGTACTCGTGCTTCGTCCAAGCCCACACTTGAAACAAAGTATCCTATTGACCACAAGGCTTCTCTCCCATTTCGTATGTGGTCAAACTTTCGTCGTATGATGCGTGAACTACCTCTCTTTATATCTCCGATCACGGCACTGATTCCGTACTTCGGGGGTATGACTATCATCACATGGATATGATCATCTTGTACATTGATCTCTTCGATTACAACATCATCATATCTATCCGATGTTACCCCCTTGATAACTTTCTCACAATATTTCTGTACTCCTCGCATCAGGTTATATCGTTTCTTGGGTATCCACACCACATGGTACAACAGCCTGTACGCCGTATGGGCTTGGACTCGTGTTCTCATCACCTCATTCTAACATCCCCACCTCAGCATGATTCGGGCTCGCTCTCACCTACGGGTTGACACCCGTAGGGCTCCCGCTATTTTTAAGAGAACATGCTGCTGACCACATATAGCGAGCACAATTTAAGATAACATCGCTTCCATCATATCTCTTCCCTCATAGCGCGCTTGATTTTTGCTCCTCAAACTTTCATAATCAAGGTACTATTGTATGAAAATGATTCACACATTGCTTGCCTATTATAGCGCCTTTATGGCAAGCGCACTCATCCTCTGGTCTCTTTTTATATCGTCAAAACCTGTCGGGTTTATTCTAGCTCTGCTTATTTTACCGATCAGTATCTATTTTTGGATTCTTGCATCAGGTAAACGACCCCCTTTGCCTCATAATCAAGAATCATCGCCTATCGCAACTTCTGGTGAAAGAAAAATGCTGGGACTATTGCTGACAATAGCGCTTTTTATTGGTACAAGTAGCATCATTCTCTATATAGCTCTTGTTGGTTCTAAACCCCAAAAAAGCATAACAGATAGCCAAGCCCCCATAGAGCAATCACTTAAAAAAGTACAGTCAGACATAAACACGCTTAAAAAAACCGCCACCTCGCTTGAAAAAATTGATACAAGACTCACGTTGATCGAGTCAACACTTCTAAGACTTGAGAATAAAGACGATAATAAACTTCTAGATGAGGCTCTGCAGGGCGTTTTCGGCACTAGCACTAACGCCTCTACTGCGGCAACTCCGGGACCAACAACGAGGCCTAGTTCGACACCTGTTAAAAATACTGACTGATAATCTATGAGCTGGCGTCATATTCTTTTCTTTAGCTACTGTACGTTAGCAACCCTTTTCCTGTTCATAAGCGGACTTCTGTCCTACACAAAAAGTAAGAGTCCTTTTATGTTTCTTCTCTTGCTACCACTTGTTGGGTATTTTATCTATTATCTGAGCATATCTGTCATCAAAAAAAAAGAACTTCCTGTTAGACCTGCATCAAAAAGTGTGACGATTGCTGTGGCCATTATTTTTCTGGCTCTTGTATCAGGCTCGCTTTTTGCAATTACGACCACTACCCAAAAAAAACAGCCAGAACAATCCACATGGGTATCACAAAAAAAGGTTCCTCCTACAGTAACACCACAAGCAGTTTTGGGAACCATAAGGGCTGATAATAATGCCGTGATCCGCGTGCGTGAAAAACCATCAACACAGTCTGCGATTCTTGGAAAAACGCGAAACGGTAAAAAGTTCCCTATTCTTGACAGGGAAAATGACTGGGTACAAATCCAGTTTATTGCCTCCACATCAGGATGGATTCACACCGAATTTATCACACAGCCAGAAAATGCACAGCCATGAGAAAAATTGTGCTGATATATAATACAGTCATTGTCACAATTCTCACGATTGTTGGATTTTTGGATGCCACAACGCCTCCAAAATTGATGAGTGGTATTTTGTTTTTCCCTTTGGCTGCATATTTCTGGCGGATGATTGTCCCTCGCACGCAACACGCCATTCCGCAGACCTTACCTGCAGTGGTGGAGCCTAGCAAGGCTGTTAAGAAGAAATCTCTACATAAAAAAGAAACACCCATCAAACTCACTCCCATTAAAGAAACACCAAAAGGCGCATTTGATGCAAATCGTCGCATGTTTTTGCGACTTATTGGTTCTGCTGGTGTATCGGTTTTCCTTTTATCAATCTTCTCCGGTAAAGCTGAGGCAGCCTTTTTCGGGAGTACGCCAGGGCCTGGTACTGTTGGTATAAAAGACACGTCCGGAATTCTTATTAATCCGTCAGAAAAACAGCCGACGGATGGCTATAATATCACCGAGGTTGACGATGCTATCACATCGTATTACGGATACGTGGATAAGAATGGTGCCTGGTATATTGTCAAGGAAGATTCCAGCGGAGCCTATCGCTACGCCAAAGGCAGCAGTAGCTTCTCTGCAAATTGGACAAATCGTGCAGGTCTGGCCTATGATTACTTTGATTCAGTGTTCTAGAAGTCATTGCATACCAAGTATGTCACGTCACTGCACAAGAGAAAAATCAGGATTTTGAGAGCACTTTTAGTATAATAAGCACATATGACACAAAAACTACTTGTCACTGATATTAATGGATCTACACGAGAATGTTTGCATATCACTCATGATATGAACTACCCTGGTTACGTACGTGTGGAATTTGCTTCACATAGAGATGCCCCTAAGACATATGTTGAATGGTATCCTCTTGATGACTTCATCGCGCGAAACCCACAACATGCACATATTGTTAATAAGGGTAAACAACCCGCAAAGGATGATCTCGGCATTGTCTCTAAAGCAACACTCACCTCTTTATCTGATAAGACAAAAAATTGGAAGTCTGATATGTTCAAAGATTTTCCTCTTTGGATATCACGTGGTACAGGCGAAGGGCAAGTGAGAAAAATCACTGGCAACACACAAAATACTGTCACCATAGATGTCCCTTTTGACATTAAGCCTGACAAAACATCACAATATGTTATTTCACATAATGTGCACGATGCGCAGGTGATGCACAACGCACTTCCCAAGGTATGAAAATTGAATACGTTATAACCTCGGTGGTCGGGCTTTTCATTTTCGGATACATCTTGGATATCGTATCTGGGCCATTCAGCCTAGCCCTCACCTCTCCTTTTGCTTTTTTGCAGGCATCTCATGTGTCAACATATCCCTTCACGACAGTATCAATTACTGCAAAAACGCTTGCGATTTTTATAACAACAGTTCTCATCGTCCAGACTATTTCTGGCGCAAAATATATCTTGGGTAGTGCAATGTTCTTCATCATAGCCGCACTTATGGAGCTTTATGCCATTCAGCAAATCGCAACACAATCATCACTGATCTCATTGCAGTGGACGCTGGGGATCTCTTATGCAGCAGTTGCCTTGCTGATTCCTTGCTTCTTATACCTTGTAATTGGCGTAGTGAAAGCAGCACATCATAATCTTACTGCCGACCCTTATGGCCTTGATGAGGACTCACGAACGTGATGTTTTGTGATGCCTTTTTATTCCCTTGACATTTGTTTGAGATATTTTGTACTATCAAGGTAGTTCGATACCAACGCTCCTTCGCTGAGGCTCAGTGACGGGATCTCTGCAAACAATTAGTTTTTCAAGACAATGAACAAAAGACTCTCCAGATTAACCTTGCAAAATGCTCTGTTTATTGTGGTCCTGCATGTTCTTCTACCTGCAATTATTGCAATAATGTATATTCAGCTTGGACAGAGGGAAACGTTGCTTAAAACGTTTGAGAATAGCTTTGTACAGGTCGCAAGATTTGTTTCAAACTCAAGTGAGGAAGAATTTCGCAAAGCAAAGCACATTTTGTCACTTTTCAGCCAGCTGCAGGAGGTTCGATACGCAGATAAAACACAGTGCACACATATTGCTCAAAAAATTATTGCTTCAAATGAAAACAAAAGTTATACCAATATTGGCGCCGCAAACAAAGAGGGTGACACATTTTGCAGTGCAATGCCAATGAAGAACCCCTTAAACCTTTCCGAGCAGGATGGTTTTAAACATGTACGGGAATCTAAAAAGTTTTATGTCGGCAACTATCGCATAAGCACGATAACCGATAAGGCCATTATTGTTGCATCGCATCCAGTGCTTGATGAGAGTGGGAATTTTAACGGGATTACGTTTGCTGCAATTGATGTTGCATACCTTCAAAATTTGGTAAAACAAATAGCATTACCATTCGATTACACCATTATCATTACAGACAAGAACGGTACAGTACTTGCTCGCAAACCTAATCCAGAAAAATGGGTCGGTAAGAACATCAAGGCGACACGGTTAGGGAATGCGCTTTTTAGCACCACAAAAGATGGTGGTATTTTCCGCGCGCTGGGGTTGGATGGAGATAAAATGACATATGCGTACGCAAGGATGCAACAACCTATTGGAGGTACATCTATTTATAGCGTGATTGGAATCCCTGAGGATAGATTATCTGAGGTTTCGAATGAAAATCTAATCAGAAATGCCGTTTTTGTAATTCTTATTCTTATCATGAGCATCACTATTGCTATCATCGACTGGAAATTCATACTTTCAAAAAAGGCCGAAGAGCTAGGTGGTGAATCTTCGTAGATGCTATTTTAAAGCCTTCATGGATAACTTATAAGTTATAACTCGGATATTTATCAACAGCTTGCGATACCAGCACCAATACAATCTTGCCAATGAGGTTAAAAACCGCTACTATGGTTGCATATGCCTGCCATCCGCGATTTTGCCACCAACTATACAACCAGCACAACTGGAACAACGATCACTATTCCAATGCCTGCCTACCAAGAAAATGATCTCCTAGTTGCGGTCCTTTGCGCCGACACCGGAACAGGAACATGGTCGTTAACTGGCTGGACAGCTCTTTTTCATCAAACAAATACGTCACAGCTTGCTGTACTTTACAAAATCGCAAGCACATCAGAGTCAGACCCAACATTTACCCGCACAGTCCAAGAAACATTCAACGGCTCAGTCATTTCAGTACGCGACATTAACACAACAAATCCATTTGGCAGCACTCCTGTTTATACTGCAACCAATCAGGCCGCAGCAGCAAAATACACAATGTCAACGATTACAACAACAGTTGCTAATAGTTTGATCCTGTATGCAGTCAGCAACGCTGTTGCTGGGGTCCCTTCCCTTATCGAGGGCCCTGTAATATTGCTGTATGGACAAGATGGATCTGCTGAATCATCCGGCGTTGGCTGGGGATTTATGCCAGCAACAGGTACAACCCCCAATAACGTTACCTGCTCAAACGTCGCAACAGGAGCCGGAGTTAAAGCAACAATTCAGATCGCTGCACCTTCAGGCGGAGCTACGATCATCCCCGCTTACTGTCCAGATGATACCAGTGTTTACATTAACCCCATAAACGGTACTACTGCCTATAATGGTAATGCTGCGCTTGCTGCTACCGCCGATACACTTTTTGGCACATCACTTAACGGCACAACCGTTGCGGATGCCACTGTTGCGGCAGCGGCAGATTATGGTTTAAATCCTTACCATTCAACCGGTCGTTTAACATCAATTTCCGGCTCCAAAAACTGGGCTGGGGCAGCACTTGATTTATCTGCAGGAAATAATGTGGATGTTTCCAGTAAAAATATCCTCGTGCATACTGGTCCTTCAACACCTGGGCAAATTCAACGGTTATCTCCTGTTGCCGATTTTAAAGGAATTTGTTTTGGCATGCTTTCAAGCGCTGGAAATTACAAAGTCTGGCAAGTGCACGGAGCCGGTACCACGTATAACTTTGACAGGGATGTCCCCTTAGTCATTAATTCCGATAACACCTCCGGCCTTATGGAGTCAACGGGCACCTTTAACCCTGCAGCCGCAGATGTTTTTGGGTTCTGGGTAGCCGGCTCAGGCGTATCAACCACCATTTGGGATTTCTACTCTTTATGGATGCTCGACACTGTTACAGTAGCTGGCGGCAATGCTGCTGAGCCCGTTGGTATACCTGGCATGGTTTCAGCAGCATCGGTTGGCCACGAGCGAAAAAGTCTTCTTCAGCAAGGAGACAACCAGGTCTTAGTTCTTGGCCCTGTGCAGTTTGGCAATGGAGGAACAAACCCTATTTATCTTGATCTCAATGCTACAGCAATTGAATTCCCCCGCCAGTATAACTTTGCCAGCAAAACTGTCAATTATTGTTCTGTTGATAACGTTGCTGGTCTGACATACTACGCTGGTGCCGGTGATACTATCAAACATAGAAATTCTGTGGTTTCTTCTGCATCTAAATTCCACTGGAAGTTTCACGCCTCTTCATCAACCTCAGCTGCTTATGATTTTTCTGGTCTGCAGATTATTGGCGCAGGCACTATTACATTGCTTAATAATCTTTCACTCTCTGGAGTTACTTGGTCAAATTGCAGCAATTTCAATTCTGCTGGAAGTTACCTTAACAACTGTGCCATTAGCGCAACGACGAGTACCAGTGCGCTTACTGTTTCATCCACTGCAAATATGGGTCGGATTACCAATACCTCTTTCACAAATAATCATAACGGTGATATTGGGCATTCAATTGAATTGACAACAGTAGGTACGTATACCTTTGACAACATTACATTTTCCGGTGGCGGGGTAGCAAAACGAAATTTTAATACAGGAACCGGCGTTAACAGTAGTACTGATATTGCGACAACTGATGCTGCTCACGGTTATACGGATGGGGATGCTATTTATTACCAGGACCAAGGAGGAGCACAAAATATTGGACTCACTGATGGGGCTCTCTATTACGTGAATTCTCAGACCGCCACAACGCTTTCATTCCACACCACAAAAGCCGATGCGATTGCTGATACAAGCCGTGTCAACCTAACATCAGTAGGCTCAGAAACCCACTACATTTACTCTGCAAAAGCCGATGTCTATAACAATTCTGGAGGAGTAATCACCATTAACGTCCTAAGTGGTGGATCTACGCCCACAATTCGCGAATCTAATAGCTCGTCAACCATTATTAATAATGCTGTAAACCTCACTGTCACAGTGAAGGATGAAGCAGGAGCAATTGTCCAGAATGCCCGTGTTGCCATGTATAAAACGAGTGATTCTCTAGAAATTATGAACGCGCTCACTAACGCCAGTGGTATTGTCTCTACAACGTACAACTACACGACAGACACACCGATTATTGTTCGTGTAAGAAAATCATCAACAGGAACAAAGTACATTCCTGTTAACGCCACAGGGACTATTCAATCAAGTGGATTTAATTTGACTGTGACTTTTATTGCTGATTCTGTAGCAACGTGAAGCTCCCAAGTCTAATGGTCGAACATCCACAACGGCAACACAGATACGAAAACACACCGCATGAAACATGCCACATTATTGCATATTGATCAAAGCTCTGATACTATGCTGCTATGAAACCTCATTTTGTCTGTATCGGCGGGTGCGGGCTGGTATCTGAAACTCAAACGAAATGTAATTCTGTTGGTTGCTGGAGAGCAAGAAACCCCCTTGCTGAATGTGATTGCACAGACGGAAAACATGAAGAGTTCTTCAAAATATACAACCCTTCAGCACTTGAGAAAAATGACTGAGAGAAATCCAAAAACACATCTTTCTCGGTGTAACAATATCAATAAGCGCACAAATGTATCAATTATCAGGAACACCTTGACATGTGTTCATCAGGGGTTTTATACTGATTAACGATCAGTGATCATTACTATAAACAGCCTGTAGATATATAAGACATGATTAGCTCCGACTTTACCATCGATTACGTTAATAAGCGTATTTATCACTCAGCAAACAGCAATGTTTATACCGTAAACGCCCTTTATTCCTACCTTCAAGACACATTCGATGAGCTGGCTCAAATGGACGATACAATTCCCATGTCTGCCCAAACTCCTACGGATTACACACTTATTAATGGATGGTTTATGGATGATCTTTCTTTTCAGTATCTTAAGGGGGGCGCTATCCAAACCAGCGGACATTTAAATGAAATTCAGATATTGACACTTCAGTCGTCTGGATATGTCAATGCTGTCGCCAGTGATATCGGGAAAATTGTTACAGATGACGGTGGAAATACCGGAGCACTGCTTGATTATAACAACACAACCAGAAAATGGTGGATACGGTGGAACGCAACGATTGCAAACACATCAGTGATAGCTGTTGTGAGCGGCACTGGTGCCGGAGCTGCCTCAGGAGCTTCCACGACTGGCGAAAACTTGTATCCAAACGTTTATACCCTTGGATCCATTGAGGAAGATGATAATCAGCAGATTTATATCATCCAAAACGGTGCCCGACTCACTGAGTGGTGGCCGGAATCAGGAGCTGGCACACGGCAAATCGATGTACTTATTAAAACAAAAGAAGCTGGGACGGAAATTGCCAATGGCGTTATCACCGTATTTTTGAGGCACTACCCAACTGGCGGTAACGCTGATCTGTATGACCATTTTGGCATTGACCTTACTGCAGGCGGTAGAAACGCAGTGCCTTTAGCAACATCCCCTGATCTTAATAATACCACTGCAACTGCCACAGTTTCCGGATACTCTGACATCACCATCGCGTTTGTGAATGGAACGCTTACATATAGTGCAATTAGTGGCACGTTCACAAATTTGGAACCCGTTTCTCAAGCAGTATCAGGCGCAACGGGTATATTTTTATACCAAACCACAACAACTGGAGCAGGAACTATGACGTTGGGTAACGTTGTTGGAACGTTTAATAGCACAAACATCATTACCGGTGGTACGTCTGGAGCAACCGCTACATCATCTTCAATCTTGACGGAAGCATACACCATGAGTAAGAATTTTGAACAAGGTTCTTCATTTCCTTACTCTGTTGTTATTGGCTGTGCAACCAGAGTTTTGACACAAGCATACGAATATTTTAAGTATGTAACACGCGTTGGCTCAACATTCAGCATGTATCCAACGGCTAAGGCTCAGGGAGGCGCTGTAACACATAGTGCCCTGCAAGGACAGCAATATATTCGGGCACATGAAGATAATCAAACAACTCCGGATAATACATTCTCGCCAGTGAAGGCATCACCTTTTGGGACTTTTGCAGGAGGCAAATTCTTCGGTGCTCAAGGCGTGTGGATCGAAAATATGGCTGCTGCAGATATCCAGAATTTCCAGCTTATTGATTCAAATGGTGTCACGCGAACACCGCCAAACAAGCAAAGTATTATCATTACAAATTTGCTTTCAGGTGATCGTGTCAGCGTGTTTAAAACAACTTCTGGTACAACTATTGATAAAGCCATGTACTCACTAGCCGCAGGCAACAACTCGGGCAATTCGACCATTGTGGTCAGTGGCGCGATTGCAAACGATACACCAGCAACCGGTGCAATAAGGCTCGTTGATACCAGTGATTTGACCTCTACTCGAGAAACCCGCTACACATATACTTCCTGGAGTGGTTCAACATTTTCTGGTGTCTCCCCTACTCTAGACCGCAGCTATACCGCCTCAGATGATAAAGCATACGTGCCGTTTATCGATGAACAAGCAAGTTCTACGTCAATCACCGTTCAGGTTATCTATGTTTCCGATCGAACAATACTCCTGCGTGTGAGAAGAAAAGCTGCGGTAGCGATCTTGCCATTTGAGACAACGGGAACGTTCGGCTCAACAGGCTTTTCCACTTCTGCCATAAGAACAACTGATACCATCGTGACTTAATACAATTATGAACACCGATGATTCCCGCATCAAAAGTGCACCAGTAAGAGATGCTCATGGAAGGTTTGTGCGCGCGCATGGATCGTCTAATCTTGATTCCCCTGCTGCATCAGTCAAATCAACTGTCTCAAGCAGGAAGACTCCCTTATTTTTTGATGACCTTTCCT
>MFZT01000039.1:0-6690 GCA_001789515.1 Candidatus Roizmanbacteria bacterium RIFCSPHIGHO2_02_FULL_43_11
CGAGCGCATGGAAGATATCGTTACTGTGCTTGGAAATTGCGGCGTTGATGCCAATACTCTAGATCATGGAACACTTACGGCAATAGATAATTTGATCAAGGACCGCATGTTTAATGGATACAGCCCATATGAAGCCTGGACTGAGTTAGAAATTGCTGTATATCATATAATGACTGGGGGTAGACCATTTTCTATCTATGCTTTGCTTGAATACTTTGGTGTCCCAATACCGCATATCCAATAAACAGCATAAATAGGACAAATGGATAGAAGAGTGAATTTTCAAAGAATGCATGGATGAGTAGCCCTGACGTTGTTGCAAAAAGCACATACTCTTTTGCATGAAAGAGCCTTTTCATCATGGCCATTATCCAGCCAAGATAAGCGAGTAGTCCAGCTATCCCTGTTGTAACCAGAACAAATAAATAGCTATTGGGGACTCCAGCTCCTGAGTGATCTTCTATAACAGTTTTTTTCTTGACAAATCCCTGTGCCTCCTGAGCATATTGATACGCGTTAAACCCAACACCTAAGGGATGTTTTGTCCACACGTTAAGGGCTTGTTGATATTCCTGAGCCCGTTGTGAGATAGATGCAGTACGCAATAGATCCACCCCCTCGCTTTTAAAATTCTTTGGGATGAGTAAAAGGCCCAGTATAACAATGCCCACACAGAGCAGACCCACTTTTGCCGACCGAATAAGCAGTGCATAGGTTAGCATGGATGCAAGGAGCATGAGATACGTACTGCGGGAGTAGGTAAGAAAAATCGCCAAAAGAGTTACAGCGATCATAGCAGGACTAGCCTTTGCTCTCACCAAAAACGCAAGGCTCAACACAAAGACTGCCCCGGTAAAATTCGGATCAAGAAGTGTGCCAAAAAGTCGATACAGGTGCTCATCCCACCCATATCCAAACCATGGCCTCAGATCTGGGAAAAAGACATATTGAGCAAGTCCTAAGAAAATCATAGCACCTCCAGAGTAGAGAAGTGGTTTTTGCAACTGCCTATCTGCAATCCACAGAAGACTCGCATACACAACAAATCGGATAAGATAAAGTGAGGCAATAAAAACTTGCTTTAAACCAAGCCACGAAGCATTGAAAAGCAGCGCAAGAGCAGCAATACAGACAAAAACAGCAAACCATCTAAAAACAGTATCCTTTGCCAAATCTTTGCGACGACCCCATAAAAAGGGTAATCCTGTTAGAAATGCTGCCCCAACACAAACATCAAGAGCCAGCAGAGCCACACCGTTACCTATTGGGGAGCGTAGTAAGTTTCCAAATGGAAAAACCAAACATGCTGCCATGAGGAATATGTGTGTGAGTTTTCTCATTTTTGGACGGTACGATAAACAGATAATTGGACGTTTTTTTCTGACATGATATAGATCACCTGTGCCGATCCAGTTGCAGGCCCGTTTCCAAGCCACCATGTTAGGTATTCCGTATTCATAGTAAAGCTACGAAATTCAGATCCAGGCCCGGCCCCACCAATGATGTAGCCAGACTTTTCTTTAGCAATTTCACTCGCCTTGGCAAGACGCTCCTTCATGAGAATCATAACTCCATAATTGTCGCCCATAAGACTGTAAACATTTACGAAAGCCAGGAGTGCCAAAATGAACCATAGCATGGTCCCTTTTATATAGTTAGCCAGTACATATGCAAGAAGTATTATGACACCAGGGAACAGCACCTGCGTGTATGCATTTGAGGCTGTTTTATTAATCAGAACACCCAGCAGCGTCAAGCCAGTAAAGATGGTCAACATGTTTATAGGCTTTTTGTAAGAGCGCCAGTGAAAACTGCGTGTTAACAAAGCTCCACTGCCAATAAAGACTACCATAGCAATCCAAACCGATGGATAAAAAATGATTTTTTGAAGCGTTGCACCTAAAAAAGCTATCACGTCGCCCCAGGATGAAGTTGTGCTTTGTTTGACAAACACAAGGAATGGCCGACTAATCATCCATGAGACAAATTTCACTGTTTGTGGAAATCCATGAGAAACGTCATAGAGAATTGTTGGGATAAGCAAAATACCTGCCATAACAGCAGATTGCAGTATGAGCTTTTTATTGAGAAAAACCCGCGCCCATTTTTCATGCAAGAAAAACCCAGTAGCAATAAAGGAGACAACAACATATACCATAATTATTCCTCCCAGATTTGCAAGGTACATAAGCACTAGAGAGATTACAAGCAAGGGCATGTACTTTTTGCGCCCATGGTCAGTTTCGTGAATAAGTTTATAGAGCACATACAGTATGCCCAAAGTAATAATGGGAGTCAGCGTTGTGTGATAGGGGAGTCGGTCATTTACAATCACCAAAGGCGATGTTGCATACAAGAAGGCCGCGACCAGGCCCGTTCTTTCATTAAAAAACCGCCTCGCTACCGCATACACACACCCAACTGTCATGACACCAAGTACTGACGTAAAAAGAGCCGGAGCCACTGGATGAAACTTCGCCATCCCTAAAATCGGTATAAGCAGATATGTCCATAATGCTCCCTGGTGCAACCAGGTACGACTTGCTGTGATCCCAACAAGTGGCACATTCCCATGAAGGATAGCATCGCGAGCAGATAAGTAGTACCACGCCTGATCTCCCACAAATGACATAAGTTCTGTGAGCCTATGTGTACGCACAAAAAGAGCAAGAAGAAGGATCATTGTAAGCGAAATAAAATGTTTAGATTGCATGTTTTTTTAACACTGACAGCGCTATAATGCTGCTTCCAACTAATATAATGCCTTGCGTCACAACTGTAGACCAGCTTGCCGCACCATATGAAAAATGCGGAATGAATACAATATTAAGTATCACATTCACAATAAGAGCAATAGCAGAAACAACCATAACCGCTTTTTCCTGGTGACCAATGAGCAGGAGCGCATTGCAAAAGCCAGCCAGCACCGTTGCACTTGTTGCAAGCGCGAGAATACGCAGGACATGAACAGAAGCTTCAAACCCCGATCCTCCTAAAACAGCCACAATGAATGGCGCCATAATCCATAAGAAAATTCCCAGTCCTATCGCAGCAAAAAAGGAAAGTGCGCCATATTTCCTGACATTCGGTATAAATTGTTTTGTCCCAACCTGCCGAACTAAAACCGGAAAAATTGTATTTGAGATATACCCACCAACTACAATAAGTACTTCAAATGGCTTGTAGGCAAGCGAATAAATTCCCACATCCGGAGTCAGTTCAGGTTTGAAGTAATAACCTAAGATAAGCATGTCTATGCGAAAGTACGCAACACTCACCAACAAACTGATTGCAAAAGGCCACGCTTGCAGAAAACTTCTGATAATTTCTGATGTATCAATGCGGAACGAAAAGCGTGGTATATATCGACGCGAAACAAACCATGTAAGAACTAAACTGAGCCCGATAACAAGTGAGTATATTAACGCATACTCCCGAACGCCTGCGTCCATCATTGTCGCAGCTATGTAGAGCGCTACCTGTAACACTGCCATATGTATCTGCACGAATATTATCCTCCCAAACTGAACTTGGCCTTGGAGCACCGCCCATAGTAAACCCATGACAAGAAATAACATCTGGCCTATTACAGCAAGCACAATACCGTCTTTTACTATAGACCCGTATGGTGTAACCCATAGTAAGATCGGGACTAAAAGTAAGGTGAAGCCTGTGAGAATAAGCCTCAGTTGTGCTATCGTGACGAAAGTTTTTTTCTTTGAAGCAGTATCCCTGGTGAGGAGCGGCTCAAGTCCGAAATCAGCGACAAGAAAGAGAAAATATACAACACTGAGGATAAAATTAAACGTTCCAAAATCTTTTACCCCAAGCTGACGAGTAAGAATGATTGTGGAAACAATGCCACAGGCTGAGATGAAAATTTTTCCTATGACTTGATAACCCACCTGCGTCAACACATTATACTTTTGCATATCGTTTCAAAAAACCAGATATCATTCCCAAACTCACAGCTGCATCAGAAATAACCTGAAGAGAAGGCAAGTAAAGAAGGGCACGCCACTGGGGAACATAATGATAATTTTTAAGAACTGCATACAACCAGTAGAAAAAGGCATAGAAGAGAAAAAGCGCTATACCTATGATACTATGGACTGATAAGGCATATCCTATAAGAGTTAAGGCTAAAAATACTCTCGCACCGAGTAATGGTGTTTGCGGCCGGAAATAGAGAGCTTTGCCATCACCCTGTGCATATCGGAAAAATTGTTGGAATGCCTCTTTCCACGTTTCACGTTGCGGCCAAAAAACAAGCGCCTCAAAGGCTGGAACAAAGCGAAGGCTTGCTTGTTTTAGATCTCGTGCAAATACCAAGTCTTCTGCCGTATTAAGGTTTTCGGGATAGCCCCCAACTTGTTTCCATGCTGTTTTGGTAAAAGCAATGGAGCGTGAGGACGGAAGAAATGTTGCCTTATTAAGCTTGTTTGGCATCACACTTGTGTATGTCGCAAGGCACTTCTGAAAAAAAGTTGAACCCGATGGGGTGTAATAGCCAGCAACAACATCAGCGTTATGTTTGTCAAAGGCTTCAGTTAAATGTTTGAGCCAGTTTTTGTGAAGAATACAACCGACATCACTTACAGCAATACGATCAAATCGTGCGTTTTTGATTGCGGTGTTGCGCCCATGCGCAATATTACCTGTTTCATAGAAAAGGCGAATATTGAGCCTCGCCATAGATTTCATATATGATTTAATTTTCTCAATAGTGCCATCTGTACTGCCGGCATCAACAATAATAATTTCATCTGGTTTGTGTGTTTGTGCAGCAATAGAGTCAAGAAAGCTGTCAATAGTAGTATTTTCGTTGAGCACTGTGGTGATAAGACTTACTTTTTCCATAGAGATTCATATATATCGGTTACATGATGCCATGTCATAGTTTGCAATACTGATTGTAATTCTCCAAGCTCTTTTTGTGAGAATTTTTTGAAATCAGGAAGTTTTTCAGGGTTGTCAGAGAGATACAGCCATTTTGCAAAAGGTGCTTGTTCAATATAGTCTTTCTTAAGTGGGTTATCATATAATGCAACCACACGTTTCCCAAATGCAAGTGCCTCTAATATGGTGAGATATGAAGAGGCACATACAATATCAGCATTCTTTATAAATTTTTCTGAGTTCTTTACAAAGCCATGGACCGTGCCATATTGTAATAGGGAAGAGCGATATGATCCGTCACCGTATATGTCAATGGTGTATCCCTTAAGTTTTCTAAAAAACTTTATATAGAGCTCCATTCCTATATCTTTTTCCAGCCGCCCGACAAACACGACGTGTTTCCCTGAAGTAGGGGAGAAGTCAATGTTGTCAATTCCACCATACATCACTTCATCTGGATGGGTACCATACCACGTATGCAAATATGCTCCAACATCGATTGTTTTTGAAGTTAAGAGCTCACTAAGTCGCCTGAGGAAGATGGCTTTCCTTGTGGGAGGAAAGACCCCTTCATATCCATGAAATGTTGCATACACAGGTTTCCAGAACAGGAGAAAACGCAGTGGGAGATACCATATAACAATATCGTGAATGTGGATAACATCGGCGAGAGCGAATACACGCACATTTTTAATCATCCACCACCAAATATGAAATTTTTTTAAAAAAGAGTCGCGACCACATGAAAAAAAATTAAAATCCACGCTGTGAAAAGTATATTGACCTGAAGAGAGATGCAGAGGATCATGATTTTCTGCAAGAATAGTGACAGTATGACCCCGTGTAGTCAGTTCTTGAGCAACTTTGAGAGTGTGTTTTTCAACACCTCCAATATGAGGATATGCACGACGTGTCAGAAAGAGAATTTTCACAAGGTGTGATAAACTTCTAGCGTCACATGTTCGTACGTCATATTGCTCCTTCATTATACTTGATTGCGATACTTTGCATTGCTCTTATCATCCGTCTGATATCTCTTGACCAATCTTTCTGGCTTGATGAAGCAGCACAGGCGGTATTGTCACGTAATCCATTTATCCCAGGTCATTTCAATGGTGACTTCCAGCCACCGCTTTTTTATTATCTCGCACATTTCTGGATGCAGTGGGGGAGAGCAGAGTGGTTCCTCAGGCTTCCATCTGTGTTTTTTGCTGTTGCAACAGCGTTGCTGAATGCAAAACTGGGCGGGAAACGATCGGGTGCTGTTGCAGCCATCTTACTTGCTACAGCGCCGTTTCATGTCTACTATTCTCAGGAATTTCGCATGTATTCAATGTTGACATTTTTGACAACGCTTGGCTGGTATTTCCTTATTAAAAAACGTCCACACGCATATGTTTTCATCACCTTGGCAGCCATTTTTACGCATTACTTTGCCTTCATAAATGTACTTGTTCAAATAATCTATCTGCTGCGATATCACCGCAATTTCCTTAAAAGTCTCATTGTCCCGCTGGAACTGGTCCTGATCATCTTTGCATTTTGGCTGCCGACACTCACACAGCAGGTTCGAACTTCCCAAGCACTTGTCCAAGCATGGCCCACATGGGCAACAGTTAGCAATACAGGCTTTTTCCGCTTCCCAGCGCTCACACTTGCTAAGTTTGCTGTTGGCCAGATCAGTCCAACACCAAAAATATTGTATGGGTTGGTTGTAGTAGTTTTCGGGCTGATTTGTGTGTACAGCCTTTTTCGCTGTAGGCAACGTGTGTTCGTGTGGATGTTTGCCGG
>MFZT01000039.1:6836-9416 GCA_001789515.1 Candidatus Roizmanbacteria bacterium RIFCSPHIGHO2_02_FULL_43_11
TTATCCAAAACCTTTTTTTCACTGGCTCCTATCTCTTTAACCCTCACAATCATCGGGAAGACTGGAGAAGTGCAGTTACCTATACAGATTCTCTTGATGGGGTCGTGGTTTCAGAATTCATAGCTCCTTTTGCACCAATGGACTGGTACAGCAAGGACATTAGCCAATATCATGGGGGAAGTGCACAACAAAAAGTAACTTTAGGATCGGTAAGCCAAGTACTTGGGCCCTTGACTTTTAATGGTCAACCAATAAGTGTATATTCGTATCTTTTTGAGATTTCTGATCCAAACAGGTACGTTGAACAATACATCGTTGGTAATGGATACTCACTAGTTAAAGAGAAAGACTTCAAGGGAGTTGGAATTGTGAGAACGTATCAGAAATTCTAGGTTATTTTTGTGCGAGGAGGGGATTTTTTTACCTTAGAGACAGGTTTATTCACAGTTTTTCTGACATTTTTCTTTGGCCTCGCAACAATCTTTTTCACATCTTTTTGTAAATACGCTCCAAGCTTCTTCAGTGCCGTTTCCGGAATGTTACCTTTCTCCCGTGTATCCGTGATCACTTTTTTGACTACAGCTTCGTATTTACCCTTGTCAATGGTGTCGTATTTATCCCTAAGATCAGCAATCTCAACAGACAGATCTTGATATATACGCTTTACAACCTTTTGAGATTCTTCAGAGATGTCACCAAACACTTCCATCGCAACTTTTTTCGGGTCTTCATTTCGCAGACGTTTATAAACTTTTATCGCTTCTGCCCGCATTTCTTTACCAGCCTTCGGAGCTATAAAGAGCCCTGTAACAGCGCCGGCAATGGCGCCGAGGAGCATGCCAACCCCGAATTTTGATTGCCTTCTTGCCATATTGAAAGTGAGTATAGCAAATGTGGAGATACAATGCAAAGTCCTAGAAGTCATTTCAAGGTCCTGATCACGCCTGCAACATCGTTCAACAGGAACTTGTTTCGTTACAATCAGGATTTTGAGGTGACTTTTATGGCGTGAGGGTCACGTTTGTAGATAACCAGGGAAGTGACAGCATTGTCAACCCGAGATCACGGCGGACCTGGGGATCTGAAAACAACACACCCATATGGGCTTCTGAGACAGTGTTTACAGTACCTGATTTCGGCACACGGGCACCTCGACTGGTAAAAGCGCTCACGATAGCACTTTGTGTCCATCCGTACCTTGCCAAACCGCTTAGTCCAAGAGCTAATAGTCCATCTCCTTCAGCTGCACTTCCTGACGTTCCCTCTAAGGTTGTCCAATCTTCATCTCCAGCATAGTCCCATGCACGCTGCACAGGAACATTTTCACCCCTCACAGCAAACGTCACTCTCGGGTCTGCTGGAGCATAGAGTGGCACAAACCCACCTTCGCTTATTGTCGAAACTGATACAACACCACGCAGACCCGCCGGATATGCAGAGAGGGGATAATTACCCGCACTGAATACCACAGCAATCCCAGCCTGGTTTGCACGATCAACAGCCTCATTGAGAGGAGGGAAAAATTCCCGAAGTTGTGTCTCGGTCATGTATGGATTATCAGGGTCAGGAACGGTATTAAAGCTCACGTTAATAAAATCAACCCCCATATCAATCGCTTCATTGATACCACGCACAATCTCCCCAAGATAAGCAAGAGCCCTGCGACCATATTCTGTTGTTTCGATTGTGTTAAGAGCTATGGAAGTAATACGAGCCTCAGGAGCCAGATAGGTTATGACCTGCGCCAGCGCATGCTCATGATGACGAGACCCAGTATCGTCATCCACAACAGTACCAGCATATAGGCCCTTCACCCGTGATTGTTTACCCTCACACCCTGACTGGATAGAGTCATTAATAGTAGTTCCCAGACAAACCCCTACAGGATCCAAGGCACGTTGCAAATTCAAAAGATGTGTTTTTTCGTTCACGCCATAACCTATCAGCCCAATATGTGTACCCCGACCGCGGATACCCCAGCCATGTGCAACGCGAGCCCTTGTATTTTCAAGAAGAAGGTCTGGCGATGATTCTTGAGAGGTAACAGAAGAGACAACACCTGTTGGTTGTACTTCCACCTCTTGAGCAAGGGCAGTGATGTTTGGATCATTTTTTAAGGCTCGAAATCCCTCTTCGGTCACAGCAAGACGCTGACAAGGGACATGCTCCATAGTAAGGTCCAGAGCTGTAATTTCTGCTGCATCCTGAGCAGCCAGCTTGTGAGGCTCTTTATCATAGCAAGCCATGACAACAGTACGACCATCACTGGTTGTAACCTGATCCGGGCGTAGCTGATATTCTGAAGAAGTTTCTTGAGGACTCCGCTTTGGGACACTGAAAGCAGGAGTGCTTGGACTTGATGAAACAAGCCAAAGAAGACCAAGGAGAACTCGTGCTGCATAGATGCCGTAACGGGCTTGAGGCTTATGATGCCCCCTATACTCACTTTCTGCAAGGTGAGAAACCGCTTCACGTAAACCCATATTGTAGGAGATGTAATGAATCTCCGTGGGCTAAGAGCCCACGGTATCACTTGTAACTTTGTTTTTGTCTTTTAACATATTCAGATATCACTTTGTC
>MFZT01000040.1:0-10764 GCA_001789515.1 Candidatus Roizmanbacteria bacterium RIFCSPHIGHO2_02_FULL_43_11
AACCACCTTCCGTTATAACGTCTTTACAAAAGGCAAAAAACATTTTCGTGACGTGCGTATATTCTGCCTTTGTGAGGGCAATGGAAGTAAATGCACCATCCCGAGGCCACATATAGTTATAGTAATCCCGTCCTTGCTTGAGCAAATCAGAGTCACCCGAGGCAATAATAGCACCATGTGCATCTGTGTGCGCACGGATAGTTAAAAGTGATTGCTTAAAAACTTTAATAATGTCTGGATCAAGTTTATAGAAGGTAAAGTTCTGTTTATTTACCCATGCGCGCCAGAAATTTTTTGTTGTATCAATGAGGTACTGCGGCGTTTTTTCAAGAACATAGGTGTTAAGCTCATGCGCTTCACTTATATGCTTGCTCACACACAGCCAGTAATAGAGCGTATTAGTACTGTTTCCTTTAATCTCTAAGGTAAATCCTGCTGTGGAATCAACAGGTCCGTGCTCTATAGGATTTTGAGAAAGCACACCATCTTCAGCATCACGAAATGTGCCCTCTTTGCCTTCGATATTGTGCAGTCCAATGCTGTAATCATCAATGCCAATTTTGTCATAATCGGCACTGATGAAAAAGATACGTCTGCCTTTGTAGTGTACCAAAGCCTTGCGCTGTGGGTCATAATAAGCTGTGTCGCCCCGATATGTTTCAAAAATGGCAAATTCGTGATGAATAAAGAGCTTTATGGTTCTTTTTGCAGATAAAAGATTCTTAACAGAAATTTTTGAGAGAAAAATGTTTTTTTCATTGTAGACCACCTGCTCTAGATCTATCTCAACATTTTTTTCATGATGAATAGCCGTGATATTGGTCGCCATAGTTTCGTCTGGTGTAGCACAATGGATTTCCCATGATCCATCGTCCATCCATGAAAGGTGATTGTCTATAAAAACACCAACTCGGTGACTTTGCTGGTTTGCTGTGTGATTTTCCTGACCAACATAGGGAAAGTAGATATCCACAATCTGTCCCCGCTCTCCAAGACCGATCATCATAGTGCCGTTTCCGAGTGTGTATGCCTTTGCCATGTTAGAAAGTGTTTTTTTTCATATATGCAATACCCCCATAGAGCCCCCCAACATCTCTAAGCTCACCTTTCACAAGCAGAGAGAGTTCAGGGATGATGCTGTTAATTATCCGAAGATTTTTTCTCACTTCGTCTAAATCAATAACGTCATGAACAATAAGCCCACCACCTAAAACAACTATGCCTGGCGACCAAAACATGAGCATATTGTATATACCAAATGCGAGATACCGTGCTGCGTCGGTCTTTTCCTGATCTGTAAGGACATCCCGCAATCTTCCTGGTTCGTGTCTGTGATGCAGAGCCTCGCCACCGACAAAAGCCTCCAGGTGCCCGGGCAGAGGACACACCGTACATTGCGGGAGATATGCCCCTTGTAAATCAGGTAATGCAATAAACTGATGCCCTGGTTCAAAGCCATAGGTTGCAGCATCAATTTTTTCATCGACAATGCGAGCTCCACCAACACCCGTGCTTATGGTTAAATATGCAACAATTCTTTGTCCTTTTCCAGCGCCATACACAGCCTCTCCAAGACCAACAAGCGCAGCATCACTTTCAAGGAAAACCGGTGTTTGAAAAGCCTGGGATAATTCATCTCTTAAAGGCCTTCCATTCCAATCAGGAAGGTGTGGGGCTTTGTATAGAGTGCTTTTGTCTTTTGATAAAGCTCCCGGTAATCCGACAACCATACTGTGAATCGGTTCGTTCATATGCATGCTTGTAATATGCTCTTTCAACAAATGCAGTTCTTTAGTGAAATCCTGCTCTGTTGGGAAAAAAATCGGATCCATGGTAAGACTTTCTTCTGAAGCCTGAGCAATGCGTGTGGTTGTCCCGCCTATGTCACAAATAATGTATTGCATGGTTACGTTAAAATATTCCTCAAGATAGACTTGTAATCTTCAACCTGCGGCTGGTCAAACGCATGTACATGAAAAAGGTGTGCTAAAAGCACGATCTCAATAATCTTTGTTTGCATATACTGCCCCAGAGTATATTCAGAGATGTCTGGGAGGAATGTTTCCATGAATGGCAGACCCTTTTTAGCATAGGTCGTGGTAACGGCTTCGTAAATTGCCTCCATAATGCTACCAAGTTTTCTACCTTCAAGCTGAGGTATGACCTCCACAATTCCTGATGCGTTTTCCACAACTAGGTTATCATCTTCCTTTGCATAAACAAAATTGGTAAACGTTTGCCGCGGGCCGGCAAAATAGAGTTGAACCATTGAGTGCAGGTCTGTTGACCCAATGGAGACTAGAGGAGTAATGCCTGCCTCCGTGTTCTTCCCTAAGCTTTCTGCTATAAGCTGCCGGTACCATTTGCCCAGCAACTCCAATTCAGGATTGAAGAAGAAAACATTATGGAGATTTTTTCCGTGCATGGCATTCAGATACATGCTTACTGCACATGCGAGAGCAGGATTGCTGTGTATATCTGTGCTCAGTCCGGGTTGTGTTGCATCTGTCGCACCTTTAAGCAGGCTATCAACATCAAAACCCGCAAGCCTGAGGGGAAGCTGCCCAACTGCAGACATGACAGAAAACCTGCCCGTGACATCTCTATGATCAAGACACATAAACCCATTTTTCTCTGCAGCCTTCCAGAGAGGGGAGTCTTTGAGCGTTGTCACAATAACGCGTTCGTGAACGTGCGGAAATTTTTTTGTGAGCATTTTGTAGAGCACATCAAAGTTCGCAATTGTTTCTGTAGTCTTTCCTGACTTGCTGATAACATTGACAACAATATCTGAAGCATCTTCGGCATCTTCCTCTACAATTGACTCAACGTGCATATGCGGCAATAAGGTGACTGTATCAAGAAAAATCATTTTCGGGTAAGTGTTCGTTGTAAGGTCATATTTTCCTGTCAGGGCTTCATAGACAGCGGAGGTGCCAAGATTTGATCCGCCAATTCCCACAACAAAGATAAATTTAAGGTTATTGCTCGAAAACTTTTTTGCGATTTCACACGTCTCGTCAGCTATGCCCTTATCAAAGGGCAGATTCATTGCCGTCTCTTTACCATCATATTCGTAGTGCTTTGTGATTGACTGTAGATGAGCTAGATAGTCCGTAAGAGACAATGCAACTTTTGCCAGCTCCCTACTGTCTAGTCCGCATGTGTTTTGAAAATGTATCTGCATATTATTGTTTAGACAGGATGTCTTTTACTTTTGAAACAATGTATGGTGCTGAAATTTCCTCGTAATCAAGAAGCTCCCTTTGCGTCCCGCTTTTGGGCATTTTGCAGACAGCAAGAGAGTATACCCGAATTGGTCTATCATACAGAGCTGCTCTCACGGCATCTCCCAAGCCACCGTCTGCAAAGTGATCTTCAATTGTTATAAGTGATTTCGTTTCTTGTGCAGCTTGCTGAAGGGTTGAAATGTCAAGAGGTTTAATGCTGTAGAGATCGATGACACGTACATGAATATCTTCCTGTATAAGCTCATCATACGCCTTTAGGGCTTCATAGAGCGTTATTCCTGCTGCAATTAGCGTTACTTCATCCTTTTTAGAATTTTTTAATGTTTTGCTGCCGCCAATATGAAATTCCTCTTGAGGCGGGTAGATTGGTTGTGTATCGGTTCGTGTGGCTCGCAGATATGAAATTCCGGCAGAATCTGCCATGCATGTTATTAATTTTTCACATGCAACATGATCGGCAGGGTACAACACCACACTTCTTAAGATTGCACGCATAATAGCTATGTCTTCCAGCCCCATCTGTGTGGGCCCGTCTTCACCAATGGAAACCCCAACATGGGAACCAATCAAGTTAAGGTTCACCTGTGAATACTGTGCAACCCTAATCTGGTCAACTGCACGTGTAAAAAATGACGCAAACGTTGACACAAAAGGAATTTTTCCACGAGCCGCCAATCCCACAGCAACGCCCACCATATTTTGCTCAGCAATATACATCTCAAAAAAGCGCTCTGGATAAGCCTCTTTAAACACCTTGGCAAACGTAGAATTGCTGACCTCTGCATCCAGAACTACCATCTGTGGGTACATTGGGTGAAGATTTACTAGCGCATGTCCATATGCTTTACGCGGGGCTATTGGTTGCGTAAAGTTTTCTGCTTGCGGGTGCGGCTTTGGGTGGTATTGCGCTGGATCTTCCTGTGTGGGCTTTGGCAAATCCCCGCGCCATGAGATATCAACATCACCCAACTCATCCAGAGCTTTTCGCGCCTCTTCTTCCGACAACACCCTTCCATGCCAGCCGTCTTTATCTTCTACAAAAGAGACGCCCTTGCCTTTGACTGTTTTGGCAATAATCATGATTGGCTTCCCTTTTGGCAGGTTTTGATACGCACTTTCTATTTGTGCATAGTCATGACCATCAATACATAGAGCATGCCAGCCAAAAGCTTCGCATCGTCTTGCATACATTTCGATGTCATATCCAAGCATTGTTTCACCACGTTGGCCAAGACGATTAATATCAATAATACCGACCAAATTATCCAAACAATAATGCGCCCCAATTTGAAGCGCTTCCCAATTTTGCCCCTCAGACATTTCGCTGTCACCCAAAAGCACCCAGGTCCTATAAGAGAGTTTATCCAGATATTTTGCATTCAGGGCCATACCAAGCCCCACAGAAAGTCCTTGCCCAAGCGAGCCGGTTGCAATCTCAGCAAAAGAAAATGCACGTGTTGGATGTCCTTCAAGGCGACTACCAAATGTCCTAAGTGTGAGAAGTTCTTCAGCCTCTATCCCACCTGCAGCAGCCCACATAGCATACAAGAGGGGAGAGGCATGCCCCTTGGAAAAAATTAATCGATCATTGTTGTGATAGGCTGGGTTGTCAATATCATAGTGAAAAAAATCACCAAAAAATAGTACAGTCATAAGGTCGACAGCAGAAAGGGAAGAGGAAAGATGACCTGAGCCTGCTTTCGTTGTGGACTGAATGATCCAATAGCGGATGAGCCGGGCAATTTTTTCGTAGTCTGTCATAACATTCAGCTTAATACAGCCGCAGCAAGAAATCCAGGCTTAGAAGTCTTTTCTAGCGCACTTGGTCAGCGCCCGGTGACAACGGCAGCATATCCATCCACCCACCCAACCCCAGCTTGGGTTGCAGATCGATCTGTGAGAATCATTTTGTGCTGTGTGCTACTCCACCACATATCAACGGCTATTTGGACTGTGCGACCAGCACAGAGGAGAGTCTCGCCCAAGGGCACCCCCTTATATCCTGCAGCCTTGATACGTTGCTGTGGACTTGAGCCCCCCTCGCCAGTGTGCGACGGTGGGCAAATGCCATTGCTGTCAAGATAATTCGCCTGATTGCGAGCAGCTTTTGTCAACTGGGACTGCGCATAGAGCCTTCCAATATTTGAAGCAGCACGACGACGATTGATTTCGTCCAAAATTCCCTGTTCCATCTGGGCTAGATTTACAGGCTCTGTAGGCTCAGGGATCGGAGTTGTTGTTGCGGTCGGTCTCGGCACTTGGGTGGGCCTGTTTGGGAGCGAAGATGGTTGCCGAGTTGGAGATTCACTTGGGCGCTGAAAGAGCGATGGGAGGGGGTTACTTGATGTAGGAGCTGCTGTTAGAGTGCCAGTAGAAGATGAGCCCGCTGGCACTGCTTCACCAAACCATGGTGGGGGGAGTTTGCTTTGTTGATTATTTTGAGACTGTTCCTGATTTTTGCGCGCTTGAAACGATGTGAATTGGGCTATTGATGTAAACGTCTGTTTTGCCACGGCATATACTTTTGCAGGGCTTTCCTGTATGTCTTCCTTCAAGTGCGGCCGTATTTGCGGGAGTGGCCCAAGAAAAATGTAGTTTATGGCAAGCCACGACAGTCCAAAAGCTATAACTTGTGCAAAAACGATCCGCGTAAAGTTTCGTTTAATTTGTTCCATAAAAAAAGGGGTTAAATATTTAGTATTTGCGATTCATACCCAGGTGATTAATTTGATACTATCTGTAGTATGATATCCAAGCTTTCCCCGTACTTCAAACTTAAAAGTGCTGTCACGCAATTCTTTATCTTCCTTTCATGTTTTGCTCTGATTTCATTTGCTGATATGTATTTATTTTCAACGCGATCTGAACGGATACACATGTTCATCGTGTTGGCAGCAATCATTCTTACAATCAGTGGGCTTGTATACATTGTACACGGTATTCTCCAGCGCACTGAACTCAACCCGCTTCATATTGCTATCTCAGGGATTATCGTTTTTCTTATTATTCACCCGACACAGTCGCTCATATTGTTTGTTGTCGCCTTAACTTTAGCTGTCTCTTCTAAACTCATACGCTTTCGTGGTCAACCTATTTTGAACCCAGCAGCTACTGGCATTGCCTTGACCTTTTATCTTTCTGCATTAGCGCGTAAATCCGTACTCATGTCATGGTGGGGAGCTGATATGGTACAGAATTTTACAAAAGGGAATGTGCTTGTGTATTACAGCCTTGCGGTGATATTTTTAGGAGGGTTTATATACTTCGCATGGAAGTTTAATAAAAGTTCATATATTGCATCTTTTGTTATGACCCATCTTCTCTTTATTTTTTATACAACTCTCCAGACAACTGGTTCTTCAGCTGAAACAATTGCTTTTATCATCGCATCTTTCTTTAACTCTTTTGCATTTCTTGCCTTGGTCATGATTCCTGAGCCAAAAACTTCACCCTCCTCACCCAAGCAGCAGGTGATCGTGGGGATTTTTGGAGGAATTGTTTTGTATATGTTACTTCTAGATAGTGTCCCCTTTATCTCTTCCGACCTTGCATTCATTCATACAGTTCTTGCGACAAATGTGGTGACGTTTGTGTTGAAGAGGTGGGCTTAGTTATAACTAGTTGAACTAGTTGGAACTAGTGAACTAGAAGGCAGGTTATTTGTCTCCACACTTCCACGGCCTCTACGTTCCCTATCCCTCCATCCTTCTATACTTCCACACTCTATCCCCCTATACTTAGACTATGAAATATCTCCAGCAAAATATTTGGGCTTCGATTGGGCTTGCCCTTTTCGTAAGCTTTGCATTCCCTGCCGCAGGAACTTTACTAAGTCCATTTGTCCAAATCTTATTCATGTTTATGGTGTTCTTAAGCAGTATCAATCTGAACGTTCGATCGATTTTGTCAGAGGTACATCATCCGGGTAAAACTGTTATTGCACTTCTTCTCATTCATGTTGTCCCACCACTTACAATGCTCACATTAAAACCATTTGTTTCCGATGATCTTTTCCTGGGGCTCATACTTGCATCTTCAGCACCATCAGGGATTGCGGTAATCTTTTTAAGCAAGATGTATAAAGGGGATCCTTCCAGAGCCCTAGTTATCACGTTTCTCTCCAATTTCTTAAGTCCTTTGATATTGCCCTTGGTTGTGTTCACGTTTGTTGGGCGATCTGTTCATCTGGATATTCTGAGTATGAGTTTGACACTTATAAAGCTTATTATTATTCCCGGTCTGCTTGCGCAGGTTATTGCACAGTCGCACTGGAAGGCAAGGATTTCCAGAAATGGTCCGGTCTTGCTTACCATCTCTCTTATGCTTCTTATCATTGGAATTATCTCTCCAGTTAGAAATTATCTGCTCGATGAATTACTTACATCCTTGCTCCTTGCTGGTTTCATAGGAGGAACGATTATGCTTCTCTTCCTCTTGGGCTTTCATATTGGCTCCACCATGGAAGCGAAAATCAGTTATGGGATTGCTTCGTCGTTTAAGAATTTTGCCCTGGCAACTATTCTGGCATTTTCACTATTTAACGCATCGGTTGCTCTTCCTGCGCTGGTATATGCTGTCGTCAACAGCTTATTGCTCATTCCTTTGCAGTGGTATATTGAAGGAAGACGCATCGATGCTGTTTAGTGGTACACTTACATAATATATGAAAGGGTTGCTTGCCATCGGAGGCTTGATACTGGGATTTGCTGGGGTAATGCTCCTTCCTTCGTATGTGCACGCCCAGACATCTCCTTTGTGTGTCCCGTCTGGTTCATCCTGCTCTGGAGCATCTTCTGCCCATTGGGAATTTGATAATGTTCGAAATGTATGTTATCAGCCATTTTCTCAATGTGGTGGCACTGAGTTTAAGACACAGGTTGACTGCGAGGTAGCTTGCATTACGATCCTGCCCACATCAACAGAGATCACGCCCGCAGATACGGCAACACCAACCCCTCCTCTTGAAACAGAGACACCAACTTCCTCACCAACAGCAACGATTGCACCAAGTTCAGAGCCGACTGCGACAGTTAATCCCACTTCCACATGTGTCAGGGACAACCCGGATGTAAATAAGGATGGTGTGATAAATCTTATTGACTTTGAATTCTTTAGGAAAGAGTTCCTTGGCGAAGAGCTCTCAAAAAGAGCTGATATGAATTGTGATGGACGAGTCTCCCTTTCGGATTTTGAAATCTTCAGGTCGTTCTTCACAGCCCACTGAAAGTTACCCCTAAAAGTCATTTCACAAACCTAATTTGTGAGATGATTTCCAAACCAAACAAGCCACGTCTGACTTGCCGTAGCCTGTTGTTTTTTAGATGTGAAGGTTTATTTTCTCTTTGCTGTTTTCTTTTTTGCGGTTTTTTTTGTCGTTTTTTTGACTGTCTTCTTTTTAGCAGTCTTCTTCACGGCTTTTTTAACAGTTTTTTTTGCTTTTTTCTTGGCTGGCATATACATCACCTCCTTTTATTCTTAAGCGTACAACACATAGTAACTGCGTGACATGTTTGAGGCTGAGATTGGGGCTCTCGAGCGGGGCAAAATCATGTCTCAAATATGTGCATTACTTATCATCATACATACTTTTTACAACAGAGTGCAATATATACTTATTGTATCAAAAGACATCACCAGTGCGGTCCCAAATTCTCCTATCATCATTTAAAATATTAAAGCATGGCAAAACAGCTCATTGTTGATCTACACATCCATTCCCACTTTTCTCGTGCAACAAGTCCTAACCTTACTTTAGAGCATATTTACACCGCATGCAAAACAAAAGGTATCAATATCGTTGCAACTGGTGACTTTACCCACCCAGCATGGTTTAAAGAGTTATCATCAAAGCTCGTGCCCACAGAGCAGGGCTTGTATGCGCTACGAAATGCATCACAACTCGATAGTGCCGTGCCGTTATCGTGCCGGGATAATCTCGTTAGGTTTATCTACTCTGTTGAGATCAGCACCATATATACACGACATGGAAAAGTTAGAAAGGTACACACAGTAGTCGTTGTTTCTGACCATACCAAAGCCCAAAAGCTCAACGCGATTCTGCAGAAACGTGGAAATTTGGCAGCTGATGGGAGGCCCATTCTGGGGATGGATACAGAGGAATTACTCAAGATTGTTTTAAGCGTTGACGAGAATGCATTAATCATCCCGGCTCATATTTGGACTCCTTGGTTTGGTGTTTTTGGCTCTAAATCGGGATTTAATTCTCTGGAAGAGGCTTTTGGCACGTATGCTCGATACATTTATGCTGTCGAGTCGGGATTGGATTCTGATCCTTTTATGAATCAGCATAAAGCAGATCTTGGAAACCGCACTATTATTTCAACATCAGATGCCCATTCTGCACAAAAACTTGCTCGCGAGGCTACAATCCTGCAGTGCTCATTAAGGTATCGCGATCTTGCTGAAGCGATAAAAACTGGTGATAGTCGTTTTGTCGGGACTATTGAGTTTTTTCCTGCCGCTGGTAAGTATCATCTAGACGGACACAGAGGTTGTAATGTTAAGCTGCATTTTCAGCAAACGAAGCGCATTGGCGGAATTTGCCCCGTATGTAAGAAACCGTTGACACTTGGTGTGCTGTATCGAATCAATGAGCTTGAAAAGGGTTCTGTGACAGATTTTAGCAAATCTATCGAATATATTGTCCCACTTGCAGACATTTTCCGCGACATTCATGCTGTTAAAAGTGCTTCGTCAGTAAGTGTTGTCAAAGATACAGGGAAGGCAATTGAAATTCTAGGGAGTGAATTTAATATTCTGCGACATGTACCTACTTCTCACATTCGTAAAGCAGGGTTTGAAGAACTTGCGCAGGCAATTGAAAATATGCGCTCTGGCAAAGTTGTCATAGATCCTGGATATGATGGAGTATTCGGAAATGTATCGCTTTTTAACCCGTCTGGGGCTCTACCTCAAGCAAACCAGCTCCATATTTTCTAAAATCTCTGCCTAGAAATCTGTCTGGAGTTGATTTTTGCTTATCATTCGTTCAGAATGAGAGATTAGATCCATGGATACTGCAACCCCACAAATACCAGACTTCTCAGAAAGTAAAGTTGCTCATAATGCTTCTTCTGCAACGGCACCTGTTAATAAGAAGAAATTTATGCTGGCAGCAGTCATTGTTGGCATTATTCTTATTCCACTCATCGGTTTTTTCGTTTACACACGAAATCAGACAACACAAAGTAAAGCTTTTGAATTTCAGTGCCCGCCAGGGTATACCTGTCCTCCTCAGTTTTGTGATTCCACTTCTTGTCAAAATGACCCTAACGCGTGCCGGGCAGGAGCTGGAGAATGTAAACCAAAGGGTAGTTGTAACGACGGAACATGTTGGGAATGTCGTGATCAGAGTGGGGGACTGCACTACTTCAGATATCAGAATGGTGGGTGGGGATCATGTGGGGAAGCAACGCCCACAACACCACCAAGCCAGGCTTGCTCAGCACCATTCCAATGTCTTGAGACAAGTTTATGCAGTGCCAATAATAAA
>MFZT01000040.1:10807-11209 GCA_001789515.1 Candidatus Roizmanbacteria bacterium RIFCSPHIGHO2_02_FULL_43_11
TGCCAGATCAACCATCTCCAACACAGCCAATCACGACCATTCCACCATTGCCAACAGACACACCGTCACCGACACCAAAACCGACCCTAACTGCAGCACCAACCAATACGCCGCCTGTTACCCAGGCCTGTATTTTGCCGAAAGTTAAAGTTACCGTTGAATGTTTAACGTGTGGAAAATAATATGACAGCGACACCAAATAGCACTAAAACACGATTGGATAAGCGAACAGCAGTGATTCTTATTACCATGCTTGTCCTTCTGATCGGACTCGTTGTTGGGCTAATTTTAGTGAATCAGCCGCAAAAGCCACAAAAGCAAGCAGCAGCACCTGCCCCATCATGCCCTATGGACGGATTTTTATGTACATGGGATCTTGAGGAGGGGGTAACGTACACATGT
>MFZT01000040.1:11237-13219 GCA_001789515.1 Candidatus Roizmanbacteria bacterium RIFCSPHIGHO2_02_FULL_43_11
AGATTGAAGTTGCACGCCCACAAGTCAAAAAAGATCCTGCTTCAGGTAAGGGGCTGTGTACCTATTCACCTCAGGTTAATAAACGCTATGAGTGCACTGTTCGAGCAGTGAAGTTTGCCGGATGTGAAGCAAGCGCATCAGCTCAAAGCTCATGTGTGAGTATCCCCGTCACCAACACGCCTGTTCCCACTGCTACTACAACTCCTTCTGCTACCCCATCAGCAACTCCAAGGCTCACCCCAACAATCACGCCAACACCAACGCCGACTCCCACACCAACAGTTACCATCACGCTCACGCCTACCCCCACAAAAACACCGACCCCAGGGCCAAGTGCAACACTTACCCCAACTCCTAAGCTAACAGATATTGTGGTTGTGAATGTAACAGGCACATCTGCACCTACAAAAGCTCCGGCGCAAGCGTCACCAACAACTATCCCGACATTACCTGTGTCTGGGGGGATTTCACAGTTAACTATCGCGTTCCTCTTTATTGGTGTTATTGCGATTGGTATTGCTTTCGCACTGTAGAAGTCATCCACGTGAGGACCTGGCCTTGCACAAGTTCGCGCTTCGTATTACTATGAATACATGAACCTGGGCAGCAAAGCTGACAAGCGGATTTTTATTGGACTCGTTGTATTGATCGTTTTGACGATTATGTTGGTGATTGGCATCGCATTCATTCAACAGCCACAGCCTTCTTCATCGCGAGCGCAAGTTGAAGGACCAGTATCTGACATTGATACCATCACTGAGGAACCACCTGAGGAGAAACCAACAGCTACACCAGAAGTAACTTCCGTGGTCGAAACAGCAACTCCAACCCCTGAGCCGACAAGCATTATACAGACCACCAGCACCCCCGCCGTTACGCCTATAAGCCAGGTCTCAGGCACACCTGTGCCAACTTCTGCTTCAGCACAGGCATCATCTGCAACAGCATCTGCGCAGACAACATCCGCACCAACAGCCACACCCACGCTTAAACTCATCGCACAGGTTGCAACAGCAACACCGACAACAGGTGCTGCTAAAAGTAACCAAACGACAACAGCTCCTGCTCAAAGCGGCTCGTCTACATATGCTACATCAACACCTGTACCGACAATGGCAAAAACACTTCCTGTCACTGGCATTGCAAACTTGACTATTCTGTTCTTTAGCGTAGGGCTTGTGGTCATGATTCTCGGCCTCGCGCTCTAATCCAGCTCTTTTTTTGTCTCTGTGGTACTTGCTTCATTTTAGAAATATTTCATTTTCTGACTGTACAATACCTAGTGTGACGCCTGTGCAATCCTTATTATCGTTTATCGCCGATCAACAGCTCCCATCCGGAGGGTTTACTTCAATTTCAACCCATAAATCCCTGAAACATTCCTATCAAACCGTGTTTTTTCCGGCCGTGATTGCTTGCCTCCTGGCACCGCTCAACAAGTATTCAACTGCAAAACAGATTACAGGCAAGATAATTTCTTACTTATTGCAGCAACGGTCAGAAAACTGGACATGGAATTACTGGAACCGCACTGCAGCTCAGTATCAACACATGCCTTATCCTGATGACTGTGATGACACGTTTTGTGCCCTTAGCGCCCTGCAGCTTCATAGGTCTCACATTATTTCCGGCGAGGTACTGGCTAATACTGTCCAACTTTTAACCAGTGTCGAACTTCAGGAAGGAGGGCCCTATAACACGTGGATTGCCTATGATTTGACTGGTACATGGAGAGATATGGATTTTGCCGTGCAAACCAACATCGCATATTTTCTCTCTCTTCATGATATATCTCTGCCAAATCTGGATGGACTTTTTGAGACAGCATGTCGTCAAAAGAAGTGGGATTCAAAATACTATCCCCAGGTATACTCGATCCTGTATTTTTTGTCGCGAATGTATAAAGGAAAGTATTCTAAAAATATCTGTGCTTTTTTGCAGGCCTCACAACGGGCTGATGGGTCATGGGGAAATATGCTTAA
>MFZT01000040.1:13227-13643 GCA_001789515.1 Candidatus Roizmanbacteria bacterium RIFCSPHIGHO2_02_FULL_43_11
TGGCTCTTCTCACATTAAGGAACTTCGGGATTGAAAACAATGATGCCCTTACATGGATGCGCGCGCATCTTGAAGACGCATATAAGCCATGGCCTTTCTGCAAAGATCCGACCATCCATGGAAAAGCATATACGGCAGGTTCAGCCGCTTTAACAGCCGCAGTGTGTGCTGCAGCCCTGGAGCCTTTGCACATTTCAAAAAAAGTAACTCGGTCTTATAACAGCTCACTTGTACCGACAATTATCTTTGCTGTGCCTCCTATTTTCCAAAAACAAGCCCAAGAAGTTTCTGCACGCTACCTTGAAACGAGCGCCGGCTATGCCTGTACACAGATCGCACATGACACCTATAAGGCTCTGGGACAGCCTAAAGCCATTTCGGAGGCCGTGCTTTCAGAACTTGCCAAAGCGCAAGGC
>MFZT01000040.1:13696-19005 GCA_001789515.1 Candidatus Roizmanbacteria bacterium RIFCSPHIGHO2_02_FULL_43_11
CGAAATGGTTCCTCTTGCCCAGTGTTTATATCGCTACATGCTTGCTATTTTTCAGACATATGGAAGCAGGGGATTTAATGCAGAAGCTTCTGAAATCTATACTCAAATGGACAGTGCACAACAGTGGGAACTTATGCATTGCACCATGCCACAAAAACAGCTTCCAGATTTTCAGGCATATGATGTACTCGCAGAAAAATCTGCTGGATACATGCTCGGCCCGTTAGCTCTCTTGTATCACCTTGGCTTTGAGGCACAATCTAAGGAGATCATTCAAACAAAAAGATTTTTCCATAATTTTCTGATTGCAAAACAATTAGGGGATGATATGCATGACTGGTCAGAGGATCTTAAAGCAAAAAGATTGAATTCTGTATCTGCATGGCTCCTGGACAGGACACAGAATCACCTCGAAGAATTATTTTGGGATCAGGGAGTATCTGTTTTTTTGAAAATAATCCAGAAGCACATCCATACCGCTGAGTCTGCACTCCGATTGAATTCTGCAATCACAAAGCCTTCACATCTGAAAAAACATGTGGACTACTTAAAAAATATGTGTGAGATAACAACACGAGAGAGGCAGAAAGCAAAAGATTTTTTGTCACATTATAAAAGAAAGTAGAAGTCATCTCTTTTCCTTCTTCTTGTCGATATTTTCCAGTCCAAGCACTTTTATACCAAAAAACACTACAAGAGCGACAACAATAAAGTCAATGACCACACTTGCAAAGTTTCCCCACATAATTTTTGCTGATCCTATGGCAAGATACGCCTTCGACAAGCCACCTGCAGCCCCAAGAATAATGCCCAGTATGGGATTGATGATATCCTGTACAAGGGAAGCGACAATCTTTGAAACAGCCCCTCCTAGGATAAATCCAACAGCAAGACCCATAACTCCCTGTTCACGGATAAAATCCATGAAACCAGCAAAATACGACTGTGTTTTATCCCTCATATAAGCGTAGTATACTATGCAGATGGTTAAAACGCTTGGATTACTTCTTGCATCAGTGATGCTGATCGCAGGAGTATATTATTTTCGGCAGCAGAGTCAGAAACCAGCACAGGAAATTCACTATCATGCAGGCTATGAAGTCTACAAAGATGGCGCTCTGCAGGATTTTTCAGATTTAAAGTACATGGATATGGAGCCTTGCGTGGAAGGGGAGAAAGAGGAAGAAGAAAAAGAGGAGCATGACCTTGATTTGCACGATGGCATTGGGAATGTTGCTCACGTCCATGGAGAAGGAGTCACCTGGAGAAAACTTTTTGAGTATTTGAGGCAAGATTATCCAGATGCTTCTGTTACTGCATACATGAATGGTGTTAAGCTCGACCAAGTACTGGACAAGAAAATGAATGCCTATGACCGTGGCGTGTTTTTTGTCGGAGAAGACAGTGAGCAACAAAAACACATAGATGAGAGTATGCAACGTATAACAAAGGATTACATTGTGCGTATAGAAAAGAAAGGTGAAAGTTGTACTAAGTAGCTTTTTGCTTATTAAGTTTCCACGAAAGCCCAAATACTGAAAGCATAACGATCTGACACATAATGCATACTGGACAGATCACTTTCAGGATAAAAAGTTCTTGATACCCAAGCCACAGGCAAAATACAAGCCCGAAAGAAGCCATGCCGATTATAAGTTTTGGGAGTTTCTTTATTGCCCCTATAAGAATGAGAATATATCCAGTCAAGCCAATGGCTGCCGTGGGAATACCAAAAGTGTCTTTCAGAGGCCCCGAAATAAGCGCATTACAGTTGATCGTTGCGTTAATAGAGCAAGGTTGAATAGATGGGCTTCCGTATCGTTGCCAGAGAAGGTAGAGCGCCAAACCAATACCGATCACACATAAACCCTTAACATACGTATATAGTTTCTCTGTGGTCATACCGCCATCATTGTATCATAAAAGTATGCTGTTTTTTCAGAAAAGACATCTCGCATTGATTCTGGTTTTTGTGCTATCAACAATAATACTGCTTACCAACCTCAATGGTCAGGATTTTTCACTTGATGAACCAGATACTGTCGCTGTCGCACGCACGATCGGAGAGTTTGGGTATCCGTCTGCCTGGGATGGTAGAGCGCTGATTGATGTGGAAGGCAATTTTACTCAGATTGGAAATCGTTATGTCTGGACCTGGCATCCTTGGCTGCAACATTACTTGGCATATTTTGGCTTGCATGTTTTTGGGAAAGCTCCCGGAGATATCCGCTTGATATTTGCATTTTTTGGTGTGATGACTGTTTTGATGACATACCATATCGCACACGCGCTTTTTAAGAGTAGACTCGTTGCCTTGCTGGTCAGCGTGCAACTTATCTTTTGCCTGCCATTTTTCCTTTACATACGCCAGATTCGCTACTATTCTCCAGCAGCATTCTTTTCCGTTGTTACTTTTTACTTCTTTGTGAAAATTGATCGCCAGAAAAATCTCTCTATCAAAGAAAAGGTGGGATTTCTGCTCTCATATATTCTGTTGTTTCTTTCAAATTACATTATCTGGGTAAGCTCTGCGGTGTTGATTGCGGGAAAACTTGTTTTAAGCAGGCAATGGAAACTTCTTGGGGCAGTCTTTGCCATTAGTATATGCGCAGGAATATGGTTTTTTATTTTTAGACCATATAGCGGCAATGCGGGCCTGTTTGTCGTGCAACCGATAGAGGTATATCATCGGGTTATTACGTACTTGCATTACATTAATAATGTTGTTCTTCCAGCAATAGTTGTTGCAATAGGTCTTATTGCTACGAAGAGGTCAGAGTTAAGAATATTCTTAATATGGATCGGAGTAAAGGTCTTTATGTATGGAACGTTTCAGTCTGCTCAAGGGAGATATATTGTTGACATTATTCCTATTGTTATCATACTTGCGGGTTTTGTCTATCAGCAACTACTCAAAAAGCAACAATTGTTTCTGGTCACTCTTATATTTCTGATCAGTGCTTTTACAAACGTATTTTCTCTTGCCCTTTATCCGCATGAGTGGAAACTGAGGAACGTCCAGTTTTGGCCGCGTGCATATTTTTATGAGCTAACAGGTTCCTATCAAAGCCCCATGCCACAGCTTGGTTCATACTTGAAAGCCCAAGCCCGCCCAGGGGATCTTTTTTTAAGCAATGAGTATCGCTGGTACCTATATCTCTATTCAGATGTCCCACACGCATCAACACTGTGCAAAGATAATCATCTTGCTGGCCCAGCAGGAACAGCTGATATTTCAAAAGTCCGGTGGATCATTATGTTTCGATACAACACACGCCTTATTCAGGATGTGAAAAACCTCTGCGAAGGAGACAAGCTTACTGGCTTCAAGAAAATTCCCATGACATTTTCCTCACGCACTGTGCGGATTAATGACCCCGACATTGTGAACAGGGCTTTTCCACCAATCCCTCTTAGGTCAGATGATATTGAGATTTACGAAAAGTTCTGACGGCTTTTCTGAATATCTGCAAGCAGTTCCTGTTTTAATGCTTCAACGGCTTCTCTGATCTTTTGCTCAGGCTCTTGAATATGTTCCTTGATGATACTCCATGCCCCATCATGGTTTTCCTTTGAAACGTGGTGTATAAATGGCTTTTTATGCTCATCTGGCAAATGAGTTAAAACAACATCCACAACAATATGATGCATCGTTGATTCAAAAACCAGAAGCAAGTGTTTTTTCTCCTCGTCAGAAATATCCAGAAGAGTAAGCTCCTGATGCACATCCTCAAGGCGAACAATGTGTGAATAGAAATGTTTTTTCATGTCGTTTATGATTGTACATCAACAGGACCCAACGGCACATCATTGTGGGGGTCATCAATAAAGAGATACAACACCGGGCCCTTGCCTGATCCGTCAACTCTTTCAAGATGCTTCATCACCTCTGGCGAACCCCCCAAGTGTTTCCCAGTCCACTGCGCAGGACCCGCATCTGCAATATCCGCCACAACCCCTTTGCCATTTTCCGGGTTTACCACGAGCATCTTTCTATATTTGAAAAATTTGTAATGTCCGCTTACATCAGCATGCCACGTTGGTGATAGAAAGGTCGGCACAGCAATATAATACTTTTCGCGCATGATATCCGTTGCTGTCATACTTTCCCTCGAATAAGCAAAATACCCCCATGCGCCACGCCCTGGGGCAATGCCAGATGAGTAAAACGGCGAGCTTTCCTCTGGCGTATTGAAGTGTGAACCCATAGTATCGCCTGGATAGCGCATCAGATGTTGTTCTGCTCCGATAAGTCCATAGCTGCGATTGAGCCGCTTGCCATCCAATCTTGGTTTCACAGACATTCCATAATGTGTGGAAAGGATTTCGGAAATCTGTGCTTCCTGGTCATCGCTGAGAGGTTGGACCTCTGTGGGAAGAATACTTAAGAGTTCCTGGGCTAATTTGGCTTGCAATTGAGCCTGAGTTTCTTTTAAAAGTGGCTTATCCGGCGGTAATGCTTGGGAAAGCAAGCTTATTGGAACAGGCTGTGACATCATAAGCAAACCAGCAACTGATCCAGCAAGTGCTTTCTTTGACTCAAGCTGGAGATGTTCAAGGTAGGGTTTGTGCTTTTCCCAAAGGTCTTTTTGTACAGCCTTATGCTTAGTAGTCCACTTACGCCTAAGATACGCATAATGCAAAGAGGTGCTGTTTTTCTTGTGCGTCGTTTTGTGGAGCATTTTGTTACAACTAGTTGTAACTAGACATGCCTTTTTTAATGAATGTATATGCCCACCTCCAGATCAAAAGGAAGATGATGACATATATTGCACCTTGTGATTTTTCTATGAATGCACCCGGCGCCACATCACTGTCACTAATTGACACAATGAACGCAAGATTGATGAATGCCCATGAAATAAAAGGGGAGATACTCAGCGCAAAAATGAGTGACAGAGCTATAGTAACTCGATGTTTCTGAGTTTTTGTAATAGCCATGCTTCCATTCTATATATACGCGCGCTTCTGATCAAGATTTATTTATGACTTCTCCTTCTAATGTAACGATTATGTAAGAAGGCTTCTGGGGTATGTTATGATGAATGCTTATGGAGGTCGTACAAATGCTTTTGCATGTTGACGTGTATGTCAATACACTCATTCAATTTTTTGGTCCTTGGACATACGTAATTCTCTTTCTTATTATCTTTGCTGAAACAGGGTTAGTTATAACACCTTTTTTGCCTGGTGATTCGCTTTTGTTTGTTATTGGTGCTATGGCAGGAAGTGGCTTTTTGAACATTTTTGCTGTGTACATTACATTATTGGTTGCTGCTATTCTAGGCGATACTGTCAATTATTGGGTT
>MFZT01000041.1:0-677 GCA_001789515.1 Candidatus Roizmanbacteria bacterium RIFCSPHIGHO2_02_FULL_43_11
TGTGGGTATTGGTCTGCTGGCTGTCCCTGTGCTCGCCGGTTCTGTATCATATGCAGTATCTGAGGCTTTTGGATGGAGAGAGGGTCTGTATAGAAAATTTGAACAGGCGCATGGCTTTTATGGTGTTATTATTTTGGCAACGTTGATTGGTCTTTTTATCAACTTTACACCCATTAAGCCCTTCACGATGCTCTATTACACAGCAATTATTAACGGTCTTGCTGCTCCGATCTTGATGGTCCTTATCATGCGTATTTCAAGTAATCAAATAATCATGGGCAGGCATACGAATTCACGAGCATCTGGAATTATGGGCTGGCTCATCACGGTTATAATGAGCGTATGTGCACTTGCACTCGTTGGAAGTCTTGTTCTGCAAAGGCTCTGATATTGGTGTCATTTTTGATACGCTACTCTTTGGTGGGCATACTTGGACTCGAACCAAGGACCTCAGTCTTATCAGGACTGCGCTCTAACCAGCTGAGCTATACGCCCAATGTGACACTCCCTGCAAAAAATCGCACAATTCTGCTGCCGTGCCTAATTATAAATTGACGCCTGCATATTTGCAACGCCCCCATCGTTTTTCTAATTGTATCTCACCTTCTTATTTGGTAACACGTCCAGATATGCATGAACTGTATGTTGCTGTATACTGAAATTATATGCACGATTCA
>MFZT01000041.1:710-19110 GCA_001789515.1 Candidatus Roizmanbacteria bacterium RIFCSPHIGHO2_02_FULL_43_11
CTCAATCGAGCAATTGTGAATATCGCTGTCTTTTTGCCCTACTATTTTTCAGTCATACAGCTAATGAAGACACTTTTCTCACCATGGAAAAACATCCGCATGTATCAGGATAGACCTGGTTTCTCACTTCAGGAATTAGGAGAAAAATTGGCAGACAGTTTTGCCTCAAGGTTTATTGGGTTCCTATCGAGGGTTTCTATTCTTCTTGCATTTCTCGTTTTCACGGCAGGATTCATCATCATATTACCATTTCTTTATATTTCCATTCTTCTTTTCCTCCCCCTTTCTTATCTTTTTTATATCATTCAGCCCACACCTGGACATATTCGTCAGCTTGCGTTTCAGGATTTTTTGAAGCGCCATCTTGTTGATGAAAAGAATAGGCAAAAGGTTATTGAGTGGTTTCAAATATATTATCAGAATAGCCAGCGAAAACCGTGGTGGTCCAAAGAGCAGCTTATGAATCAACCACCTCTTGGAAGGGGCTTAACAGCAGGATTTACTAATACTCTTGATCGGTTCTCAACAGAGTTGACACTTCAGCAACCTCATCACAAGCATCTTATCGGGAGAAAAACAGAGATTGAGACTATTCAGCGCATTTTGTCAAAAAGTTCACAAGCAAACGTACTCCTCAACGGTGAGGTTGGGGTAGGGAAGCAGGCAATTATTGAGGCCCTTGCAAAAAGCATATATGAAGGTTCATGCCCCGATCAGTTAGCGTATAAACGCATGCTCGCCGTTGATATGGAGGCTATTCTTGCTTTAGAATCCGACTTTGTTAAACGTCAGGATATACTCAGTAATCTTTTTAGAGAGGCAGAGAACGCAGGAAATATCATTCTAGTCATATACAATTTTGATAAGTATATTGCTTCAGGTGAGGATCATGTCGATCTCACTCAAGTATTTGAAAGGTACGCCCTGTCAGAATCTCTTCACTTAATGGCTACGACAACTCCTTATATGTATCAGAAGTATGTATTCCCTAATACAAAAGTATCGGAGCTTTTCGACAAGGTTGATATACCTGAAATGGGCAAGGATAGCGTTCTAAGAATTTTGCTTGATATTGCACCGGATTTTGAAAAACGATACCAGCTTTTCATCCTTTACGACGCTCTTGAAGAGACGATACGCGTTGCCGATCGCTATCTCACTCATCTGCCATTCCCTGAGAAAGCTATTGAATTACTGGATGAAGCTTGCGTGTATGTAAAGAGCCAGAAGGAGCACGGTGCTGTTGATGGGCATGTTATTCATACAGTACTGCAGCAGAAGACTCACGCTCCAATAGAACTCACAGACAGTCTGAAGACAAAATTACTTACACTTGAAGATCGGCTGCACAAACGTGTGCTTTTTCAGGACCATGCTTTGCAAATGTTATCTGCAGCCTTACGTAAATCATTCATTGATCTTGGAAATCGGAAAAAACCACTTGCTTCGTTTCTGTTTCTTGGTCCAACAGGCGTGGGCAAAACTGAAACTGCAAAGGCTGTAACTGAGGCATTTTTTGATCGCGAGGAAAAAATGATCCGGTTTGACATGTCAAATTACCAATCACAAGCTGATATACCAACTCTTATTGGGTCTTCAACCACACACGAGCCAGGGCAGTTAACAGAAGCTATTCGCAATGAGCAATATGGGACACTTTTATTAGACGAGTTGGAAAAGGCCCACCACGATTTGATTAACATATTTTTAACTGTGCTGGACGAGGGATACTTTACTGATGGATTTGGCAAATGGGTCGATTGTACAAATTTAATTATTATTGCTACTTCGAATGCTGGGGCAGATTTTATTTATTCGTCAGTCCAGCAAGGAGTATCAGTTGACACGCTCCAAAAAACCCTTATTGATCATCTTATTTCAACAGGTAAATTTGCTCCTGAGTTTCTTAACCGCTTTGATGGCGTTGTTGTGTATTCTCCGCTTTATAAGGAAGCAATTATACAGATTGCCCTAAAGGTCGTTCGTGAAATTATTGAATCTACGCAACAGAAATATGGCATGACTGTTCAAGTTTCTGATACATTTTTACACAGAATAGTTGATCAGGGCTATGACCCTCGATTTGGTGCTCGAGATCTTAGGCGACTTATTCAGGAAAGTATCGAGGATATTATTTCCAAAGAGGTTCTTGCAGGTACAGCAAAGGGAAAGACTCTTTCATTCTAGAAATGGCTTCTAAAGTAGGGAAGGGCACGGCATAGTGGGCTAAAATCCTCTGGACAACACTGCACAACTATGATACCCTTAATTTATGGACAGAAAGTTTCTTGTTCTTGTGCTTGTGTTCTTTCTTGTGCTCGGTGCTTTCTCAACTGCTGTTTTTTATGACCAAGGTAAGATTACTCGCGCTCGAGCTTCATCTCAGTGTGAACCTGTCGCTGAAAAATCATTTCTTGTATCACTCCCAAAGGAAGTCCCCTCAGGAGGATCATGCGAGGTAAATGTCTTTGCCCGTTGTGCAGACGAGTCAGCTGCTGTTGGCAAACAAGTCACGTTGGGACTTTCCAATGGAACTACAAGGCCTGAGCAAGCCCTGACTGATGAATCCGGTAAGGCAGCATTTGCCGTGACTGGCCAGTCGCTCGTTTCTATTTCCGCCCAGGTAGGTAATCTCATTCTTCCTCAAACAGTCACATGCAACTTCCATTAATCCAGCTCTATTTTTGTGCTATCTGCCTCTATGAAAAAGATTCGTAAGGCTGTTATTCCTGCTGCAGGCTTTGGGACACGATTTTTGCCTCAAACAAAGGCAATGCCCAAGGAGATGCTGCCGATAGTTGATAAGCCTGTCATACAATATGTCGTCGAGGAGGCAGTGGAGGCTGGTATCGAGGATATTATTCTTGTAACAGGCTGGAATAAGAGGAGTATTGAAGACCATTTTGATTATCCATTCGAGCTCATTCAGCGCTTAAAGGATTCTGGAAAGGATAAGTTACTTGCGGATGTTGAACACTCAGCAAATTTAGCAAACTTTATATATATTCGCCAGAAAGGCCCAGTCGGTAATGCTGTGCCTATTTGGAATGCGAAAGATATTGTAGGGGATGAGCCTTTTATGGTACTCTGGGGGGATGACTTCATTCAGGCTGAACCTAACCGTGCACAACAACTGATCGAGGCTTATGAAAAATATGAGGCATCAGTACTTTCTGCAATTAGAACCACTAATCACGAAGATACAAAAAGGTATGCATTTGCAGTAGGGGAAGAAGTTGAACCAGGAGTGGTTAAGACAACTCACGTTATTGAAAAACCTGGTCCTGATACTGTTCCGTCAAACATGGCTATTATTTCAGGCTATATTTTTACACCGGAAATATTTGATTGTATTGACCATATGATTAAAAATGGCCTTACCGGAGCCGGTGGAGAGTATGTGTATGTGGATGCTCTCAATCTTTTGAGAGAACGGGGACAGAATATCTATGCAGTTGAGATAAGGAATGGGAGATATTATGATACAGGAAACAAGCTTGAATACATGAAAACAGTAACAGAATTTGCCATGAGGCACCCTAATATTGGTGAAGACTATCGAAAATTTTTAAAAGGGCTCCAACTACATTAATGGCTGTATTCGGGCATTGATTTTAGCTTATCCACTTGCTACAATACGCGTAGATTAAACAAAGCATTGTGACTCTAAACATTTCCCTGCTGCCATCAAGCAGTTTTTGGAGCACATTATCAAGTAAGGGAATGTGATACATGCGACAGACTGATCCATCACAATTGCTTGCCCACGGGTTACATCTCGGACATCAGAAAAACAAGGTTCATCCAAAGGCAAAAGTTTTTATTCACTCATATCAGCATGGGACATCTGTGATCGACCTTATCCAGACAGCATCACAGCTTGATAAGGCAAAAGAATTTGTATCAGCACTTGGCAAGGAAGGGAAAATACTTCTTGTGATCGCGACCAAGAAGGTTGCTAAGTATCCAGTAAGCGAAGTCTGCATCGAACACTCTCTTGCACATCTTACAAACAAATGGGTTGGTGGTTTTTTGACAAATTTTCCTGAAGTTTCTAAAAATATTAAGAGAATGAATGATCTCAGGAAGGTTCAAGCAGACGGCTCATGGGGAGATATGCCAAAGCATGAGCGGACACAACTGGAGAAAAAACTGAATAAGGTCTCAAGCATTTACGGTGGTGTTGAAAAGATTGAAGCATTACCGGATGCGATATTCATCATTGACATTAAGAAAGAGAAGGGTTCCTTGAAGGAAGCCAATATGCTTGGTATTCCTGTTGTTGCAGTTGTAGACACCAATGTCAGTCCTGATGATGTAACATATCCCATTCCTGCAAACGATGATGCGATCGCAAGCATTACCTTTGTCATGAAGGAGATTGCACAAGCATACACTGGTGGGAAAACCAAGCCAAAGGCGAAGAAGCCCTTGAAAGCAACTAGTTGAACTAGTTATAACTAACCATGGCCGATTTTAAACTTGTCAAACAGCTCCGTGAAGAAACCAATGTTTCATATGCTATCTGCCAGGATGCTCTGAAACAGGCTGATGGAGATATCATCAAAGCTCGTGAATTTCTTCGTGAAAAAGGAGCTGATGTTGCCGCAAAAAAAGCGTCTCGTGCTTTAAAGGAAGGCCGTGTGTTTTCATACGTTCATCATAATCAACAAATGGGTGCGATGGTTGTTCTTATGTGTGAAACTGACTTTGTCGCAAAGAACGAACTGTTTCAGGAATTAGGAAATAATATCGCAATGCAGATTGCCTCGACCAATCCCGAAAACATTGAAGAGCTTTTAGCATCGCCCTTTATTAAGGATCCTTCTTCAACTGTTGATCAGCTCATTAAAGATGTCATTTTAAAGATGGGTGAGAACACAGCGATAGGAGAGTTTCAAAGGTTTGAGATATAACCCGGCTCTATTTTTTTCTATAGGATCATTTTCGTGAGGATGTAGAGGTGTAGCGAAATGTTTAGTCACCTAGTATTCGCTTATCTCTGTAAGTCCACATGCCGGCAATTATGTATCACTGATTTCCATGCTATAATATCCTTATGCCAGAACGACGAACCTTCAAGCCAGTGGATGCTAATAAAGTCTTTGATACCACTGATGTTGTCCCGTCATACGCTATTATCCGAGAGGTTGATGAGAAAGTACAATCTGGATATTTTTATATTGTAGACGGACATGTTTTCATCAGGGATCCGCTGATGAGAATGCAAGGACTTCATATGCTTGAGGATGACCCTGAAATCGATCTTTCAACTGGAGTTTTCATTATGCATAATGGCTTGTACCCAGTGCAAGTGCCTATAAACCCTGAGCCACTTGCATATCTTCGACAACTTGCTGGGTGGTCACCTCCAACAATGCCCCTCATTGCTGCATAGCATGCTTGATCCTTTGCATTGCAAATCCCTTTCCCTCCAGTATAATGTATACGTATGGATCTCTCGTCAATTTATGCGCACTTGAAAGCACAATCGCAAAAATCTCTTGATTATGTTCTCCGTGAGCTCCAGCAGATTCGCACAGGCCAGATGACCCCTGCTCTCGTTGAAAATCTAGAGGTAAGGGCCTATGGTGAAGCCTCAGTAATGCGTTTGCAGCAACTTGCAAGTATTGCTAAAGAAGGTCCCACAACGCTTGTCATTACACCATTTGATCCTTCAGTAGTGCAGGACATTGAGAAAGCAGTGATTGCATCACCATTAGGTATGAGCCCGAGAGTTGATGGTCGAGTTATTCGCATTGCTTCAGCGCCCCTTACTGAAGAGCAGCGAGAAAAGTTCGCAAAACTTGCTTCAGAGAAGGTTGAGGATGGTAAAGTTAAGATCCGATTGCAGCGAGATGATGCGCGCAAGAATGTGAAGGCTTTGCTGGATCAGAAGGCAATTACAGAGGATGACAAATTCCGTGCAGAGAAGGAGATCGATACCATTACTAAAGAGTTCACAGATCGGCTTGATGAGATTAAGGAGAAAAAGCAGGCTGATATTATGAGTATATAACGCCGATGCTATTTACTATACTTATCTTTTTCCTCGTGTTGAGCATTCTTGTGCTCATCCATGAGCTTGGACATTTTTTTGTTGCCAAGTTACTTGGTGTAAAAGTAGAAGAGTTTGGATTTGGACTGCCACCTCGAATTTTTGGTGTGCAGGTAGGTGAAACGCTTTATAGTCTTAATGCACTTCCGTTCGGAGGCTTTGTAAAGGTCTTCGGAGAGGAAATGCACGAGGTTGAGGGGCATCAGCTTTCAACGGCTGAGAAGAGCAGAAGCTTTGTTCACAAAAAACCGTGGCAGAAAATCAGCGTCCTTGTTGCTGGGGTTGCCTTAAATTTCGTGCTTGGGTGGTTTATTGTCTCATATTTGTTCACAAGAGGGGTGCCTGTTCCTTCAGATACGGTACGAGTGCTTGAGGTTTCACCGGATTCACCTGCACAAGTGGCTGGGCTTCAAAAGAACGATAGTATCGTACGGGTTATTGCAAACGGTAAGACGTCACTTATTAAGCAAACTGAAGATGTTTCCACGATTGCAGCACGAGAAGCAGGCAAGGAAATTCTATTGATTATCAATCGAAATGGTACAACTCTTAAGAAGTCTATAACGCCTCGCAAAAATCCGCCGAAAGGTCAGGGAGCCTTGGGAGTTGCTATATCAAGCTATACGATCAAGAAATATACACCCCTTGAGGCTCCGTTTTATGGGCTTATTGAGTCAGCAAAAATTACTGGCGTTATTGGCAAGGAGCTTGGAAGGATGGCTCTTGGATTTATCACGTTGCAAAAGCCACGCGGTGATATTGCCGGTCCAGTTGGCATCGCACAGCTTACATCAGAGGCTGCAAGGCAGGGTTTAGACCCACTTCTTCAGCTTATAGGATTATTGTCACTTAATCTCGCAGTGTTGAACATTTTACCCTTTCCAGCGCTTGACGGCGGGCGTTTGATGTTTGTACTGTATGAAACTGTCACGAAGCGCCGTATGAATCCCAAAATTGAGCAGCGGTTGAACTATGCAGGATTTGCTCTACTCATTTCACTTCTTATTCTTGTCACAATTAATGACATCATCAGGCTTATACGATAATATCACACTTTCAGGAGGCGCAGGAAGCGGCAAAAGTCTGCTCTTCGGCAACCTCCGGAGTTGCCTGGAGCCTCAGGGCTGGCACTTTCTGCAGGCTGGTGAAATGATGCGCGATAAAACAAACGAGCGTTTGAATCCTGCTGCAGATCTTTTACCTGTATCGCACCATCAGTCAGTTGAGGAAAATACTCGAGACATCCTAACCACCAAAACCCATTTTGTGATTGATGCGTGGCTTGCAGGGTTTGTTGCTCGTGATCTACCAAAGACTCTGCGTGTACTTGTGTATATGTCTGATGAAGATGAGCGGGCCCGGCGTGTTGCAAAGCGGGATGGTATTACACCGGACGAAGCAATGAGGCTTATTCGCGACAGAGAAGATCGCAATATTCAATTTTGGCGCTCGATATATGGAGATTATGATTTCTGGGATAGAAAATACTACCAGCTTACCATTGATTCCACATATCTTAATCCACAGAAGTGCCTACAGAGGGTACTTGATACTATGGGTCTTAAATGATATAATGCCGCGTTATGATAACCGAGAGGGCATCAGCCCGGTATGACGCGCTAAGAGATAGAGAAACCCGAAGACTAGCTTTAAAAGTTATGCAATATATTACATCTTGCATACAACACCACCTTCCTGCAGTACCCGGCGTAGATGACCGCTTCTATAATGATATCACCCGTCGAGTCAGGCTTATATTGCAGGTGGGAGCAAGAAAACACGAGAATATTGTTGTAATTTCCATCGGCCCTAGACAAGATGGTAATGGGTCCTACATTGAATACAAACTATCGATAATCTCTGGCACAGATAAACTGCATTCTCCGCTGGGAATGGCAGCAAGAAAATTTTCAGAAGTAGATCAGGATGAGTTGTTTGATGAGTTAAGTAATACTTGCATTGCAAAATTCAGGATGATTATTGTTACTGATCAGAACTCAGAATCAGTTCTTTATGCCGATTTACTTGGGGATCCACGTACTCCTGGACTATCCGCACTTGAATCTGATTCTCCAGATCTTGGTGAAGCATTCATGGCAGTTATTGATCTTCCAGAGATAGAACCCGCGTGATTATTTGCTTCTGAGTCAGTATAATACCTCTCATGCAGGATAAAAAAATGTTGCCCAAGAAGGCAGATAATATTTCTGACTGGTATCTTTCACTAATCGAACGCGCTGATCTTGCCGACTATGGACCCGCAAAGGGCACTATTGTTATTAAACCATATGGTTATGCTCTTTGGGAGAATGCGGTGCATATTTTGGATAGCTGGTTTAAGGAAGCCGGCATCCAGAATGCCTACTTTCCATTGCTCATCCCATATAGCCTTCTTGAGCGTGAAACATCACACATACAGGGTTTTAGTCCTGAGCTTGCTGTTGTCACTCACGCGGGTGGGAAAGAACTTGCAGAGCCTCTGGTTGTCAGGCCAACATCAGAGACTGTTATGTATGAGATGTTTTCAAAATGGATTGGGTCACATAGGGATTTGCCACTGAAAATCAATCAGTGGTGCAATGTAGTTCGTTGGGAATTGCGTACTTTTCCATTTATTCGTACCTGCGAGTTTTTGTGGCAGGAGGGTCATACGGCACATGAAACGGAAGAAGAAGCTATGGAAATGGTCCTGCAGGCCTTAGACTGGTATAAAAAATTCTATGAGGAAGTCTTTGCTATTTCGCCTTACATTGGAGAAAAAAGTGGATCTGAACGATTTGCCGGAGCAAAACGCACATTTTCAATTGAACTCGTCATGCCTGATGGTAAGGCTTTACAGGGCGCTACATCTCATTACCTTGGACAGAATTTTGCAAAACCATTTAATATTCAATTTTCCGACCGTCAGAACAAGCTGCAATATGTCCACCAAACATCGTGGGGGCTCTCAACTCGAGCTCTTGGTGGTCTCATTATGACACATGGCGATGACAATGGTCTCATCCTACCACCTCGTATTGCTCCTTATCAGGTTATCATTATCACCATCAATTCTAAGGATCAGCAAACAGCTGCAAAGCTTCGAGCCTATGTCCGCACCATAGAGGATCAACTTGCTAAAGAAGACATTCGTATTACGACTGATTCGGATAACGATAAAACGCTTGGATACCGCATGAACGAAGCTGAAATAAAAGGCATCCCTGTGCGAATTGTTGTTGGACTAAATGAATACGATGAAAAGTATGTCACACTCTCACGTCGGGACAAACTGGAAGAAAAACAGAAAGTGAAGCTCAATGGTCTTGGGGAATATGTAAGGGACGTGCTTGAAGATATTCAGGGCTCTCTTCTGGAGAAATCAGAAAAGATGAAGCAAAATCTCACCGTGGATGTTAACAACTTTGATGAATTTAAACGTGTTATGCAGGAGGAACGAAAATTTATCCGCGCTTACTGGGACGAGTCTGAAGTCACGGAAAAAACAATCAAGGAGAAGACAAAGGCAACGACACGTGTTGTCGAGCTTGAACATATTTCTGACACTGATGAAGGACCTTGTGTATATACCGGCAATAAGGCCCGCCGTAAATGGCTATTCGCGCAGGCGTATTAAACCAGCTTTATTTTTTTCTATTGTTTTTGGTCATGGCTCGAAAAATAATTATTACGCATCAATCTCCAGATTTAGATGCACTTACGAGTGTATGGCTCATTCGACGATATCGCCGAGGTTGGAAAGAGGCTGAAATAACATTTGTTCCATCCGGTTCAACTCTTACTGGTGCAGATCCAGACATTGATTCTCACATCATGCATGTTGATACTGGTTTTGGCCTTTTTGATCATCATCAAACAGCAGAATTCACTTGTGCATCTCAAAAGGTTCTTCAATTTCTTCTTCAAAAACATCTCATACGCGAGCAGGAGATTGAGGCTCTACAACGCATCGTACATGTAGTGAACCGGTATGACCACTTTAAGGAAGCTTTGGTATCAAATGCAGACGACGATATCAATGCATTTTCCCTCAACTATATCATTGGTGGCTTAAGAATCGATCAGGATCATGTTAACGAGCTTGTCATAATGGTTGAGAAGGCGCTTGATGGGTTGCTTTTTTTCATGAAGAGTAAGGTCAATGCTGAAAAAGCCATCGAGGGCGGTTCAGTCATTCATACGTGGTGGGGTAAGACTCTTGTTTTAGAAACAGATAATGATACCACCATGAAGCTTGCTTTTATGAAGGGGTTTGATATGGTTATTCGTTTTTCTCCGCATTATCGGAATGTGAGCATCAAAACTCACCCTCGCTCCCGCAAAACGCTCAAAAAATTACATCAGGCAATAGTCAAGCAAGATCAATACGCTCAGTGGTTTTACCATGTCTCTGGAAGAATGCTCTTAAATGCATCCACATCTGCAACAAAGGACATGGTCACGAAATTCAACCTTGGCGAACTCGTAAAAATCGTTCAATCAATTTAATCAGAAATACTTGTTGATCTCACCCACCAGTAGGCTCCACAAAGTGAGCGATTGCGTTTTCCTTCCTGCCACCATATAATAGTACTGGTTACGAATTACAAATTAGAAATTTCTAAAGGGGGTGTCTATGCATGGTCGTTGTAAGGAAGAAAAAGGGAGAAACGATCGACACATTAATACATCGATTTAACAGAGAGACAAAAGAAGCCAATATTAAGCAAGAGGTGGAACTCAAGGTCCGACACATTTCTAAACCAAAACTGCGTAAGCTGAAAGCAAAATTGAAACTGCACCGTCTTGCACAAGAACGACGGGCCCGATTAAAACAGTGAGGAGTGTATGGTGAAGATATTCAGACCATCCCGTTATAAGGTTCCTGTCAGGAAACTCGTCGCATTTGCTCAGAAAATTCTTGAGTCATATAGTGGGGGAGACTTGCTCGTCAATATTATTTTTGTTGGTAAACGAAGGATGATTGGTATTGCATCAGCGTATAAGAACGAGTTTGTTGCTCTGCCAGTGCTATCATTTGCCTTTGAGGGAACACAGGCAGATAATTACGAGCCCCCACTTTTGGGAGAAGTTTATATTTGCTATCCGCAGGCCGTTCTTCTTGCAGCTGAGAAAGAGAAAAGTGTTGATGCTATACTTGAGCAACTGATTGAACACGGTATAAGAAATCTGGCGGGGTAGAAGGATGGAAGTATAGAGAGCATAGAAGGACGAAAGTTATCCACATTTCGGTCTCAGTTCGTTTAATTCACCTAGTTACAACCAGTTCATCTAGTTAAAACTAGTTCAACTAGTTATAACTAGTTATAACTAAATGTATTACTTAACGTACCGATCACAATCTTTAAAGGAACTTGATCATTCGCATGTAAGAAAGCAGCTCGAGAAGATCTTGACATCCGAAACGATTCCTCATGCATTTTTATTTACCGGCCCAAAAGGCACGGGGAAGACCTCTGCAGCACGTATTGTTGCGAAAATTCTCAACGCAAAGGAGAACCTCACGTCAGTACAAACCCTGGAACCAAAACTTAAGGACGAAACCCTGATAGCTATTGCAAAAGGGACATCTCCTGATGTTATTGAAATTGACGCAGCATCTCATAGGAAGATTGATGATGTTCGCCAGCTTATTTCTGAGCTTAAATTTGCTCCTTTGATCTCCAAGTACAAGATCTACATTATCGATGAAGTGCATATGCTCACAAAGGAGGCCTTTAATGCATTGTTGAAGAGTCTTGAGGAGCCTCCTTCTACAACTATTTTTATTCTTGCAACCACAGAGCTGGATGACCTACCTAAAACTATAACTTCACGGTGCGTTGTTGTTCACTTTGGTCATGCTGACAAGAGAGATTTAATCGCCATGCTGAAACGTATAGTCAAGGGAGAAAAGCTCTCATGTCCTGAAGAGATCCTTTCATGCATTGCTGATTGTGCTGATGGCTCATTTCGCGATGCTGCCAAGATGCTTGAAATGGCAGTTATGCAGCAGGCATTTTCTGTTGAAAAACTTCAAGAGGTTCTGGGAAGAGGATGGAGCACAGACGAGCTGCTTGGTATTTTGGATACTGGGACGCTGAAAGAAACACTTACGTGGATAGAAGATGCTGCAGCAAAAAATGCAAATTTTCGCCTTTTGATTGAGTCGCTCCTTTCCCTGTTACATACAATACTCATTCAGAAAAATGGGATTGATGTTGAACTGACAAAAACGTATAATTTCAGTATTAAAGATGTAGCCGTACTGATCGGGCTTTTGCAGCGAGCATATCAAGAAATGAAGTATTCGCCAATTCAGTCATTGCCACTTGAGCTTGTTGTGATTGAGTTTACTGACCACAAGGCTAAAGGTGTTTAAGCATTATCAGTTATTGAAAGTCGTATGATTAATCCATTGAAAGGACTTGGAGACCTTCAGAAAATGCAGCAGCAGGCCCAGCAGATGCAGAGAGCTCTTCAGGATGAGGAGGTTGTTGTCGATCGCCCCGAAACTGGAGTGCGTGTCGTATTGCGTGGGGACCAGCAGGTTAAGGAGGTAGTTATTGATGGTATTCTCGAGAACCGAGTTGCTGATGCAATTAATGAGGCTGTTAAAAAGACCCAAGAGCTTGCCGCGCGTAAATTCATTGAGATGAGCCAGCAGGATCAGGGATGAGCATGACTGCGTATGAAGATTCCTAAGGACCTACAACAGGTTATTGATTTTTTTGAGAAACTTCCCGGAATTGGCCCAAAGTCGGCAAAGCGGCTTGGTTTCTACCTTCTGCGAATGCCTCAAGCTGATCTTGAAAAGGTTGGCGGGAATCTTGCTCACTTGAAGTCTTCCACGCATTACTGCGCGCGATGCTTAAATTTATCTGAAGATGAGTTGTGCTCTATATGTACTGATCCAGGGCGTGACCCTGGTGTGATTTCCGTTGTTGAGGATGTACTGGATCTTATCTCATTTGAAACAGGCAATCATTACACAGGCGTGTACCACGTCTTGCACGGCCGCATTGATCCACTGAACTATGTTGGACCTGATGATATCTTTATTCCACAACTTATTGAGCGTATAAAAAACGAACGAGGAACTTTGAAGGAAATCATTCTAGCCACAAATCCGAATACTGAAGGGGAGGCTACAGCAATGTTTATCAAACAAAGATTGCATGAAACACTAAACGGCAACTTTGACTCTCTGAAGATTACTCGTCTTGCATATGGTCTGCCCATTGGCGCAGACCTTGAATATGCCGACTACATGACTATTAAGCATTCTCTGGAAGGCCGTCGGGACTTTTAGTGCTCAGGCGACAATGAAAACAGGCTCTCTTTCTACACCGTAATCATCTCAACAACAATGAGAGGTTCCTTTCGAGTTTGCTTGAGGAAATACTTCTCAAGATGGTAAATAATTTCGCGTCTCAGTTGTGGTGAACCTTTATGTTTCTTTAAAACTTCCTCAATTGCTTTTTCAGCTCCTGCAAATATCTTCTCGCGTTCGTTTTTCACACCATACACAAATCCCCGTGCTACAAATATGGGTGCTTCTACCATTTCATGTGCCGCCGTCAGTTTAAGAACAGCAAGCACAATACCTTCTGTAGAAAGTGTCATACGGTCCCGTAGAATAACATCTCCCACATCACCCACTCCGTACGCGTCTACATATACACTCTTTGTGGTAATCTTGCTGCCCATCTCAGCTTTTCCTTTCTCAAAAACAACAGTTTCACCCTCATTAAGCAGGAATACTTCCTCATCTTTGAAACTCATCTTCCTGGCAAGATCTAAATAGTGCCTTTGGTGACGAACAGTGCCACCAATAGGAATCAGGTATTTTGGTTTGACTAAACTCATGAGCAGCAGCATATCACCCTGGCTGCCATGCCCGGAAGCATGTAGGCCCTCATGCACATCGGAATAGCGCACCTCAGCGCCCAGTAGATAGAGATGTTCAATGAGATCATAGACCTGCTCATCATTACCCGGAATTGGGTCCGATGAGAAAAGTACTTTGTCACCTTTGCGAATATGGACAAATTTACTATCACCGGATGCGATGCGCGACATTGCTGATCCGAATTGTCCTTGTGAGCCTGTCGCAATGATACAAACTTGATAGGGTTTGAATTTAGACAAATCTTTTTCTGAGATAATTTCTGACTTTGGGACAGGAAAGTAGCCAAGTTCTTTGACAATGCGAGTATTTTCATTCATTGAACGGCCAAGGAGGCAGACTTTTCTGTTAAATTTCACTGCTGCCTCTGCACACTGCCGAATTCGCGAAATATTGCTTGCAAATGTAGTCATAATGAATTTACCCTTTGTTGAACGAATCTCGTCCTCAAACGTTTTGCCAACAACACTTTCAGACAGGGTAAAACCCTCACGGTCAGAGCCTAAGCTATCTGATAATAAACATAAGACACCATCTTTACCTGCCTTTGCAATTTCATACAAATCAGGTGGATAGCCAAATGGCGGTGTTAAATCAAATTTAAAATCACTCCCGTGGTAAATCGTACCTGCCGGAGATTTAATGAGGATGTGCGTTGTATCAGGAATAGAGTGCGTCATGCGAATGAATTTCACATCAAAGTCGCCAAGCATATACGTGCGCCGAAAATCCACTGTCTCAACGTCTAATTTAATTCCACGCTCTTTTGCCTTATTCTGCACAAAGAGAGAAGTAAGATGGCTTGCATACACGCGTGGCTTTCCCAGAGCCTCATAATGGAAACGCACAGCAGAGATATGATCCTCATGACCATGTGACAACACAAGCCCTCGAATTTTATCCTTTTTATCTTCAAGGTAGCTCACATCAGGAATTTCAAAATCAACACCAAATTCTTGCTCGCGGGGAAATCCAATGCCACAGTCAACAATAAGAATATCTTTCAGCTCTTCACCCCTATACAACTCATAGACATACATGTTTTTGGTAACACCAACAATGCCACCAAGGGGAATAAAACGAAGTTTGTAGCTCATACGTTAAGTATACAGGAAGAATGTTCATAAATGCCTTTATAACTTTTTCCAGTCAGGCCTTGCTAGATTCCTCATAGAGCAGCTATACTAATTTTGTGCATATATGCAAAAACAAAAGAAGCCCCAGGTTACACAAGCATTTGAGAGGCTAACTGAAGATAAACCTCGAAGGCATTTTGAAAGCAAAGCAGAAGAGGTTGTGGTGAATTTTACCAAAATACCCGAATATCTTCTTGAGCTGCTCTTAAAGGGGCCACAGAACTATACTGACCTTAATCATCCTGATGTAAAAAAGAAGCTTGAGCATAGTATGAATGCTTCTGATCAAAAAGATGCTACAATAGCTGATCTACGCAGACAATTGAACCTGCTTAGAAATGATGAAGCAGAGGCTCGAAGCTTTTTTCAGCAAGAAGGTCAACAAAAAGAACAAGCTGACGCGGAAATGGAACGTCAAAAGGCAGAAAGGCAAAAACGTGCATATGAAAAGGCGCCTGTCGAAGTTACCACAAAGCAGAAAAGGGGATTGCTCTACGGTGCAAAGCGTCGAAAGACTGTCGAGACTGCGGCTGCCTTCGGGAAGCAGTGAGATGAGTATGTTTTGCGACTATAGGACAGCCTATAGGATGGGGTGCGCTGGATACGGGGTGTAGCTCAGATGGTAGAGTGCACGGTTCGGGACCGTGAGGCCGGCGGTTCAAGTCCGCCCACCCCGACTATGTTGGATATTTTATGCATCAAAGGTGTGTAAATTAATATGACGAAAACAAAAATCGAGGTTTTTGAGGGAAAGAAAATTAGACGACATTTGGACAATCGCCAGGAAAAATGGGTACTTGACGCCCACATATTTAATCAGCGTGGATCTGAAGTAGTTAGTTCAAATGTTCCTCGCTCCAATTGAGTCTTAAAATCTGCTATAATATTTTCATGTTAAAAAGATCAGAAAAAGTAGCACAATACGATCTTACTATTAAAATAGAACCCCAAAAAGATGGAGGGTATTTGGCTTTATGTCCCGAATGGTCGGATTGTTATGCCCAAGGCGATACCGTTGATGAGGCGGTTTTAGAGATAACCTCAGTAGCACAATCCCTTATTGATCTGTATAAGGAAGAGGGATTAGAGATTCCTTTAAAAGTAAAAAGCAAAGTCAATATTGCCAACCTTTTCTCTATTCCAATTATCTCAACTGCATGAAACCTCTCAGTTATAGAGAAACAATAAAAAAAGCCCGAAAAGCAGGATTTGCCTTTAGAAGAAACACTGGCGGTACTCATGAAATATGGTGGAGTGAGAAGAAAAGAAAAACATGTGTTATTCCCCATCATAAAGAAATAAAACCAGGAACGCTAAAAAGCATAATAAAACAAATGGGATTAACTGCAGAAGAAATTAATAAACTTTAAATTTACGAGTGGAGCACTACTGGTGCCACTGCGTTTTGCCCGTAGCTCCTGACTAGAAGCCACGGATGGAGAAGGCTGGCTCCCGAATGACACTGATCGTGGCGTTCGAACTCCTCTCCATCCGTGATTCCTACAAGGACATTCCTTCAGGCACAGTCTTTGCTGCTCTGACAGGCCTTCTGGGTGCCCCCACCTGCGCTAGATGTAGCGCATGCCGATGTTCACACCGACGAACGGATCCAGCTCCGGTGCTTCGATGGTGAAGAGCGCACCCGCACTCGGGGTCTCTTCTCTTGCAGTCTCTTCATCGGATCTGGCAGGAGCAGCTGGGATACAGTCCCAAGTGGCTGCGTCATGTAACCCATAGTCAATCGGGCAGTCCATATCGTCCTTCTTTCCCATGTGAATGTGCCTTCAGGAGCCATGTCAAGACTACTGCTTTCTGCATCAAGCCTTGACATGAAGCCTTAAAACAAAAAAACCCGCCTTTTGGGCGGGTTGCGGTTCGTCAACGTTCTAACACTACACACCGCAACCCGGATCACATGGAGTGATCCTTTTTGCGTGAGACATATAGAACCAACGACGAACAATCATCCGTGCAAACTATACAAGAGATTATTATGAAATCCAAGAGGATATATCCCCACCGCCGCTATCCTAATTGAGAGTCATTTTCTTATCTAGCAAAGCGTCCCATCCCAAAAAAAATATGCTACAATACTTTCATGCTTAAACATGATTTCACTGAAGAAAGTCGATCATACTATCTTGCCGCTCCTGCTAAAAGTCCTTCGCATGGTGACACAGGAGCACTAGTTATAACTAGTTATAACTAGTTGTAATTAGTTATAACTAACCCACCTATGAAACTCTATAACACAAAATCCCACACTATCGAGGAATTCACACCGCTTCACGCTGGCCTAGTCACATTTTACAGCTGTGGTTTTACAGCTTATGACTACCCACATATTGGCCATTCCCGGAAATATATCACTGATGATTTGCTTAAACGATCACTGACATACGTCGGTTATAACGTGAAGCATGTTATGAACATTACTGACGTTGGACATCTTGTCAGCGACGATGACGAGGGCGAGGACAAACTTGAAAAAGGCGCACGTAAGTTTGGGAAAACTCCTGAGGAGATTGCTGCATTTTTCACAGATCTCTTTCTCAAGTCAAACGATGCCGTAAACATTATCCGTCCTGACCCAATTGTGAAAGCAACAGATCATATCCCGGATATGATTACACTTATACAGTCTTTGCAAAAAAAGGGCTTTATATACGAAACAGATGAGGCATTATATTTTGACACACCGAGAGATCCTGACTACGGTGTTCTGTCAGGTAAAAATCTTTCCGCAAACAATGCGCGATCTCGCGAAGGGGTCTACACCGACCCCCACAAAAAGCATCCAGCAGATTTTGTGTTGTGGTTTAAAAGAGTGGGGCACCATGCACAGCATGTGATGCACTGGGACTCACCTTGGGGAGACGGTTTCCCAGGTTGGCATATTGAATGTTCAGCAATGAGCATGAAATACCTTGGCGATACTATTGATATACATTCTGGGGGAGTTGATCTTATCCCTGTGCATCATGAAAATGAAATCGCTCAGTCGGAATGTGCGACAGGAGAAGAATTTGTCCGGTTTTGGGTACACACCGAATTTTTGAGGGTGGATGGCGTAAAAATGAGCAAATCTTTGGGTAATTTTTACACTGTCGATGACATTATTCAAAAGGGCTTTGATCCTCTTGCCATCCGCTACCTCGTTTTACAGACACATTACCGACAAGAGCTGAATTTCACCTGGGATTCCTTGCAGGCGGCACAAAATGCACTAGGCAAATTGCGAGATATCACGGTACAACTGCGTGCTCAAACACAGCGACAGCAGTTATCAGAAGAAAAGATGTCACGCACTGAGGAACT
>MFZT01000041.1:19230-21677 GCA_001789515.1 Candidatus Roizmanbacteria bacterium RIFCSPHIGHO2_02_FULL_43_11
ATGTGACAGGGTTTTCGGGCTTAAACTTGCAGAATGGGAAATAAGTATTGCTGAAATTCCTGCTGATATAGTTGAACTTACGAAGAAACGTCAACAATTACGACAAAAAAAAGATTTTCAGACTGCAGATACACTACGCAAGGAGATTGAAAAGAGAGGATATGTCCTTGAGGATAGGGGAGAGGAGTATCAAATTCTTAAGAAATGACCGCAGTCATTGATTTTAAGCTTCTGTCTGATACAATAAAGACCTATGAATGTCTATGAAATTGCCTTTATTACAGCTGATGATAAGGCGCAAGAGCAAAAGATCGTCGAGGATATCATTACCCAGCATAAAGGAAAAGTTACTCAAAAAAACGATTGGGGAGAAAGGCAATTTGTTTATCGCATGGCTCATCTTTCAAAGGGTTACTATTATATCTGGAACTTCACGATAGAGCCTGACCAATTATTTGAGCTTAAGAAGCGGTTAAATATTACAGAGCAAGTTGTACGATATCTGATTTTAAAAGTTGATTAGGCGTAATGTTTAATAGAAATTTCATATTTTGATTGCATACTGTTTCTGTTAAACATTTTTTATTACTATTATGGCATCACGATCGCTGAACAAGGTCTCGCTTATCGGGAATTTAACCCGAGATCCTGAGTTAAAATATACACCAAACGGCACTGCGGTTTGCACTTTTGGGCTTGCAACAAATCGCAGTTGGACGACAAAAACAGGAGAAACAAAGGAGGACGTCCAGTTTCACCGTATTATCGCCTGGCAGAAGCTTGCAGAGCTGTGCGCAAATCTTCTTTCAAAGGGACGAAAAGTGTACCTTGATGGACGCATTACCTATCGTAGTTTTGAAGGTAAGGATGGGATACAGCGCCAGATTACTGAAATTGTCATGGATGATTTCGTGCTTTTTGATGATCGGCGTAAGGCAGAAGGGACAGAGGGAATTGAGGAGCCAGTTACGTCAAGTGAGGGAGACGTTCCAGAACCTGTCGATGAGGAAGCTCACCCTACAGGGGCACCAAGCGACGATAAAGTTGAACCAGATGATATCCCATTTTAATAAAAATTGAAGATTTTTCTATGTATTATGGCAAGAGGTGATTATTTTAAGACACATAACATTCAGCCCAGTTATAAAGATCCGGAAGTGCTGGCCAGGTTTATTACACCGCGAGGCAAGATTATCCCGAAGGACAAAAGTGGCCTTACTGCAAAAAATCAGCGCGTGGTAACACAACAGATAAAGTACGAACGCTTTCTTAACCTTTTGCCATATACATCATATCAGCAAGAGCATCTCCGTCACTTGAGAAAGTCTCAAGTAGTGGTTTAGGTTAAGCATTCATCGATCTTTCACCTCGTCTCATAGGTTATAATGTTTAATGTATGATTGCTCGCCTGAAATATCCCAAGGATGCAACATTGCATATCAAACAAGGTCAATCAATAACGCTTGGCGAACCTTTTTATTCAATCCAAAAAGATCAAGAGGTCATTCTTGATATTGCTCAAAAACTTGGCATTAAGCCGCGTCTCATTTTCCAGCACGTCCATGTGGTGGTAGGATCAAATGTTAAGCCTGGGGATGTTCTTGCACGATCAAAAAAGCTCCTTCGCACAAGGAATGTCATTGCCAGCTATCACGGATATGTAAGTCGTATTGATCATGAGGCCGGAACAATCTCATTGGTTGCTACATCGAAAGAGAGCAGCGAGCAAAAGTCTTTTTTTAAAGGTACTATCAAGGATATTGATACACATGCACACATCGTTGATGTTGATATTGGATCAGCGTTTTCTATTGAGGCAGATGCTGTATCACACGATGCTGGCGGCCCTATAACTTTTATATCTGAGACCTCTCCAGCTCATGTTGAGAAGGAAGGTATTGAGAATCATATTATTTTTTCAAAAACCATATCTGGCATTTGGCTTAGCAAAATTGAAGCCTTGGAAGGGTCTGGTATTATATATGCACTGGGGAGCCCTCCTGAATCTGTCCCTTATGCTCATATTAAGGAAACAGAGGCTCAGGCGTTTGAGGATAAGCGCCACTCTCTTGCACTTTTTTCTTCACACGAGAGAAGAATTTTTGCATATAATTAAGTTCTCATATGGACACCGAAGGCAAGAATCAAGAAAAACGGTCCTTAAAGCTTAAGCAGATTACCGATAAGATTATTGTTATCGCCGTACTGGTTGCTGTATTTGGCTCAGGGTACCGGTTGGGTGAGAAACGATTTTTGAATACTCCTAAAACTCCATCATTCTCATACTCGACACAAAATCTCGATACACGCAATACACGGAACCTTGACTTCAAGCTCTTCTGGGAGGCGTGGAATGCTCTGGAAGATAAATATGTGGATAAAAAGAAACTTGACCCCCAAACACTCTACTACGGCGCTATTAAGGGCATGATTGCCTCGGTTGGCGA
>MFZT01000041.1:21694-25019 GCA_001789515.1 Candidatus Roizmanbacteria bacterium RIFCSPHIGHO2_02_FULL_43_11
TGACACCAGAGGAAAACAAAGAGAGCAAAAAGGACCTTGAGGGAAAGTTTTTTGGTATTGGAGCGGAGCTAGGACTTAAAAGTGGGCAAATTGTGGTTGTTACCCCTTTGAAGGAGTCTCCTGCCCAAAAAGCCGGCATCAGAGCCGGAGACGCTATCATGAAAATTAACGGAGAATCTACCAGATCAGTGACATTGTTTGATGCAGTAAATAAGATTCGGGGGAAGAAAGATACCATAGTAACACTTACTATATTGCGTGCAGACATGGATAAAACTATCGACATTAAGGTGAAAAGAGATGAAATTAATATCCCATTCGTTGAGTCAATATATGAAGATGATGTTGCCATTGTCACACTTTCACGTTTTGGTGACCCCACAAATGCCCTGTGGGATAAAATTGTTCAGGATATTGCTGCAAAGAGAAGTAAGGGCAAAGTTAAAGGAATGGTTCTTGATGTTCGCGGAAACCCTGGAGGTTATTTGCAGAGCGCGGTTCATATTGCTTCAGAGTTTGTGCCCGATAAGACTGTCCTTGTAAAGCAGGAATATGCAGACCAGGATCCAGATATCTACACTGCAGATCACCATGGAAAGCTTATTGGTTTGCCCGTTGTTGTACTGCTCAATGCAGGATCTGCCTCTGCATCTGAAATTGTAGCTGGTGCATTGCGCGACACCATATCGGCAAAGCTTGTCGGAGAGAATAGTTTTGGAAAGGGCACTGTGCAAACTGCCGATGACCTCTCCAGTGGGGCAGGTATTCACATTACTATATCAAAATGGATTCTTCCTAAGGGCAGCTGGATACATGAAACTGGTCTCAAGCCTGATATTACTGTTGAGAATAAGCTTGAGAACGGTAATACATTGACCAGAGAGACAGATGAACAAATGAATAAAGCCGTTGAGACGCTACGTAAAATTATTTCCCAGAAGGGTTAAAAGTTATCATAACTATGATATGAAGCAGGTGTGGATTTTATTGTTCGTGCTGGCAGGAGTGTGGTTCTATGGTGTCTCTGAGGGATATATTCAAAAGCCTCAGCTTGATTTTTTGAAAAATATTGAAAAGAGTCAGTCAAATAAACCTTTAGAGGCAAAAGTTGAGATTATTGACGAAGAATCTACCGTTATTAAAGCCATCGATAAAGCGTTACCATCCGTTGTCACCGTAGAAATCTCAAAAACGACCACCTCGCCGGGAAGTATTGAATTTGATCCAACCAATCCTTTTAATCCATTTTTGGAGAGGCCTGGACGAGAGCAAAAAGTTCAGAGAAATATTGGAAGTGGATTTGCCGTTGATAAAGACCTCGTTGTTACAAATAAGCACGTTGTTGCAGACACTGATGCTACATACCGTATCGTTACCAACGATGGAAAAGCATATGCAGTTAAATCATCCTCTCGAGACCCTTTAAATGATTTGGCGGTTTTGAAGGTCGACACTCAAAATTTAACCCCCATTACTCTTGGTGACTCCTCAAAACTTAAGCTTGGGCAGCTGGTTATTGCAATTGGAACACCACTTGGTCAGTTCCCTAATACTGTGACAACGGGTATTATCTCCGGTTTAGGACGGGGAATTACTGCAGGATCTCCTTATGAGGGATTTGTTGAGCAGCTTGATAATGTTATTCAGACTGATGCTGCAATTAATCCTGGAAATTCCGGTGGCCCGTTAATCAATTCAAAGGGGTATGTTGTGGGCGTTAATACTGCAGTCTCAGCAGAATCCCAGAATATCGGGTTTGCCATCCCTGTTAATGTAGTCAAGGAGCTCATGAAGAATTTTAACTCATCGGGAGGGCAGATTAACCGACCCTTTATTGGAATCCGGTATAAGATGTTGGATAAAGCTAAAGCTATTCTCAATGATGTTCCCGAGGGAGCATACGTTGTTGAGGTTGTCAAGGATTCTCCAGCAGAAAAAGCAGGCATTCTGGTTGGTGATATCATTACCCACTTCGATGGTAGTCGATTACAAGGAAATGACAGTAAGATACTCCAGAGCAAAATTGCAAAGCACACAATTGGAGATCGTGTGAAGATGACCATATGGCGTGATAGTAAACAGAAAGAGCTCACACTTACTCTCCAGCGATTTGAATAGGCTCATGTCGTGAACTCCAGGGGTACTGTTTCCAGGAATAGGGGATACTTGGAGGCAGAGCATAAAAAGGCAACTCATGAATACTGTTTTTAACCTGCTCTGTTGATAATAAAGGAATTTCCAGACATGTCAGCTCTTTGTCAAATATCCGACCAGTGTGTTTAAAGAGGAGATTGTAATAACGGGTAATTGCTTCATTGCACTGCCGTACAAAAGTGACTATTCCCAGGTGAGATTTTTGTTGGATAAGCATATGATATTCATACGGCAGGAGACAATAGGCATGTATGCAAGCCAGCGGTATTCTTGGAGCATCCTGAACATATAAGGCGCGCGAGAAGCTCTTACCAAACGATTGATATTGGTAAAACTTCATTAATTGAATCATTTGAATACATAGAGCAGCGCTCGAAAAAAGAGCAATATCATGCTTTGTTGTGCATTTGATGTAATAGCTTGTGCCAGTAGTACAATCCTTTAACATGTGAACGATATTACAGAGCAAAAATGAAATTTTTATGAAATGATGAACCGGGCTCTGATATAATGTGGTATATGGCCCCAAAAAGCATACAACCTCTAAAAGGATTTCTTGATAAATATCCCCAAGAGATGGCATTTTTGAACTATCTGATAGACACTGTTAAGTCAGTTGCGGCTTTGTATGGCTTTGAACAATATGATGGACCTGTTGTTGAACCTCTTGAGTTGTATGTTGGCAAAACATCAAAAGAAATTTTAGAGGAGCAGGCATTTACCCTGAAGGACAGAAATGATCAGGCTCTTATGCTACGTCCTGAGATAACGCCTTCTCTTGCACGAATGGTCGCTGCAAAAGCACAAGAGCTTACTTTTCCTATTCGGTACTTTAACTATGGCCTGCGCTACAGATACGAAGCCCCTCAAAAAGGTCGCAACCGAGAGTTTTACCAGTATGACTTTGACATTATTGGTTCAGATTCTCTCCTTGCAGATATAGAGCTCCTGTCTGTTACTGTAGAAATTCTTAAGAAACTTGGCGGTACACAAGATACGTTCGTTGTGTATATAAACTCAAGGAGCGAGATGAACGCTTTTTTCGCTTCTATTGGTCTTCGGGAAGATCAATATCGCCCGGTGCTTCAGGCTATTGATAAGCGGGATAAAGTTGATGACGAAGTGTTTATAAACTTGCTCGTTAAGTGCGGCCTAACTACAGATCAGACAC
>MFZT01000042.1:0-4580 GCA_001789515.1 Candidatus Roizmanbacteria bacterium RIFCSPHIGHO2_02_FULL_43_11
CCTACTATTGACAGCACAGTACTGATACTGTACTGGTCGTGCCTGTTCTGGCAAACCGATATAACCTTCAAGGCCGAAGTGATCATCCTGATAATCTATGTGCAACACAGGAAATGTCCCAAAAAAGTCCATAAGCCGCTCTAACGGTGTTTGATGTAAAGCAGTGTGCACCAGGCGTTTCCCATCATGCACCACATCAAAGTGCACATCTGTATGAAAAAGAGCAAAGTGTATGACAACATCGACAATGACACGCACCTCCTTTGCTACGGCAGGCAGACCTGTCAACCTTCCAGGCATATTCTGAAAAAGCCGTTCAACTGTCACATGTGTGCCCTCAGGCATACCTACTGGCCCAGATTCATGTTTCTTGCCCGTAACCTCTACCCTTCCAGCCCTTGACCGTTCCTTTTTGTCTTGAAGAAACCGTTAAGGAACCGACAGCAGCAATGCTTGACAATGCCTCGCCACGGAAACCCAACGAACGAATGCCCACAATGTCCTCAACTGCAGCTATCTTGCTTGTTGCATGCGGCAGGAAGCAAGCTTCTACATCTTCCTTGCTCATCCCATCACCATCATCAATTACTCGAATGACATTATAGCCGCCATTGTGCAGTTCAACATGTATATGTTGAGCATGAGCATCCAGCGCATTTTCAATAAGTTCCTTTACAACAGAGGAGGGTCTCTCAATGACTTGACCTGCTGCAATGTGCGACACAATATCCTGCGGTAGAATGTGGATCGTTTTCATGTTATGTGTTCCTGTTGTATCTGTGACAAAATTTGCATTGCCTCCACGGGAGTCATTTTCTCCAGTCGCAGACGCATAATTTTCTCCAACACAGGATCTTGATGATGTCTCATTCTTTCTTTATTCTCCAACTTTTGCAAAACCTGTTTCGCCGTGCGAATAACTTCCTCTGGCACACCTGCCAGTTGTGCAACAGCAATTCCGTAGCTATGAGAAGCCCCATTTGAAATAAGTTTATAGAGAAAAACGGGTACATCATGATGTTCCTCAATCGCCATATGATGATTTGAGACATGTTCTGGATGCAACTTTGCAAGTTGTTGGAGTTCATGATAATGTGTCGCAAAAAGCGTCTTGGGGCCCTTTTTCCATCGCGTTATAAGATATTCTGTGACTGCCCAAGCAATGCTGATGCCATCAAAAGTACTTGTACCTCGCCCGATTTCATCAAGGACAATCAAACTTTTTGGCGTTGTGTAGAGTAAGATACGCGCTGTTTCCACCATTTCAACCATGAATGTGGATAAACCAGACGTGATCATATCCGAGGCTCCGCTTCGCACAAAAATGCGATCAACAAGAGAAATCTCAGCCGTACGAGCCGGTACAAAGGAACCAATATGTGCCAAAAGTGTAATAAGAGCAACTTGTCGCATGTATACAGATTTTCCAGCCATATTAGGCCCTGTAATAATGTGGAGCTGGTTGCTTTGCTGATTAAGCTCTGTCGAGTTTGGGACAAATGCACGTTCATCCAAGAGACGCTCCACAACAGGATGACGACCATCGGTTATGTGGATAACTCCAGAATTGTTGACCGTAGGTTTTGTGTAATGATAAAGATCTGCACATTCTGCAAACGTACTCAGGACATCCAGTGATGCTATTTTCGCCGATGCTTGCTGAATTGCTGCCGTGTATGTCAAAACTTCCCTGACAAGAGCACAGAAAAGTTCGTACTCTAGTTTTTGGGTTTGCTCTTCTGCTGTCAAAATTTTTTCTTCGTATTCTTTCAGCTCCGGCGTTATGAAACGCTCCGCATTTACAAGCGTCTGCTTGCGCAAATAGTGGCCTGGCACTTTGTCCAGAAATGACTTACTTATTTCAATGTAATAACCAAAAACTTTGTTAAACCGAACTTTGAGTGTTGTAATTCCAGTCGTTTCTTTTTCCTGCTGCTCCAGAGTTTTTACCCAAGATTTTGCACCATGCATAATGCCACGGAGTTTATCCAGTTCTGCATGGACTCCCTCGCGAAAGATACCCCCTCCTTTGGTATCAATTGGAGGCATATCAACGATACATGCCTGAATGTGAGTGACCAGTTTTTGAAGGTCATGAGAAATGGCATGGACTAAGGAGTCCAGTTCGGGATTATGTTCATTGAGAATCATACTCTTTATCCGCAGACACATCTGCAGTGAGCTGGCCAAGTTAATAACATCACCTGCATGGCCAATTCTCGCTGAAAGACGTGCCAGAATTCGCTCTACATCATAAAGATCATGCATTATTTCCCGAAGCGTGCCTCGAAGACGATGATGATGCAGTAGTGCATCTACTCGTTTCAGTCTTTTTTCTATTCTGCCTTTATCCCGAAGAGGTTGACGTAACCATTCCCGCAGGAGACGACCTCCCATTGGAGTGCATGTTTGATCTATCACTGAAATGAGCGAGCCTTCTCTTTTGCCTTCGTGAATGGTTGCAAAGAGCTCAAGGTTGAAAACTGTTGAGGAATCCAGCAACACATTTTCAGTTGGTTCATATACTTTCAGCGTGCGCATGTGGTGCACCTTACCCATCTGTGTCTGAGTGATGTATCCCAAAAGAGCTGCGGCACTTGTTACAGCTTGGGACTTGCCCTCAATCCCAAATCCCCGCAGAGTAGCTACGTTGAAATGCTTTTGAAGATTTTCCTCAGCTTTTGACGTGTGGAGATCCCATTCTGTAAAGCGTGTTATGTTGCAACTGCACACGTCCTTCAGGCATTTAAGAACCTCAGGATTGTTGTAATCGTTTTCATTCAGAAGGCACTCTGCTGGCTTAAATCTCAGAAGCTCATGTGAAAGGTCTGTTTTCTTGTCAACTTGGGATACAAAAAAATCACCGGTAGAGATATCTGCGGCAGCAATGCCAATTGTTTTTGGGCCTGTATGAAGAGCCATAATGAAATTATGCTCCTTCTGCTCAAGAGCCTGCTCGTCAAGTACTGTGCCCGACGTAATAAGACGCACCACCTCGCGCTCAACAATACCTTTATTATCCGGCTCACTGACCTGCTCACATATGGCAACTTTATGACCTGCTTTAATAAGGCGAGTAATATAGCGATCCACTGCATGATATGGGACACCAGCCATAGGGATGTCTCCATCTCTGCCACGTGGTCTGCGTGTGAGAGTGATCTGCAACGTTCGTGCGCCCACTTCTGCATCTTCAAGAAAAAGCTCGTAGAAATCACCCAGGCGATAGAGGAGAAGATAGTCAGGATACTTTTGCTTGATCTGGATATATTGTTTCATCATCGGAGTCGTGAAGCCTGTCATAGCAAGCATTATACAGGGTGCGACCCTATGGGGGTGCGACCTCACTTCTACGGCGCCACAGAGCCGAAAACAATCTGGAGAAGCAAATATATGAATGCAATAAGGAGAAACGGGAGGACAACAATCACGATAAGGTATTTTTTTATGAGCTCAAGATCCATGGATAAAGTTTACCATTTTTACACTTTTTAAGTACGATCCCATGCTCCCGCTTCCATGCTTCTATCCATCTATACTTCTACCATTCCATCTTTTCTTTTTTTCTGATATACTATCCATGTCAATTTACAGCTATGGGTTCGCAAAACACATGCTCCAGAAAAGGTGCTTGTGCCGAATAGTAGTGTGTAAATGCTGAAAGGAGGTGAACACACAATGGCACAGAAACTTTTTGTAGGTGGTTTGTCTTGGGGTACAACTGAAGATGCACTCCGGGATTTTTTCTCACAAGTCGGGACTGTTGTATCTGCAACAATCATTAAGGACAAATTCACTGAGAAATCTAAAGGTTTTGGTTTTGTTGAGATGGAAACTGATGAAGGGTCTAAGGCTGCTATCGACCAACTGAATGGTCAAATGCTCGATGGTCGTCCATTGACTGTCAATGAGGCCCGTCCAATGGTCCCACGTGACCAGCGCTCTGGAGGTCGGAATCGATCGTTTGATCGTGGCGACAGCAGAAGAAATGAAGATCGTATGGGGACTGATCAGATAGACTAAAACACAAGCAAAAAACGCGGATGCTTAACTTTAAGGGCATCCGCTTTTTTGTGTAAAAGCGAAGGTTTACCGTTACTTCATCATCTTTTCACAAATCTTGCAGGTTGTCTTGTGCATTGCAAAATCATATACTGCTGACAAGCCAACAAGAATATACACAAGTTTGACAAGTGTTGGGTAACTTCCGAGAATAGTCTCGACAAGATTAAAATCAAACAATCCAATTAATCCCCAGTTTAAAGCCCCGACCACCACTAATGTGTATGTAAGTATGTGAAGCATACCTTTTGAGTCTTTGTTCATAACTTCACCCCCCTTCTAGTTGAACTAGTTATAACTAGTTCAACTAGTTATAACTAGAATACTTCTACTACATCTGGCTACAATGCACAAGTGGCAGATGTGGCACATATAGAGATGACTTCTAGCTTGACATAACAGGAAAATCTTATACAATGCCCCCATGACAATGGCTGAAAGGGTCGTACCCGTAGATATTATTCGTACTGAATTAGATTCATGGCCTGTAATCAGGATTGTTTTCAGCGGCCCTCTTT
>MFZT01000042.1:4615-5112 GCA_001789515.1 Candidatus Roizmanbacteria bacterium RIFCSPHIGHO2_02_FULL_43_11
TTCTCATGGTCCCCATATGTAATGTATGTAGAGATTCTTGCCTCAATCCCCCTTGAAAACATTCAGGCCGATATTGAGATCTTATCGCTGCTTATTGCAGAGTATCTACCTCAGTGTGTACACATATACGTCAGCTGAGTTTTTTCGCTTTTATAATAACATTATTTGGCTGCCACTTCTTTTTGAATACGATTCTTGCTAACAACGTTTTCAGCCGATAGAAATGATGAAAGGCAAAAAGTTGTCTTTCCCATATAATAGCAAACCCGGCTATTTTTAGCTCGGCATTAATCAACTCTGGCGTATACATACGCACGTGAGCATTAGGATTGTGACCCTGTGTAATCATCTTTTCAAGGCCTTCATTCATGGGAACCGAAATTATAAGGCAGCCCTGAGGTTTCAAAACACGATAAAGCTGCTCTAAAGCTGTAAATGTGTCCTTTGGTGGAATGTGTTCTAACACCTCAAGTGCAACCACATAGTCAAAATGACAT
>MFZT01000043.1:0-228 GCA_001789515.1 Candidatus Roizmanbacteria bacterium RIFCSPHIGHO2_02_FULL_43_11
GGCAGTGGCCCATTTATAGTTACATTAAGCTTTATGTTTGCAGTCCCTTGCCTAGGTGTTGGTTCCGGAGTCGGTGATGGCCTCAGAGTCGGAGCTACTGTCGGCATCACTGCGCCCGATGGGCCTATACTCGCCCCACTCATATCAATAATAAGTTTCAGGTCAAGCCTCTTTCTTGCTTCGAGCTTTACATTACAATGATTCGGGGAAGGTCCAAAAGCTTGATTG
>MFZT01000043.1:269-600 GCA_001789515.1 Candidatus Roizmanbacteria bacterium RIFCSPHIGHO2_02_FULL_43_11
TGTAAGCCCGGCAGATCCAAGATTCCTATTGTCCTTATCTCTAAAACCGGGTCCAAACCTAATGTGCTTATACCCTGAGGAAAGGTTGCCAAAAGTGATGCTTACCGCTTTACGACTCCCATCCAGGTCACTCTCCGGAGTCTTCCCATTCCCTGGTGTCTCTCCACATCGTGCAATCGTGCGCTTTGTTGGGTCTGGAATATCGCATGTATCAACAATATAGGCAAGTCTTTTTGCGGGAGCAGGCATCGGTCCGGTTATTTCAACACCCAAGGTAATAGAACCCGTTCCACCAGGCTCTTGAGTTGCTTCCGGAGTGGGAGTGGCAGTG
>MFZT01000043.1:645-2136 GCA_001789515.1 Candidatus Roizmanbacteria bacterium RIFCSPHIGHO2_02_FULL_43_11
CACGCTTTCACCCCGGCGTATTGTGTATACCTTTGTGACGAGCCAGCCGTGCTTGCCTCATACTCAATCACAAATTTTCCTGTCTGTGAAGCTGTAAAGCCCGTTGGTCTGTTATAAATGAAGTAGCGTGTCGAAGCTCCCCCACCTGTGGTAAGGGCAACAATGATTGAGCCGTCAGGATTGACCTGATATGTGCGCAGGAAGGTTGCATTCATCCTGCGGATCAAATCTGGGTTATACTGGATCGAAATTTGCTCATCTCTGCCCTGGCATGAGCTGAAAATCACAGCCACGGGCGATTTTCCAAATACATCCTTAAACCCATCTGCTTTACTGCCAAGCTCATAGCGCGTGCCGCCCTCTTCTATATACAGCCCCTGAATCTTCGGGCCGCTTGACTCGCACGTCAACCACGTATTACACGCCAAGCCCGATGCACCATCAAACCATCGGGATTTCATGCCAAGATCTGTGGGTTCAGACGTCTGAGCCTGCGAAGTACGAGAAAGTGTCTGCTGCGACAGCGAATATCCGATTGCTGCTCCAATAGTCATGACCATAAGAGCAACGACAGATAAGGTAGTTGCAATCTCCCCACGAGAAGAGGGATGGGTGAATAGAGGGATAGAAGGATAGAAGGATAGAGAGAAAGGAGGATCGGACTGTCCCCGTTTTTGCAATTTCATCACAGATTTTTTTATCATTTTCTACCACTCACAGTAGCACATACTATGGCTATCTTGCAAGTACTTACAAAATCCTGTATACCATATTATCATATGGATTCATTTCCTGAAAAACTGCGCGCACTCTCGCATAATAAATACTTTGCTTTTGCTGCTGTAATCTTTTTTGCTTTCCTGACAGCACTTGTCTTTGCTGTTTTCGCACTGCAGTCTCCAAACTCTTCTGATCCTGATGCTATTCGCACTGCCATTCAAAAGGACAGTCCTTACCTTACTCCTCTTAAGCCCGCTCCATCACCTGCTTCTGCACTGGATAAACTTGTCTCAATACTAACTGGCAAAAAGATTGATACAACAAGTTCTTCTTCACAGCCGACTCAAAACAGCCCTCAAACCGCACAAAAATCTGCGACTGCTCTCCCCTCTCAAAGCACAGCCCAAGGCCAGACCCAAGCGCCTTCTACCTTCGATGCTACAATTCCCTCGCGTATGGGACCAGACGCTGGATCAGCCCCATCTATCAGCATCAAAAGGCACATCCTTGTCACGAAATTGCCCGACAAACCATCTGCTGTTAACATTCACCAGCTGAAAACCGACTACGCAACTGATGATATTAAAGCTTTTGCGTACAAACTTGGTTTTGTCAACATTGATGCAGTCGAAAAAGGAGCAAAATTAACCCAACTCTACGACATTGACAATAAACACTATCTTGCCCTCAATGCTGCAAGTGGCCGCTTTAGTTATTTATCGCAAACTGGTTTTCACCCAGAACGCCAGGCCAGCACGCCGATGCAAATGG
>MFZT01000043.1:2142-3436 GCA_001789515.1 Candidatus Roizmanbacteria bacterium RIFCSPHIGHO2_02_FULL_43_11
ACTTATTACTGCAACTGGGCATCGATGATCCTTCCATTAAGACCTACGCCACCTACAAACGCAAAGGTGATGCGGATAACTATATATATATAGAGCTTCACCGTGACTGGCAAAATTTTGGTGGCCCCATTATGAACCCCGTCGGCATGCTCAACATGAAAGAAAACTCCGATGTTGCAGATACAAAGCTTGGAGCTCTGCAAGACTTCCCCCTTGCGAATCAAAACATCATTGAAACATCAGATAACACTGATGGCTTTGCACGTCGTGATGATTTCAATACCATCACTGTAAAATATCAGCCAGTCGAGGGAAAAGTGTATGGCATTAGTTCAAATGTTCCCCTCATCCTTCAGTCAGAGAATGTCCCTGATGACGCCGTGAAAACACCCACGCAAGCCTATCAGGATTATGTCGCCGGTAAAACAACCCTTGCAATAACCGGCCCGAGTGGTACAGGATCTGTGAGTCTACCAGACGTATACAGTAATAATGCTGCTTCTGCTCAAAGTGTGGATGTGACAGACGCTGAAGTTATGTATGTCTCCTCGCCAAGCACCACACCACAGTGGTGGTGCCCTGTGTACCTTTTTAGAAGCTTTGGGAAGGTGCAGACAGGATTTGATGTGCAATTTGTACATACTGTGCCAGCCGTGCAGGACGCTCGCTGTGAAGCAGCAGTGCTTGGGGCTACAACACAGCGCCTACTTGCACAACAGCCCGCAACTCCCACCAGCGGCGTGCCCGTTACTCAGGTTGCCAAAGACACAAAAGCCGGATCCTCGCTTCAATATGGAACTGTTGAGTTTGTGTACCAAGTAGTTATTGACACACCTGTGAATCAGTGCCCAGTTAATCTTAATCATGCCCAGAAAATTGCTGAAACCTCTGACACCGTCGAATACATTATGTGGCAAGATCGCAACAGGTCAGAAGTTACACCGGGTAATCGCTATATTCCACGCAGCTGGTACTATGTTGTGAAGAAGAAGGCTGGCTCACAATTAGAGCTCACTTCCTTGTCTCCAACAAAAACAAAAGCGCAACTTCTGCAGCTCCGCGTGGATCTGGTTGGTGAATGTACCATTGGCAGCTCTTCTGAGTGCCCACTTCCCAGAGATTTATCTGGTCTTGAGACAGTCACTTGCCAGTTTATTACAACAGGTTCGCCATGGATCTATGTCTATCCCGATTCTACTGTACGCACAAAGGTAGCCCTCGGATCTGATGTGCCCGTGGCTTACGCGCAGCCGGCTTTTACTTCTGGCTATGCTTGGGAAGGCACGGCATTACC
>MFZT01000043.1:3482-5982 GCA_001789515.1 Candidatus Roizmanbacteria bacterium RIFCSPHIGHO2_02_FULL_43_11
TCTTTTACGGCTGAACTTGCTCACCGCATTGGTCTTAATACTCTTGAGACTCAGAACTTGCTTTCAGAGTTAGAGCGCTCAAGTAGCAAATTCACCACACCCTTTGTAAAGATCGCTTTCGTCCCTCAGGAGTTTTTATCAACTCGTGTGCCTTTGTATGTTTCCCCACAGCCAGATTCATTAAGTAGGATATATCTTGAGCTGACAGGGCTGACCACATACCCTCGTCTTCCCCTGCCCGAACTGCCCAGCCTCACACGAAATGGCAGCACTGTTGTAGAGGTTGGGCTAGTTATAACTAGTTATAACTAGTTATAACTAGTTGCAACTAGTTGAAACTATGGATACCATAGAACCGGATTATCAGGTAGATCCGAAACTCGTTGCAAATCACGTATCTAAAAAGCTTGTTCTTTTCTACATCGTGTTTGCAGGTATTATTCTTATCACGCTCATTTTTTTAGGCATAAAGTTAATAAGGCTTTCTTCACCCACACCAACTCAAACAGATCCCCTTCCCACTCAGGGCCAGGTCCAAAAATCCCGGACGCCTGAGCAGGAAATGTGTCACCAAAAAGCCCAGCAAATGGTAAGTAACGATTTTGATGACAATCCCAATTTCCCTCCGGAAACTCTTCTTAGATTCAAAAGGGACTGGTACGCGACATACTTTAAGCAGTGTATGCATGATCAAAGATACACTGTCGATGGCGTCGCTATTCCACCATCAACCTTGCAGGACAATCAAACTACCATGCGCTATGTTAACCATTACTTCAAATTTCAGTTTAGCGTCCCCGTTGGTACAAGCATCACATCTGACAACTCATTGGATGTTGTGAGCAACCCTACTAGACATGTCGTTAGGCTCACTACTCCATACGGCGAGATTATGGTAGATACTTTTGCGGATGGCAAACTGTATAGAAGTTTTGATGCACTTGTCAGTGATCATTCAAACTTTTCTGCAGGACCAGCTGAGGTTACAAAGAAAGAAATAATGAACTCAGACTCTGGTGTAAAACTTTTGTACACTGTGGAAAGCACCGGCATCAAGGGTGTAACATTCTTCATTCAAAATAACTACGTGGTTGAACTTGTCGTGAATTTCTCATTTCCTCAGGACCAATTCATGCAGGTAATCCGGTCGATCGAGATAGGGAGGTAGAGAGCATAGAAGTGTAGAGAGCGTAGTGTGAGAGTCACATTGATCTGATTTTCAGTCCTCTAGTTCACCCAATCCCATCCCTAGTTCAACTAGTTCAACTAGTTATAACTAGTTGAACTAGTTGTAACTAACTCTTGACTTTACCTATCAAACACGTTTAAATGATGAGTATGAGACGTCTGTTTTTGTATGCAATCATCCTTGCTGCAGCCGGGTTTTTTGTTCACACAAGCTCTGCACAAGTCCCCACCTCTGTGCCAACCCCTATAAACACCCAAACTCCTGAGTGCAACCAAGTCGCATGGTCATGCGCAAAGGTACAGGACCTTGATGAGGATCTGGATCGTCTGCCCCATCGTATTCAGCTTACTCAGTCTGGACTTCCTGGGAGTGATCCTAGCGGTCTTCCGACAAATTTCTATGTTGCGTGTGGCACAGAAACCGACCAAGGGTTTCTCCTCACCACAGGTAATTCAAGCATTGATGAGAAATTATGTTTGGGTAAAAACACTTATCGTAGCCTTCAGGACAGATATGGATATGCTCTTAACCTGATCAACACAACTAACCCATTTACCGCACCAAATGGAAATATTGATATTATTGTGAAGCCCCAAAATGATGGCGACCCCCGTCATCACATGTGTATGATTGGTTGGGAAATCCCTGTTACCACAACAGGCAGTGGAGAGTCTGATGATGCAGATACGAATGAAGCCACTGAAAAGTCGTATGGTCTTGAATACACCTCATTTACTTTTGCAGAAGGAGCAGCGCAGTGCACGACTGTATATTCTGACCCTTTTGGCAGGACTTATAACAAGCAATTGAAGCCTGTTCCCGGCGCGAAAGTCAATCTTTTTGATTACGACCTTAAGTCAATGATCAAACTTCCGGGTGTCCCCAATCCTGTGACAACTGAAGAAACAGGTATTTTCAACTTTAACGTTCCCGCAGGGCGTTATTATCTTAATAGCAATCTTACAAACAGCGTTGCTGATATCCACCCGAATTACACACTCGCTTACACTGCACCATACGCCTATGGAGAGCTTATTGACGAAAAAACCGGGCAAGTTGAGCAGCGAGATATTCCTGTAAATGGTGGTGCTACACCAGTCTTAAAACTCATGGGGTATTCACATGTTCGTGCGGGCGATTATATCCACATCCAAGGGATTGCCTCATGGCCCTTGACTCTTATTGATCTCATGCAGGGTAATAAGTCTATTGCGCAGCAGCAGTCGGACAAATTTGGTAATTTCACGTTCCGACTTGATCCGTCAAGTATTGATTCAGCCCAGCAGATTACTTTAAAGTTGACAGAGGTTG
>MFZT01000043.1:6001-8767 GCA_001789515.1 Candidatus Roizmanbacteria bacterium RIFCSPHIGHO2_02_FULL_43_11
AGTTCCTGCCGCACAGGCAAAAACCGTTTCAAAAGCATTTGACCCAATTCCCTCATACCTGGAAGGCTATGCCTATGATGCAAGCGGCAAGCTTCAGCCTTTTGCAACAGTACGTGTGCGAATGCAGATTTCCGATAGTATATATTTTGAGACAAAAGCAGATAAAGATGCGTTTTTCACGGTAGCTCCTCGAAATCTTCCTATTCTCCCCTATTATCTGGAGATTATCCCGGCAAATGTTTTGCCTGGAACTGGAGGAGCAGGAACTGGTGGAACGGGAGTAACAGGTGCGCCTGCTCCAACTGGAACAGGGACTGCAACCGGAACAACAGCTGCTGCAAAGGTTTCTGTTATAGAGTTTGCCCAGAAAAACCAGGAGTATCACCAGACACAAGTCATCGATATTATGTCTGGAACAAAAAATGGCAAGAAGGTTGATCCCACCGCTGTTGCAGATTCCGCCAATGCAGTATTTGGCAAGAGCGGCGCACAGAAAGCAAAGGAAGCAGTCAAGAAGGGTTTTGAGACTGCTGCTGCAGAAGCTTCACAGGCAAGGGCTCAACAAAGTTATGTCACCTTACTCATCCTTGTCGCTCTTTTGATTTTCCTCGGATCTCTTGTTGTGGTATTTTTGAAGAAGCGTGCTGCAAAAGGGGCTGCGCTGCCTTTGGAAGGTTCTAAGGATGTGTACACTCGTGAAGAGCCTGTCAGCAAGCCACAAGGTGAATAGACCAGCTTTATTTTATGCTATGGATAGACGCTTGCCCCAGTTATTAGGTATTACGTTTCTTTTCATTGGCGTTTCCTCACTTGCATACAATCTTTCCACCCCTGTTGGTCGCTCCACCTTTGCACAGCTTCCAGAAGCTCCAATATACACCCAGGATGATAACCCTGCCACTCACCAGTGCCCCGATCAGGTCAAAAAAGGTGATTATAACTGTGACAATAGCGTTAACTATGATGACTTCACCATTTATGAGCGCGACTATAAACGCGCTGATGTGGGTCTCGTCCCTTATTATGAATGGATCAGGCTTAATCTACTGGATATAACACCAACAAATACACCAACTGGAGCGCCTTCAAATACCCCTTTGCCCACCACCAGCGCTACCAACACCCCAGATCCTACAGTGCCACCCAGCTCTCAGGTTGACGAATCTATCCGCAAAGTCATTGCAGAAATCAAGGAGGATAATGTTCGCACATATATGCAGTCTATCGTCGACAATGACTCTCTAGCAGGCACTGACGAATTGCAAACTCGCTACACCGGAAAATCAGGCAATGAAATCGAAGCAGCATATGCAAAAAAATTCTTTGAGGATAATGACATTGAGGTTGCTCTGCAACCTTTTACTGCAGGTTCTGTCCGTTCAAATAATGTGATCGCTAAGCTGTATGGAACAGACAGGTCAAAATGGTACCTTGCCACAGCCCATCTTGATAGCCGTGCTGAATCCCAACCGCATGATCCAGCCCCAGGGGCTGACGATAATGGAAGCGGTAGTGTTGCTGTCATGGAAATCGCGCGTGCCATTAAGGCCTCAGGAGTCCCCCTGCAAAAATCGCTCGAGTTCATTCTCTTTTCTGGTGAGGAGCAAGGATTGTATGGAAGCCGATATTATGTACGTAATATTCAGTCCGATAAAAAGATTAACGCAGTCATCAACATGGACATGATTGGTAACAAAGGGACATCAAATAATTGCGTGAATTTCAATTACTATCCCCGCTCAGGTGGAAATGTCATAAGTGATCTTGTCATGGACGTGAACAGAAAATTTGGCATTGGGCTGACCGGACGGTCTCGCGCAGACACCATCAGCAGCTCTGATCATGGACCTTTTTGGTCTGCTGGTAATTATATGGCAATTTTCGCATTCGAATGCACCTTCAGCCCCGTGTATCACAGTACAAACGATACCACTCAGCATCTTAGTTTGACCCAAATCACAAAAACCGCTCAAGCTGTTGCCGGAGCTTTGATCAAGATGTCACATGAAGGGCAAGGCGGAAATCTTGTGAGCTCGGATGTACTTGCCGCAGAAAGTGACTCCTCCACAACAACTTCTGAGGCTCTGGAGAAATCCGCACCCAGTGTGCTTGGGTTTGTAACGTACACTGAAAACACTGATTTGGATCGACTACACAGCCTCACCACCGCTCCAATTACGTTTATCCAGAATGATGATATGGAAGAAAAGGTGTTTATCGGGCTTTTTAGTGATTCAGACATTACTCGCATTCAAAAGGCAGGGTACGTCGTGCAGCAAGTCAGTACTGATATTGACATATCTCATTATGTACTTCTCTGGCACCCAGCAACCGGACAAGGTGAAAAGCTATCCTACCTTGGCGAGGTAACTGATCTTGCACCACATTACTATCTTCTCCACCTTGCCGCAGATAAGAAATTTGTCCATGAAGGCCCTGCAGCAGCATTCTTTGATATGGAATTGCCTTCAAATCTCGCGTTGCCACCATTTAAGACCACTCGCATTACACAGATCCCAACACCAAAAGTTACTTTGTCTGACGCTCCACAGTCTCAAAAATCTTGGCCTCTTCCTATACTAACCTGGCTCCTCCCCATTGGATTTATAGCTGCCGGGCTAATATTCTTGTTTGGTATTCGAAGAAAAGTGTATTAGAAGTCATCTCATAGAAGCGTTTTACGGTCCACCTTTTTCCGGCTTGCAGATAATTTCCCTCACTGACTCCTGCTGCTTATGAGGAAGCGAATCAAACCGGTCAATAAAG
>MFZT01000044.1:0-305 GCA_001789515.1 Candidatus Roizmanbacteria bacterium RIFCSPHIGHO2_02_FULL_43_11
CCCATACTAAATTTGCCGCTAGGAAATTTTTCTTGGGCCTTTTTGATTGACTTCGGAGATATATCAATGCCACACCACCCAGGCATCTTCATCCGATTCATTTCTTCAAGCTTACCAGAGCCACAACCAACATTTAGAATACTCCCATGCCCTAGCAATCTGGTAACAATTCTAAGACGATCTGCTTCCATGGGATTTTTTGCGTGAACGGCTTCATCTGTGTTTAACGTATCCCACAAGCGAGGAGTATTGAGATTCTTGATTGCTGGTATCTTGCTCTTATATAAAGAGCGTAATTTCTTGTA
>MFZT01000044.1:318-428 GCA_001789515.1 Candidatus Roizmanbacteria bacterium RIFCSPHIGHO2_02_FULL_43_11
GCTGCCAGATCACGCTGTTTTTCAAATTTGAATGGGTCTGGCACTTTCATATTATGTATATTACCTTCTGAGACCAGGATTGTGTGTACTTCCTTCAATGCCATATGTCC
>MFZT01000044.1:544-1305 GCA_001789515.1 Candidatus Roizmanbacteria bacterium RIFCSPHIGHO2_02_FULL_43_11
ATCATAACGTTGGCTTCCATTCGTAGCAACTCAATTTGATCTGTTTCCCGAATGTGAACAAAAATTAAAGCATTTTCCAATCCTTTTATGCACCTGATGATATATCGTGTTGGGCCATATGGATCCCATTGTAGCCAAGCATGTTTGAGAGCAACAAGAAACGCTCTGTCATGATCGGTTTTATGTGCTGGGTTATAGCCAAGTAAACGCGCAGCTTCTCTACATGGATCAATAGATGAAATGTTTGCAACATCCAGGCCCAAACCCGATGCAGCCAGCGTGCACGCAGACACAAACGCGTCTTTCCCATGCCCTCCAGGACCATTCACCACAGCGACATGTTTGAACATGAAGGAAGTATATCAGATGTCTCATAGCAAAAAAGGGAGCTCACCGGCCCAAAGGCCGGAGCTTCACAAAGGCACTATAGAGCTGCATTGTGGTAGTATTATCGGAAGGTATGGCGAGATTGCATGAGACTCTGAGACGTACGGGCAAGCTCAAGCGAATATTTTGGTCTCATAGGCTTTTCCTTGCAGTGCTGGCCTTGGCTATTGCTTTAAGACTCTATCGCCTTGATCAGCTTACTACTCTCGGAGGAGATCAAGGTCAGGATTTCCTGGTTGTTCGGGATATGGTGTTGTATCAGAAATGGACCCTCCTTGGGATTAAAACTTCTGTTGCACCGTTCTTCCAGGGACCTTTGTATTTATACATCCTGTATCCCTTTTTCGCGCTTTTGCGGCTGCAGCCCATCGCCG
>MFZT01000044.1:1541-2217 GCA_001789515.1 Candidatus Roizmanbacteria bacterium RIFCSPHIGHO2_02_FULL_43_11
CTCTTTGCAGGACTCGGTATGGAATTACACTGGTTAAATATCAGTTTGGCACTCGTATTTTTCACTACTCTGGTGCTATCAAAAGGATCCACTGTAAAAAAGACCTTGTTTTTTATCGCGGGCATTATATTTGGTGTAATCCCAACCCTTCTATTTGAAATTCGTCATCAATTTCTAAATACTCACTTGTTCTGGCAGTATTTTCAATCTCAAAATGCAGCAGAAAGGAGTGTTTCAATACTTTCTACATGGATAAAGGGAGCTGCCATTTTCCTTGGTGGAGATTCGCTTATCGTTGGCAAACTTATCCTTATTAGCACACTTTTTGCTTTCTTTATCACACATTCAAAAAAGAGTACAAAACTTCATCAACTTGTTGGCACACTTTTCATCATACTTGGAATATTCAGTTTCAAAATGTCGGTTCTAGAGCCCCATTATATGCTAGCACTATGGGTCGCGCTGCTTATTGCATTACCTGTGTGGCTCATGCAGATCTTTCCCGAGAAACTCGGGATTGGGATTATGTTGCTAATTATTGTTTTTAACCTTTTCAGTTCAGCCCCAAAACTCAACCAAAATCACGGTTACACAATGCCAGAGGGGTGGACATTGCGAAAAATACAAATGGCAGGGGCTTTAATCGCTTCCGATGCACAAAAGCATCCTCGCTTTA
>MFZT01000044.1:2329-3509 GCA_001789515.1 Candidatus Roizmanbacteria bacterium RIFCSPHIGHO2_02_FULL_43_11
GTATGTTGTGGCACGACCTGATACACAGTTGCACAGTATTAAAACATGGGAAGTAACTGCATTACAGCCTTTTAGCATCGGAGCCAGGTGGGATTTGGGAGAGAATGTGATGCTCTACCGCCTTGATAAGATACATAGCCCATAGCATAAAAGCGGGGCTGAGTATGGTATACTTTCCAGAAATGGAAAGAGAACGAGTTGCCCTGCTAGAAAGCGCTGAAAATGATTTTGACGCTGCACGTGCGTGCCATGTAGTCGCCGAAGATTTACGTGAACATGAAGAAGATCTATATGGATCCATCAAAGCAGCCCTTGATGCAGCTGTCCTTGCAGAACAGGAAAATGATTCATACCGTGCAGGGGAAGCATACGCATCTGTTGCGCTTGCATATGCACGGCTCTGGAAAGAAAGAGCAGATCCGGTAAATCTTTCAGAAGCAATGCACTATGCACGAATGGGAGTTGAACGTCTTGGTCTGACAGAGCGATCAAAGGCCGTACCACTTCTGACCTTAGCTAAGATGGAGGAATACACAGCAGGCCTGTCTGCAGATACGCAGACACTTGCCCTTGCTGTTGAGCATTATGGTGAAGCTCTGGATGCTCAACGGTTGAGCCCTCATCCAACACAAACCTGGGGAGGTATCACTTTGATGATCGCCGCCAAATATGAAACCGCTTCATTCAAGTTATCCAAAGGTAGGGATGCCTCTGCTTTAAGTAACGCACACGCTGCTATTGCTCAGCTTGAAGCAATACAACCGATCGATGCGGCGCAGGCCTATAATCGTGAGGTGTGGCTTGCTGTTGCGCATATGGATCTTGCTGCTGCCTTAAGACCCTATGACCTTGATAGAGCACGAGAACATTTACGCACAGCAAAAGCTCTTGTTGCAGCAAATATGGCAGACCCAGACCCAGAAAGAAGAAAGTTGCATCATGTAGAAGATGACCTGAGACGCCTTTCCGCTACTTTTGTCACAAGAAAACGTCCGACCACGTTTGTGAAGAGAGCTGATCACTATCTGCGCAGACGGGATACTCTACCAGCCCGCATTGCAAATAGAGTATGTGACAAAAAAGGAGAAGCATATTTTGAAAGCTGGCAAAAGCGATGGCTTGTTGATTTTCCTATTGGTCTTGCAGGAACTATTTTTACAGCACCATTGGTCATATATTT
>MFZT01000044.1:3532-4995 GCA_001789515.1 Candidatus Roizmanbacteria bacterium RIFCSPHIGHO2_02_FULL_43_11
ACGGAAGGCCGGTTTTATACCGGGACATACGTCTTGGAAAGTGCGGAGAACTGGTCAAGGTGACCAAGATTCGTTCAATGCGAAAAGGCGCCGACAAACTCCCTCAGGAAGAAATTGCCCGCATTAATCATGAGCTTGGGCCTGCTGCAGACCCTAGAAATCTTGAAGTTGGCAAAACAATGCGCAGATGGGAATTTGATGAGATGCCACAATTTTGGGCCATGCTGCGTGGCAAACTTTCTGCAGTTGGGATCAGGATCATACAGCAGCAATGCCGGGATTCCATGGCTCGTGTTCTTGATCCACGCGATATGGAGCGCTGGGACAGGGCATATCAAAGAAATCGCGGAGTTGGAAATAGCAATGCTTTCCGCAGAAAGCATCGCAAAGATGATACCAAACGGATCCATGACAATCTCACTGATGATCGAGAGGCAAGCGTTGGACATGATTATTATGTATGGATTATGACCACCCTTACCACGCTTGAACAAATGAAAGAGTTTTTTGATAAAAGGCAGAAAGATGGGTTCGTATAGAGATCATATGGATGATTTTTAGTCCAATCTTGTATACTAAAATTATATGAAATCAGTCTGGGACTACGATCCTGAAGAGCTTAAAAAAACGGAACAGGGTAGAATACTGCTGCTTGAGAGGCAAATAAACTACGGGCCAGAAAAAGGGGCGAAGATTAATCTTGATGACGTGAGAAAATATTGGGACAAACTTAATCTTTTTCCAAAAAGACGCAAACTTTTGGAGCTGTTTTTATGATCAAAGTAAATATCCTTACCCCGCATCAGGTAGATATATTAAAACGCATTGGCGGTGACCCGTTCCTTAGTGATACATTTTACTTTTCTGGTGGCACTGCTTTGAGTGAAGTGTATTTTCAACATCGCGAGAGCATCGACTTGGATTTTTTTACACCTCAATTATATGACGCTCAGAATATCACTAGCCGCCTGAATGAGTGGTCCACAGACTTACGATTTACTATTGAAAGCGAATTTGTTGCACCAACGCATATATATTTTTTGACATTCCAAGACAATTCAAAACTCAAAATAGATTTTGCTCAGTACCCCTATAGACAGCTTGATAGCTTAGTACTTTATAATGGCAATCTCCGTGTTGATAGCTTGCACGATATTGCAGCAAACAAATTGATCGCTCTTACTCAGCGAATTGAGGTTAAAGATTTTGTTGACATGTACTTTCTCCTGCAGAAATACACCTTTTGGGATCTCAAGCTTGCAGTTGAAATGAAGTTCCACGTTGAGATTGATCCGTTCGTATTTGCAAGTGATTGCATGGCTGTCGACGATTTTGAGTTTTTACCTAAGATGATAAGGCCTCTCGAGCTTAATGGGCTCAGGAAATTTTACAGAAAACTCGCAAAGGACATTGGAAACAGGAGTATCTCATAGAAGTCATCTCTAACACAGCTGCATTAAGGA
>MFZT01000044.1:5022-5799 GCA_001789515.1 Candidatus Roizmanbacteria bacterium RIFCSPHIGHO2_02_FULL_43_11
TGACAACAATCCTCTATCATGTAGTACAATATCCCCACGGGGGGTATATATGGCATACAGACCAAAGGACATACGAGAACGCATCGTTCACCGGCTGAAAATTGCCCGGGGACAGCTTGAGAAGGTTATTCATATGGTTGAAGAGGATGCGTATTGCATTGATGTCATCCATCAAACCCAAGCCGTTCAGCATGCATTGAAAGAGACCGACCACCTTATACTTGAAAATCATCTAAAGAAATGCGCTGCTGACGCTATAAATCAGGGGAGAAAAGATGAGGCAATCACGGAAATTATGCAGGTTTTCAGAAAAAAATCTTAGCACTTTGTGGAATGTGACTAACCTGCCAGTTTAATAAAGCATTGTAAATACACATGGAAACACAAACATTTCGAGTAAAAGGCATGCACTGTGCATCATGTGCAAGCATTATCAAGAGGCAGGTGGAAAAGCTGGATGGTATTTCTGCGTGCTCGGTCAATTTTGGGACTGAAAAAGCAGATGTATCATTTGACAGCAGCGCCGTACCGGTTACGTTGATGAATGAACAGATTGAAAAGCTTGGATATTCCTTGATAGATCAAGAAGCAGCACATACCTCTGATCACTCACACATGGGTCAAGCAAATCAGCCAAAGGAACAGAAACTCAAAGAGCTTGAAGCAATGCGACAAAAAACAATGTTTGTCATGCCGATTGCGGGAGTTATTTTTGTCTTAATGCTTTGGGAGATTCTTCTTTCGCAAGTGTCATTTCTCCCTCCGTTTCCTCTTTCA
>MFZT01000045.1:0-10040 GCA_001789515.1 Candidatus Roizmanbacteria bacterium RIFCSPHIGHO2_02_FULL_43_11
AGTTACCGGCATTGTTCCCGTAGCTCAAAGGATAGAGCGTTGGTTTGCGGAACCAAAGGTTGGAGGTTCGATTCCTCTCGGGAACGCATAGTTACCGGCATTGTTCCCGTAGCTCAAAGGATAGAGCGTTGGTTTGCGGAACCAAAGGTTGGAGGTTCGATTCCTCTCGGGAACGCATGGAGTATGATTACGCTCGGATGACTTAGCGAGCGCAATTCAAAGTCGTTTTTGTTTTGCGGAGGCTATAGCTATATCGTATGATATAATTCCAGCATATCATGAGCTTGCAAAGAGCTGAATTGGTCGTAGCCCGACCTGTAGAGCATGTTGATCTAAGGGTGAGTCATGCAATACATCCTGATTTCTCTAAGCACTATCAAGGCGGTATCATCTCAATGTGGGTTGAGATGGATAAGGATGATCCGTTTTACGAACTCTCAGTAGATGAGCTTTATGCATATACAGGAGCTCTCTCCAATTTCATGCTGCGAAGAACTGTCTATGCAGACTTTATTGCCCGTTCTGGCATAGTATCTGATCATGTTTATGATCCGCTTCTTAACCGCTGGACAGAGTATCGGTCAAATGCTGCGTGAATTCTAATGTGTCTGTAAAGTTTGGACAATCCGCGTGCCGTGTTGCCAGATAGGAAAGTAAGACCCAATTAGAAAAACGGTGCTTCTTTAAGATGGCTTCAGCATCGTCTATGATTTATAATACGCTTGCAGACCCTAAAATGGGGGCGTAGTTAAATGGTATAACAGAGGTCTCCAAAACCTCTATTGGGAGTTCAATTCTCTCCGCCCCTGCAAAAGAGCCTCACAGTAACCCATAACCTCCTATGCTATACTATCCTCATGATTGACAGACGCCCATTCACGCTCCAAGAGTCTCCTGTTTCAGGTGAAATTCATGGAGACCCCGCTTCAAAGAAAGTTGTCGTACTTTCTCATGGATTTGGCGTTTTTAGAGATTCAAGAGGTATGTATACAGAGCTCGCAGAACGACTTGGTCAAGATCGACTTGTTGTTCTTTTTGACTATGTTGACGTTGACGAAGCAGGGGACACCACAGTCCGTCCTCTAACAGAACAATCTGCAATGCTCAACGCAGTGCTGAGACATGTTCGAGAAACTTACAACGTTAAGGAACTCTCAATTGTTGCTCATTCTCAAGGTTGTCTTGTAGTGGGTTTGTCTAATCCTGACAATGTAGATAAGGTCGTACTCAACGCTTCGCCTATGGCAGCACCTAGTCAAGCAAGAATGCAGGAAACGTTTGGCTCACGTGAAGGAACTCACATTGTTAGTGATGGTATAAGCACTATAAAACGATCAGATGGGAAATTAACTTATATTCCACCGGAATTCTGGGCAGAGACAGCAGGAATTCATCCTATTGAGCTTTACGCACGATTAGCAGAGAGGACCAATGTATATATCGTTCAAGCAATGCAGGATCATGTGTTACCTAATCAAGATTATTCCGCTCTGAGAGATATTGAAGGCATCACATATATCGAGCTTGATGGAAATCATGATTTTGCTGGCGATGCACGAGAAGGCTGGCTAAATTTGATGGTTCAGCTTATTGAAGGAAAATAAGTATACTGTCGGTATGAAACCTCTCACAATCATTGCTCAAGAAATACACAAACTTCAAACTAAAAAACCGTGTGTCATTGTTGCCATTGACGGAAGAAGTGGTTCAGGGAAAAGTTCTTTCGCTAAAAAGCTCCAAGAGTTCCTGCCAGAAAGCCGAATCGTGCATTTGGATGAGTTTGACTTGTATGAAGGCTCACCAAATATCCAGAGACTTATTGAAAAGGTCATATCACCTTTGATAACAAACTCAAAAAAAGCAGAAATTGTTATTTTGGAAGGTGTTTTTGCACTAAGAGAAAAGCTTCTTGCATACTACGATTACAAAATTTGGGTAGACTGCCCTAAAGAAATCGGATTTGAAAGAGGTTTGAAACGCGATATTGCCCTGAATGGAATCGACAATTCAGACAGATGGAGGGATTACTGGTTACCGAAGGAAGAGGAATATATTGCATCGGAGAATCCTCACGCGAAAGCTGATGTGGTGGTTGACGGAAACATGTAATACGTTCCCACCTCGTGCACTAGCCCCTGCAAAAGGTTCCGACCAAACATGTACCTACCGCCAATGTACGATGTCAGAACTTCTTGGTATACTTGTCACTATGACAGAGATCCTTATTGGAACAGGGGAACTTGCTGGAAAAGGCGTATATGCCGATAGGGATTTCAAAAAAGGTGATGTCGTAATTCAGTACAATCTCGTTCCACTAACAGAAGTAGAATATGCCGCATTACCACATGGAGAAAGAATGTTTACTCATATCCAAGGAGGCACAATATATCTTTACTCTGATCCAGAAAGATATGTCAACCATTCAACCGATCCCAACACTTATCAAGATCACACACTTCATGCCGATATTGCTCTTTGTGACATAGTTAGAGGAGAAATGATCACTACGGATGCGAGGAAAGATGATACTGAATAAAATAGTTCCCAACTTCGTACACCAGCCCCTGCTGAAATCAGTTCATCCATATAATCATAAGGTATACTTTTCATATGAGTATTAAAAATAAGCGAACTGAATTCATAACACTTATCGCAGCTTTGTTGTTGATGAGTGGAGTCCAAGGAACTTTTGGGGGTCTGTATGCTTTGAGAAATGGACTTGGTATTGTTTCTAAAGGTGAAACCAAAATTGTTAGAGTTCTGCCGAACTCACCAGCTGCTGAATCAGACCTAAAAATAGGGGACATTCTTCTTTCAATCGATACTCAACAGGTTGAATCTACACAGTCATTTTTGGAGATAACATCAAAATATAGGGATTCACCAATTCCTCTTGTCGTCCAACGAGATGGAAAAATGATGCAAGTTGAAATTACTCCACGTACAAATATACCAGCACATGAAGGAGCTCTTGGGCTTGAGATAACAGATAAGAAACATGACACAAGACCTGTATATTTACTGTTAATAGCGTCAATAATAAGTTTACTCGTAGCAGTAGGTATCTGGCGATTGAAAAAATGGGCCTTATATGGTTTCATCGCTTTGTCAGTTTACCAAGTATTGAGCTTGATCTACCCAATTTTAGCAGGATATCAAATTGTAGATAGCTCACGATCTCGTTTTTCTCCAGAGCAATCTCTATTGATTGCCTTATTTGTCATATTCGGTGAAATAATTTGGGAAATACTGATTGCAGCTTATATGTATCGAAAAAGGAATTTATTCTCATAGTATCAACTCACAAGCAAAATACGTTCCCACTTCGTACACCAGCGCCTGCAAAAGAGCATTGTAGCAAGCTAAACGAACTTATCCTTCAGATCTTTCTTATTATAGCCTTCGTAAAACTTCAGAATCTCATCAAGATTATCTGATGAGAAAAATAGCTCCTCTGGGGCAATTCTCGAGAATGCTTTTTCATGCATTTCGCTCAAAAAAGTGAATAGGTTGTCGTAAAAACCTTCAAAGTTCATGATTGCAATTGGTTTGGAGTAGAGCTTGTTTGCTTGTCCACCAATTATCGAGCCAATTTCTTCAAATGTGCCATACCCTCCTGGGAGAATAAGGTACGCGTCAGATAACTCAATAATTTTTCTTTTTCGATCTTCCATTGTTGCAACGGTATATTCTTCATCAAGCTGATCAAACTTTTCGTAGTTTTTTGTGACTGCAACGAGGTCTTCAGCGAGAACACCACACAGACTCGTGCCTCCATGCTGTTTATACGCTTCGGCAAGCTTCTTCATCATCCCATATGAGGTGCCACCATAGACAATGCCGTGACTCTTTTGAGCGAAAATTTTCGCAACTGTCTCTGTTAGGTCAATATATTTTTGACCGATATCAAGTGACGAGGTAAGTGTTATTCCAATTCTCATATTGATATGATTGTAGCAGAAAGATTTGGTACACTTTGTAGATGAAAGGTAAGGTGGCGGAAATAATCGGTTGGTATGGTACGTTAGCACTTCTTGCAGCATATGCACTTGTAAGCTTTCAAATTGTTCCTGCAAATGGGTTTGTGTATCAGTTCTTAAACCTAACAGGTGCAATTGGGATAATTGTGATTGCCCTGTACAAAGGGGTATATCAATCTGTAGTGCTCAATATCTTTTTGGGGGGGGGATTGCGCTGGTTGCACTTATAAAGATTTTTGCACAGTAAAATAAGTTCCAACATAGTTCACTAGCGCCTGCTTTTCTAACCTCCGGAGTTCGGAAGGCCGCCCGGACAGTCTGAACCGAAACACCCATTGCTATGAGGTGTATCTAGACTCAATTTTGCCCATGTCATTGTGACCTGTAGTATATAGTACCACCAGTGCATCGATATAATTTGATGAGTGGCTACAATACTCTGTGGGTGTAGAAATACAATCGTGGATATCCATGTGAGAAATAATGCAGCTGACCGTTGTATAGCTTGCATCTTTATTCACAGCGCTAAACCTTTCTTGGTAAGTCGGACCCCGCTTTTCATTATCAGCAAAGCTGACATGTCGAGGGCACTACACACAAAACGATATATGCAGTACTCTCGCCTGAAAAGCAAATACAACAGAACATCAAGGTGTAAATAAAAGTAGCCTCAACTTAATAAAACAGCAATAGTTGAATCTCATCAAAGCTACCGAAACCCTTTGTATCATTATTACTATAGGTTGTCAAGACCATGCAGGCTCAATTCTTGAGTTCTAAAACGAAGTGCAACACTGTTGGTAGAGTAACCTCCACAACCTTCAGCAAAGTAGTAATAATCCATTTCAATCCCATTGCTTTCTAAACACTTATCTACTATAATTCACATATTATGACCAAAGTACAACTTTCTCTAACCCCAGAAGAGGCAGCTATTTTAATCGGTTATGGAGACCAGTTTGGATATAGTCTGCCAAAAACTATTAAATTTATGATTAGTAAGGCAACGGAAAGCGTTGTTCGATCGGGCAGTTTACCTGTATATGACTTGCCCGACTCTCTGGAAAAAAGGGGTCTTCAGGCTCTCAAAGAACACAGGGCTGGAAAAACATCCGAAGTCAAAAATTTTGCTGAGTATTTTGACTCCATATGAGGCACGTTATTTTTACGGATGGGTTCAAGAAACAAGCCAATAAATTATGTCGAAAAAATCCGTCTTTGAGAAAACAGCTTGCCAAACAATTTCAGATATTTTCGCTTGGTGAGTATAGCCCTCCTATAAGACTTCATAAGCTTAGAGGCAGACGATCTACACAATACGCCATATGGATTGAAAGTGATTTACGGGCAATTGCAGTCAAAGATGGAGATGCGTATATTTTCTTTGAGCTTGCTGCCCATGATAAGTATTAGCAAAATACGCCCCACCTCCTGCACTAGTGCCAGCTGCTATATTTTGACCCATTGAAAACCTTTCCAAAAGAGCATATGCTCCGACCATGCTTACACAAATAGATCTCGAAAAAATTGACAACATTGTTACTAAGAGAGTGAAAATCGAAATAAATCATCTCCAGAAAGATATTAAACGTATAAAAAAGGATCTGAAGATTGTTATTAATTTTTTCGATAATGAGACGCTTAAGCTGCAGAAGCACATTAATTAGGATTGAAGAGCACTTACAACTTCCTCCACTTCCTTAATTGCCTGATTATGCAACCTGTAACCCTAGTCCATTAAGGGGCGGAATATTGTCCTAAACAATAACTTTCAACTAGAGCTCATCTCAACAACCCTAACCCATTGAAAAACCAACACTTTTTATCTTTTTATCCAAAATTCGGCTATAATACGAGCATGCCGGAAACTGATAGAGTGAGTTACTGGTTGGAAAGATTTCTAAAAGATGCTAAAAAATTGAGTCACGAACAACGCTTGGACTTAACTGTAGCATATTTAGTTCACTTTTGTAGTCTCACTCCCGATGAAGTTGCTTTCTTTTCTGATGAAAGCTTTTTTTCATCAGCTCATGATATAGACAAAACGCTTATATTTGCACGTATTGAACAAAAGCTTGCTGCTTACTATGGCGCTGGGTATCCAGATCCGAATACCGATGAGTACTCCTTCCTTGCGACTGCAGCAGCTGTCTACTCCCAAGCGTTTTCTACAATACTGGCTGGGATATACTCTACAGCAGAATGTGCCGAAATCGCATCTCTTATTATCAATCCGTGGGATTGGGGAGAGGTACGTGCAATCCTCGTAGGAAAAGATTTTTTCCTCGCTCGAAGAATACGTAATGCCTACTTACCTGAAATAACGGATTGCTATGTTGTGACAGGTGACGGATCAGTCTACGATATAGATCTTTTCGACAGACCAGATCAAGGCGGCAACCTCCGGAGTTCGGAAGAGCGCCCTGGCAAGCTAAACTGAATCCATCTTTGCTCTGGGATAAATTTAGCCTCAATATTCAACCGTTTCACAGGCTCTGTAGTATAGGAGCCAGATATAAGTAAACTCACCTTCCATTTTCATGCCACAGTGTCGTCACAGTGCCTATTAAAGAGCCTCATATCAATCTCTAAGCCCCCAGTGGTATAATAGGCCTCTATGTCACCTGATCGTAGCGAAAACCAAACAGCGCAATTGGCTTTGCAAGGGACTATTGAGCTTAAATCCCCGTCAGGCAGAATCATTCTGCAGCAATTTACTCCCAGTGATGCTCAAGATATTTTTGACTTAATAAATAGAAATCGTGCTCATCTTTCTCAGCACGGTGATCAGACAGCGCAGAAGTATCAAACGGTTTCGGACGTACTGAAAAGCATTGCTCACCCTACAAATCCATCCAAACTGCGCTTTGCAATCAGAACAGCGGATGGTATCCTCGTCGGCAGCATTAACCTTACTCCAGATAGCGACAACCCTCATAGAGGAGAAGTCGGATACTATTTGGGAGCCGAGGGCACTGGTCAGGGATACGCAACTGAGGCAGTAAAAACGCTATGTGCATATGCGTTTGAGACATTGGGATATGAAGAGCTTTATGCAAAGGTTGTTCATGCAAATGGACCCTCTGCACGAGTCCTTTTGAGGGCTGGGTGGAGAACCTCCGGAGTTCGGAAGAGCGCCCAGACAGCGCAAAGCGAAATGGTGTTTACTATGGGTTAGATCTACTATCAATTTTATCCTAATAGATATGATGTCGTTCTCGCCTGGCAGACTATCCCCCTCTGAAGACTTTTTGCTTAACATGAACTTGTTTCGTCTCAATCTTGGTTTTAAAATGACTTCTACCTTATAAATCATCTCTTTCGGATTTTTCTGCCACCGACTGTGGTGTAATAGCTGCTGCCTGCATGCCGAGTTTTTCCATACTCGACCTTGCCACCGTGAGTATCAGCTGTAGCCCAATAAAACTCGTCTGCAGCGGAAGAAGGATCTAGAGTTTCATTCAGCCGTTTGCGATGCCGTCCTGTCGTTACATCTCCTGCATTCGCACCGTATCCTCCACGAACATCATGTTCCACATTGCCAGGAAAGGAATGACCAGAAAGTGGATCCGGAGTAGCATTTTGTTGTCGAGCTCGCTCTTTTAGAATATGTTGCTTTCGCCTTGAGATAGATCTCTGATCCTGCTCTCCATGGGGTAATAATGGGGCGAGTTTTGCTCTGTCTATAGTACCACTCTCAAGTTCTAGTAACGCTTCTTGTATCGCTTTTTCTTTATCTAGAATGTCCTGTAATGTAATACCTAGCTGTGTGTATTCTGACTCAGATGCTCGAAGTTTTTCCTGCTCATGAAGATTAAGGGTTCTCTTATAATCAGTTGCAATAAGTTCATATAATGCGTTCCTATGAGCCTCTAATTCTTTCTTCAGTGCGGCGAGTTCATCAACAGTTTGCCACAAAAGGTCAATATATTCCTGTGCTGAGTATGTGGGAATACGGGTTTCACCAGCGCCTGTTTCCTCCATAACCTCCGGAGTTGCCAAGACCGCTCGGGCAGTCTAAAATAAATAAATTTGACACCCAAATCTCATCATAACGGACTATCTTTGTTGACCAGCAGCACCTTCAACAGCCCATCGTGTTATTGCATCTATATACGTTTTCACCCTGTTTTGTGCAAAATTATTCAGACCTTGTAATACTTGATTCGTATCTTCACCCATTAATATCCGCCACGCATATTCGAAGGCCTTTGGATCAAAACTGGTTGATGCAGTTGGAACCTCAGCCTGTATCGCTGTCCAGACCATTGCCCGATCTTGCTCTTGTAATCGCGCAATAGCAGCTGCTCTTGCGCGTACTTCTTTCTGCCATGATTGGGGCACACCCAATGTCTCAACAGATTCACTTCTAGCACGAATCGCATACTCCGTTAGTTTCCTTTGTGTCGCTTCTCTAATCCCGCCTGATACTAAATCGAAGGCTTTACGAACATCAGCTGCCGTATTATTATCAACTCCTCCTTCTGACATACTGCTATTTTACACTATGCTGAACAATCAGCTCTCACTTCATGCTTAAGACTTTATACTTATATAACTTATGAATGATGTATTCGAACAGACTCAGGAAGAGAAATCAGAACATTTTTGGGACGACACTATTGTGGATATGGCACAGGAATACGCTACTCACTATATTGTTACTCATTATGAAGACCCTGAACATCCTGAATCCATGCTAGACTACCATAATACTGCGCATACCCTTGATGTCATCCGTCGCACACGACATCTTATGCAAGCTCTGCAAGCTTCGACACATGATCTACAACTGGCTCTGATTGCTGCAGCGTTTCATGATGTTATCCAGCTGTGGGATAAGGCGCTCACAATACAATCCGGCATTCCTGTTGTGCTGCGCAAACGCTCTAATGGCAAAAGCGAGAAAGCAAGTATAGATTTAGCACGTCAATGGATGTTTGGTAGAGTGGAGGACAAGCCAAAATATGGGACAGATGATTTTAATATGGTTAAGCAGGCAATCTGCGGAACTATTGCTGTATTTGACCCTGCATACGGAGCTGTCACACAGCCATACGTTTGGCAAGGGAGTTATATTATTACGAAAGTGCTTGCACTTGCCGACATTGGAGGCGCAGCAATAGACGGGCCAGAACATTTTGCTCAAGAGGGGGACCAGATTTTTCGTGAATCGCATGTCCGGTTTGTCGAAAATATTGGACTGGAAAAGCTAAGGTCAGACCCAGCGCTGCAAAAACTTGTACATGCATATATTCTCGACTGGATGAACAAGCAGCAGCGATTTGTTGATGCACGCATTGCATTGCACCCACACTATATTAATTCCTTTTCATTGGATGTGCGACCTGCGATTGAAGCTTCTATGCCACATCTTCAATCATCTCTTGCATATATACAGCAACTTACAAAGATACGATCAAAGATGGGGCTATTGGAGCTACTTACAGAGATGGGATTCGCTTTTGATGAAGAGTGATTTCCCTCTTGACAACTTTTCTGAAACATTTTATACTGGTGAACAATCGTTCAACATTATTAATTTATGCAATTTTCTATGCGCAGACTTGTACAACATATCATCACAATTTACCGAAATGCAAAACTTCTTGCAGATCCTCATTTGGAAGAAAAAGTACTTGCAAAAGCTGCACATGAGAAACTGACAGAACAGAAGTTTGGCAAGGACAGTTTATATTTTCATAAATATTTCATGGTTCACGTTGTGCAATAGTGGTCATTTCAAAACTCAAACTCTGAAATGATTGCTCTGCTGCTGAGCCGCAACATTATATGAAAACACCTTATAACGCTTTAACCAAAATACGCTCCTTTTTCAGGCACCAGCGTAGGCTCCCAACGTATCAGGAACTTGCTGATATCATGGGCTTTGCTTCAAAAAATGCAGCATTCAAGCTTGCGCACAAGCTCATTGAAGCAGGTTACCTTGAACGCGATAGCAAAGGAAAACTTATCCCAAAGCGATTATTCGCTCCACTACCTCAATCCGGAATCATCAAAGCCGGTTTTCCAACCGTTGCTGATGAGGACATTACTGAC
>MFZT01000045.1:10075-10163 GCA_001789515.1 Candidatus Roizmanbacteria bacterium RIFCSPHIGHO2_02_FULL_43_11
AGAGGCCACATTCGTCTTGCATGTTTCTGGGGATTCCATGGTTGATGCCGGCATTCACGAAGGTGATCTCGTGCTTGTTGATCGTATA
>MFZT01000045.1:10251-10358 GCA_001789515.1 Candidatus Roizmanbacteria bacterium RIFCSPHIGHO2_02_FULL_43_11
TACTGATGCCTGCAAACAAGAAATATCCTCCCATACGGCCGGAGCAGTCATTGGAAATTGCTGGAGTAGTCACAGCGATGGTTCGAAAATATCTTTAGCCAGCTCTA
>MFZT01000045.1:10427-15958 GCA_001789515.1 Candidatus Roizmanbacteria bacterium RIFCSPHIGHO2_02_FULL_43_11
AAAGCCGCATTTTATGGATAATTCGGACTTAAAACAAGCTTTTTGGGGCTGTCCTAAAACGTGAGAACCAATATTTGTTATAATTGAGACGCCAACTGCGGGAGTAGCTCAGTTGGTAGAGCGTCTCCCTTCCAAGGAGAAGGTCGCGAGTTCGAATCTCGTCTCCCGCTCCAAATTCATGAATAACTTTAGAGCCTACGGAAACCCTCCTTACTCCGCTGTTGTCGTTCATGGTGGACCAGGCACACCGGGAGGAATGAGACCCGTTGCTGAGGAATTATCCAAAACCGTCGGTGTCATTGAACCTTTTCAAACATTCGATACGATTTCTGATCAAATTGATGAACTTAGAAAGGTCATTGAGGAACACGCCCTATACCCCGTTTACTTAATCGGCTGGTCATGGGGAGCTTGGTTATGCTACCTTCTTGCTGCTCAATACACAGATTTAGTCAAAAAACTAATTTTGGTAAGCAGTGGACCTTTTGAAGTTAGTTATGCGAAAGGAATAATGAAGACTCGGCTCGAACGTCTTTCAATGACAGAAAAAATGAGGGTAGAAGAAATTATGAAGAGGCTCCAGAGCGGGAAAGCTGACAATATAGTGTTTAGTGAATTTAGTGAATTAATGGATCGAGCAGATTCCTATAGACCGATAGGGCAGACAAACGATAATGGCTTGGGGGGCTTGATTAACCCAGCAGCACAATCGGAAATTTACGAAAGGGTATGGTCTGAAGCTGAAAAATTGAGGAAAAGCGGGAAATTGCTTGCGCAGGGCAAGAAAATCACTTGTCCAGTGATTGCTATTCATGGAGATTATGACCTTCATCCAGCCGAAGGGGTCAGAAAACCGCTTTCTAAGATATTAAGCGATTTTCATTTTTATGTGATTGAGCATTGCGGCCACCATCCTTGGCTTGAGCAGGAAGCGAAGGACACGTTTTATATACTATTGAGACAGGAGATTAAAGTTTCCTGATCTGTTAAATATTTGCTTGATGAGAAGATTATCATAAATTATGCTGCAAAGTTGGTACAAAATTATTTTATACAGTGGTTCATTAACTGATCAGAAGGTCCTAAACTTATATCCACATAAAGTAAAAAGGCAGTTGAAAAATCCGAATTGGGGAAATGTGGTAGAAGTTTATGTTAATCAAGATCAGCTCAAGGATATTCAGAAAGCTATGGTCAAGCACTACACAGGACCAGAGCCATGGTATGCATCAGGACAGAACCTAAATGCAGACGAAGCCATCTGTGCGTTTGGTGCTGACGATGGAGAAAATGGAAAGGTTTTCATATTTCATTTCGATGATATGGATGCGTACAGAAGAGTGTTGAAATATGGCGAATCAAAAGGGATTCCCAGAAAAGTGATGGATTTTTTGGGGAAAGATGTTTAAATGACTGAGAGCTAGTTTTAGAAGTCATTTCAAAACCTTGATTGTGACGAAACAAGTTCATATTGATCGAAAAGCATGGGGTTTTTCGAGGCTGTAAGAACCATGTGACCTTCGGTCACAGAACCTTCCTGCTTCGCAGTAGTAAAAACTACTGTGAGAAAAACTGAATGCTTTGCAGCCAATATGGTAACGGTGTTGCAGATATGATCATGGTTTTGAGATGACTTCTAGTCATACATGCTTATCACTACGTCATGAAAAGCCTGACTAAGCGCTTCTGCCACGATTTGTTGATCTGCTACTCCCTTTTCGTCAATAACCTGCAGACGCACATCACTGCACAAGTCCGAACCGGGAACTATTGATCTCCCATTTACCAGTACTTTAAACATTAACCCATCCTGTAGTGGAGTGGGTTGTAGCTCATATTGCACGTGTCCATTCTGACGCTCCTCCGTGATATTGAGCTGACCCTGCAGACCCCGCTTTAATCGAGAGACTAGGTCCTCACCGCTTACCTGACTCTCTGGAAAAGGTATAACCTTTTCATACAGGACCCCAAACGGGCACCGAAAGGTTTCAAATCTAAAGTCGGGTTGCGAACGATTTCCCGGAAGGAGTGAGTCCACCATCATATAGTCATTGTAGACATATGTACGGACTTGCACAAGGTCCGTCATGGAACATGACGGACCTTGTGTGATGTCGGTAGCAAAACCAATGCTGGATGCTTTCCATTTAAAATGCGCCAAGAATGGTCAAGATCGCACCTACACTATAGACTCCAATAAGTATTACACCTGCTAATGACATGCGTCCCATCGTAAATTCTGGTCTGCGAGTTCCATCTTTTTGAGCCTTCCAATAGGATGTAATAACTATGATGTTTTGGATACCTAAAATAACCCCACCGACAATTCCTAGTATCCCAATGAAATTTCTTGCCCCCAGCACAAAAAGAGTCAGAGGAATCGCCATAGCAGTCAACCACGCTTTGAAACGGGGAAATTGATAATCATATTGAAAAACTCGCCTCATGGAGAGCCCAATTGTTATAAAGCTCGTAGAGATCGTAAACATTGCAAGTCCATTTCCCAGGACTCGCATTATGCTCCCGACCTTATTACCCAATCCGATCGTTGCAATTTGCGTTGTGTGAGCTCCGGTCACGCCAAGCACAAGCCATAAAAATCCTGCATACATAACAAATATGATCAAATTTGCCGCTAAGATAACGAGAGGCATGCGTCTTTCAAATTTTTGCATCTGTTCCCTAATCTGTGGTATCACTGATGTTCCACTTAGAGCAAATAAAATAACCCCATAGGGAATTATAAAGTCACGCGAGGGAGTGTATATAAGATTTTGAGTATCAACATGTGGCTGCGCTGTCAAACCAATCAGAAAAAAGATCACAGATATAGCTAGGGTCATGAGTAATTCAATAACCCTGACTGCCTCAACACCTCGATAAATAATATACCCAGCAATGATGAAAAAGGTCAGGCTCCAAGCTGTTGCAGAACCCCCAAATAATGCCTGTACAATGTATCCCTGGGCAATAATTTGGACAAGCATTACACCATAGCCACCTATGATCCCTATAAGGAATGCTATCAGCTTTGTTGAGGCTCCTAAATATAGTCCACCGTAACCCGGAATTTCGTGGTTTCCTCGAGTACGTAAAGTTACCTCAGAAAACATAAGAAGGAGAACAATATTTACTAGAGTCAGCGCAATAAGCATTAATAGACCTGGGATAAAGCCAACCTTAGATACTGCATACGGCATTCCAAGAATTCCAACCCCAACGATACTACCAACCAGCGTAGCGGTTGCTTCTGCAAACTGTAGCTTTGGATTGTGGAAAATCCGGCCAAATTCTTTCATGAAATTATTATGAAATATATGATGTCGATCATGCAACAAGGTCCGTCATGTTCCATGACGGACCTCCTCGACCTCCCCACCCTCAAAATTTCCGGAGTGGAATTTGCGATGGATCTCTTTGAGCCTAAGGTTCGTCACGTGCGTATAGATCTGGGTCGTGGAGATATTCTTATGCCCGAGCATTTCCTGGACGGATCGGATGTCTGCGCCATGTTGCAAAAGATCTGTGGCAAACGAGTGTCGTATGGCATGAGGACCGACTCGTTTCACAATGCCAGCTTGAAGCCGGCAGCGGTCGACAATGCGTTCCACTGATCGCGTTGTTAGTCTAAAAGCACTGACATCAAGAGCATTTGCTGGTTTGGGGCCTGAGTATCGTATAAAAAGAGGCTTGTATGGGTCATCGCGAGCAATAAGGTAGACTTTTACAGCCTGCTTGGCGGCTTCGGTTAAAAAGACAACGCGAGTGTGACCTCCTTTTCCCATTACGCTAAATTCTCCTTCCTTCAGATTGACCTGGTCGCGGTTGAGACTTACAAGTTCTGAGACACGAAGGCCAGTAGAGAAGAGAAGTTGCAGAATTGCGTGGTCACGTTTTCCCTGAACGGTGGATGTATCAGGGCTCTGGATCAGCCTTACCACCTCTTCATTGTGCAAAAACTTAATGGTTCTTTCGCTTGTTTTTCCTAGGTCAATTTGTTCAGGGGACAATGCGTGATATCCTTTTCGTATAAGAAAACGAAAAAAGCTTCTTAATGCGACAAGAAAATAATTTTGTGTTTGACGCTTGAGAGCACCTTTATAAGGGTTAATGTAGACATTCGAAAGGTAAAGTCGAAAGTTACGAATTGTCTCTTCAGTAATGTCAGAAACAATAATGTTTGCTGCATCGCTGGTTTGGCCAGACATGAGCCATGAGTAAAAAAATTCAAGGTAATACGCATACATGCGCACAGTGCGTTGAGATAGGTTTTTATCTAATTCACAGTATTCAAGGAAGCGTTGGATTGCCTCCCGCACGTCAATGTTCTTATCAGACATACATACATTAAACGACATTAAACAGAAGATGGCAAGAAAAAGATGTGAGGGGTAGAAGGATAGAGAGCGTAGAAGTGGGGGGTAGGTTGAGTAGCCCACCTAGTTCAACTAGTTATACTGGTTTTAACTAGTTGAACTAGTTAGTTTCCATGTGGATATATACCAAGGATATATGCAATTTCTCGCTGAGCAAGTTCCAAAGGTATTTTTGAATGTAGGATAATTGAGGCAAATGTTGCGCAGGATGGATCTTGAAGAGAAGCGCTCAGAGCGTATACAGCAATTGGAGCTCCATTTATTCTGCCATCCAGAGCAAGAACTGATTCCACCCAACTCCAATCGCACTTATGAAGCCCACCCGTGTAACGAAGCACCCCTGGAATTTGTGGTGCAAGTATGCCTGCTAGAAAACTATTCGGGTCCACTAGTTGGCCCTGAAAGGAAAATTCTGCGCCTTGCCATAGTCCTAGCTCCAAACCCAACGGACCCATCTCCTTTGGAATACCACACCACTCCGAAGGGACAAATAGTCCTCCGACATGAACGGCCTTTTGTCCATGGAATGGATTGCCTGTATAATCCAAGGTGGGTGCTCCCGGCATGATGGCTGCGCTATCTAATGAATATGTTCTATAGCCCGTTGCTTCACCCTGCAGTATTTCCTCTATAGCTGCAAGACGATGGGATCTATGACTCGATCGTTCACTCATGATATGGAGCGTATTATATACCCGTATTGCATTCTCAGCAATAAAATCGTTGTGCTGCTACGGCCGGAAAGATTGCAAAGATTACAATTATAGAAGTAGATTATTCTGAAATGACTTCTAGAACTACTGCACCAAGGGACTTAAGCTGTCTGCAGTGTGGTAGAATGTTGAGACTGTCAGGATGGGAAGGGTCGCATAGTTGGTCTAGTGCGCAGTCCTGGAAAGACTGTAGGGCTAAAAACCCTCGCGGGTTCGAATCCCGCCCCTTCCGCATAGAGCCTTCGGTTGCTCAAAGTCCCGCCCACCCTCTCACTTTGGGCCGTTAGGGCTTGCTGAAAAAAGAGAATTTAATCAAAAAGTATCTGATCTCAACTCTATACTATTGCAGCTATGCTTTACCAATCCCGAGAATGTTGCTTCTGGATTAAAAGAGATGATTGAAGTACAATTTGGTATACCCCTCTAACCCAGGTTTGCAACT
>MFZT01000046.1:0-3939 GCA_001789515.1 Candidatus Roizmanbacteria bacterium RIFCSPHIGHO2_02_FULL_43_11
ATCACCTTTTTCATATGTTACAATAGTCACTGTTACTTAATTTTAGATCGAGCGTATGGCAAAGAAAGCGCTGATTATTGGAGTCTCTTCACAGGATGGATCATATCTCGCAGATTTGCTTTTGGAAAAAAAATACAAAGTTATTGGCAGTATTCGCCGTAGCACTACAACCTATCGGGAAAATATTGGTCACCTTCTTGGAAAGATACAGATAGAAGTTGCTGATCTCACTGACTTTGAAAGTATTGCCTGCATTATTAATCAGCATCAGCCTGACGAAATCTATAACATCGCTGCTCAATCGGTGCCTGCAGACAGTTGGAACCATCCGTACTATACCGGAGAGGTAACAGGATTGGGTCCTGTGCGTGTCCTTGAAGCAGTACGGCACTTCGCTCCTAATGCGCGTGTCTATCAGGCAACTTCGCGTGAAATCTTCGGCAATATCGCAGCTGAGTCTGCAACAGAGAAAACGCCATTTGATGCAAATAATCCATACGGTATTGCAAAAGCCTATGCTCATATGATGGTTCGCTGCTATCGTGAGTCCTATGGCATGTTTGCCTGTGGCGGAATTTTGTTCAATCACGAAAGTCCACGTCGTGGTTTGCACTTTGTAACCCGCAAAATTACGGCTGCTGTGGGCTGCATCAAAAACAAACATAAACGTCCGCCACTTGATGAGCTCGGACGCCCTCTCATTGACAAAAAAGGCAAGGTGCACTTAGGGTTTCTTGATGCGCAACGTGATTGGGGCTATGCAAAAGAATATGTAGAAGCAATGTGGCTCATGCTTCAAAATAAAAAGCCAAAAGATTATGTAATTGGGACAAATGAAACGCACACAATTCGTGAGCTCTGTGAAATTGCCTTTTCACACGTTGGGCTTGATTGGAAGGATTATGTTGTCTCAGATACAAAACTGATTCGTCCAACAGAGATAAAAGAGCTTAAAGGTGATTACTCTCTTGCAAATAAAGAGCTTGGATGGAAACCACGAACTTCATTTAAAAAGCTCATTGAACTTATGGTAGATGAAGATCTGAAAAGGTTTGGGTAAAGTAATAATACATTCCACCTCGGCAATCAGCCTCTACTTCCTTCTTTTCTGATGCTCTATCCAGTGCTCTGGTGTAACAAGTGGTCGTATGTAAAACCGATTCAATGTCCGATAAGTAATGAAATATCCTTGCGGTCTAACCTGATTGGTGAATGTGTCAATATACAAGTGTCCTGCAAGTCCAAGCGCAACGGCAATAATTAAAATCTTCCATACTACCCTCTTCTTGAAAAACATTGAGATAATAAGCAATAAAGCTACCCACTCCCACGCATGAAAGAGCACATATATTTTATCTGATTTAAGAAATTCGTAGCCTTTGAGAAAATAGTTAAGATTGAAGCTTGTCCCAAACGCGAGGAAATAATCTATGAGATGGTCAAGGTCAACAAAGACACCACCCAGAAGCACGCCAGCAATGATGGGTATCAACTTGCGATAGCGGGTATAGATCGCTGCAGCAATTAAAGCTGATATGATAACGTGTAAAAGTAAGTGAAATGTAAGATTCATAAATATCGGGTAATATTTTTGCGGACATCACTTATAACACGTTTCAAAATATGAGGCCACTGTGGAAGGAACATCTCATAGATATCCTGGAACAAAACCCTCGTTTTTTCAGTATCTATAGTATCACGATCGGGCAATGCTGCAAGAAAGATCTTCCATATCTGTGTAATACCATCAAGTGAGTGCAAAAGGTCTGGATTGTGGACATCTAGAAGTGTTGTTATCATGGAAGATAGTTCATGCTGGTCAAGACCTGTCGCGTTTGCCAATAAATGAGTAATCTCTGCGGCCTTGATATGCTTATGTGCTTGCACTAATTGTTGAACAAACCTAGGCCTTTGGTACAAAATATATAGATCTACACCGACCCAAAGATAGTTATGCAGGCGGTTTTTGTAAGCAACATCAAAAGAGATTCCTGAGCAGTTGACTATCCTTTCTGCAAGTGCATTTTTTATTTTGTCATCACTGCCCAAAAGCCAAACATCTATATCTTTATTAAACTGATCAACCCCATATGTCACTCCGTGAGTTATCATGGCAAGACCCATATCGCGATTGATTTCCAGTACTTTCTCCCCAGCTTCATGAATATCTGTAAACGCTTGGTCCCCGAAGTATTTTGTGCTGTGAACAAAAGGAATAAGATCCGGCAAAATTGCGCCAGCTGCAACATACGAATTCATATGACCAATAATCTTATAAGCAACGTATGAATGGCCAAGATGATTCATGAAAATAATGCACGCATCTCAATCTTATAGTATTTTAACTCATCGGGTGTATACTGCTTTCTATGACAGAAAGAGCTCCGAAAATATTATACAACGTTGCGTATGGTGGAAAAACAGCATTAGTACCACCTCATGTTGGTTTTTCCCGCCTCGGAAGATATTTGAAGGATGCGGGTGTTGATGGCATCTCTGCCTTACCCTTTAGGACAAGAGATATTGCCACAGAATATGCACGGCATTTTCCTGATATTGCAGTTGTTGAGGATGCGTGGAACCCTGGTAAGCGTGATAACCTTGTCCTTGCTGCAGGAGAAGGTCTTGTTGGTGCGATAAGGCGCAGACGTGGGGACATGACAGAACCTCCTATCTTGCAGGATACTTTACTCTTCCCAAGTGCGACGAATTCTTATGCCATTGTTGACGAGCTCATGCGTAAGGAGAATCGCTATTTTATTGCTGCCCATTTTGGGAGTGCCCGCTATGCCAAGTCTCACGTTCATGCCCAAAGCGATTTCAGGCCGCATGTGATGACTGTTGAGGAAGTGAGCGATCTGGCGCATGAGCTTGGTGTCCAGTTGTGGTATGATCCAAAAAGGCTTGTTGATCCGCATGCAGCTGGTAATCCTGGAAGAAGCACGCTTGAACATCGTGCAGCTGCTCTTGCGGAAATCAACCGTCTTGGTCCCCAACTTGCTGGTGTGGATATTGGCTCTCGTGTGAGGGAGGATATTGAAGATTTACTTGAAGGGCGAGGCTTTCTTTCCGATGTTTTGCAAGCAGCTCAATTTTTTGCAGTTGCTCACCAGCGGATTGAAATTGTCATTCCAGCACGGGCACTTCTTCCCTTTGGTGCAAACGAGGACACATACCTTAAGGATATTGTCGATGCAATAAGAGGCCTTGCCTCATAAATTTACCGCAGAATCCACCAGCCGAATAGCACTCTTCTCCGTATCCACGGATGTCTTTGGTGTGACAAAGTGCTTTCCCAATTTATGCACAGCATTCTTCCAAAATGCCGGTGACAAGCGGCTTACCTTTGTTTGATTGGGATCAAAGTCAAGTAGATGGCCAATGAGCTTCTTGCCCATATAGAACAAGTACATGAAATCATGCACGCTGCGTATGCCAAGAACCTTACGGGTGATATACTGTGGCGTCATGAAACAGGAGTACAAGTCTTGCTCGAGCTCAAGGAGCTTTTGGCGAGAAAATGGAATCTTCATGACAGGGCTGCGCATGTCATAGTCATCATAGTTTTCAGTGAGCAGCCAACCTTTTTCCCTACATTCTTTCCAAAGTGGTGTTGCAGGATATGGAATGACAATTGTTGCTTGCATTGTTTCATAGTAGCCTTTCTTGAAGGCATATTTTGCAATAGCGATAGTGCGCTGAGCATCTTTATATGACTCCCATGGGTATCCAAGCATAATCGTGATATGGGGGTCTAAACCGGCCTTTCGAGCCATGCGCGGGCCATTAATAGCATCGGCTTCCTTTGTGCCTTTATCCAGCTTATCCAGCGTCTTCTGATTTCCCGACTCCATCCCATACAGAATAAATCGGAAGCCTGCCTTGCCCATGATATCGTAGTATTCCTGATTAAGTGCGTTAAATCGCATATTGCAACCA
>MFZT01000046.1:4032-4667 GCA_001789515.1 Candidatus Roizmanbacteria bacterium RIFCSPHIGHO2_02_FULL_43_11
ATCTCCTTTACACCGTATTTGTCCACCACATGTTTTACCTCTTTAAACAACCGTTCTGGAGAAAAACTTCGATACGACCCAATGGGATTTAACGTATGATCCCACACGCAGAATGTGCATCGATTCCACCAGCAATCCCGGCCGGAATACATGTAGGTTGCTGGGGTATATTTGTAGTTTCCGTTTTCATAAGCGTACAGTTTCCATTTGGTGAGATCCCGATCAACAAAAGGTAGGTCATCCAGATTATGACGAAGTGAAGCTGGACCGGAGGAATAGGCATAACTGCCACCGGGCAAAGGATGTTTGACCTTTGGTTTTGCCTTAATATCCTTATCACCCTTTCTCCACCAAACACCGCCCTCAAGTGGTTCCCCGAGATAAATATGATTAAGTAAATTAGCTGTAACAAAGTCATAATCTCCACCAGTTATAAGATAATCAACTGGAGACTGCTCCATAGTCTCTTCAGGAAATGCGGAAATGTGGTCTCCGACCCAGATCAGTCTTAAATAGGGTAATTTCTTCTTTATATCAGCAATCTGCTTCCAATGGGTTTTCATGATAGGAGACTTTGTCTCCACAAGGAGATAATCAGCACTCGTTGCAGAGAGCTCATCAAGCCATTCATCATA
>MFZT01000046.1:4685-15744 GCA_001789515.1 Candidatus Roizmanbacteria bacterium RIFCSPHIGHO2_02_FULL_43_11
GCCGTCCATCCAGAAAACTTTATATCCATGCTTTTGAATATTTGAGGCTGCATAGGCTGGTACCATAGGATAGATATAAGTCGCAGAGTTGAAAAACTGGAATTGGCGGTTTTGAGAGAGCAATGCGATTCCTTTTTTTGATTCAATTGGTGGGTAACCAACAACAACAACAATGTCTTTGAGTTTTTTGATGGCGACATTTCGCGTGTTTGTTGATTTCGTAAGTTTCAAGGCGGGTTTCTTCGTTTTCATGGGTGTTCTGTAAGTATGACAAATAAGAAACACCGTGTCAAGACTTCGGCCACAATTTCTTGCCGTTCTCATACACTTCAATCGCCAATACAGGACACGACTGAGCAGCCGCAACTATTTTCTCAAGTCTGTCCCAGTCTCCGTTTTTCACAATTGCAATATTGCCTTTGTCAAGATCAAACGTAGAAGGTGCAAAAACAACACAGGTTGCGGCAGAAATACACAAAGGGCGAATAATGCGGATTTCCAGGTCGCCCTTTTTTACAATCTGCACATCTGGCTGTGCTTTATTTTTTGCCATAAATGTTCTCTTGTCTTAATAACCCAACAAAAAACCCCTTGATAAACTGTATGCCATATACCATGTGGGTCAGAAATAACACTATAGCCGAGAGATGGGCGATTTTCAAGGATTTTGTATGTGAATATGCGTGAGAACCCAGATTAAAGAGTAAGAAGATATACAGAAGCAATGGGGACAAAACCACGGGCCACATAGATGAAAAAAAACTAAAACTCAATATCAATCCTGCAAGGTAAATCACAAAAAAAGCGGGGACAAGATAAGCGACATGTCGCGAGTTTTTGTCACCATGTGAAAAAAAAGCACCTCGATGAAATCCATAGCGTGCATGTTGTCGAAGATATCCTGGAATGTCTGATCGTCTGTGGTGGTGCACAAGAACAAGAGGAGAATATAAAATTTTTCCGCCAAGTGTATATACAATATCTTCACAAAGCTTACTGTCCTCCCCTGGCCAAAAATCGTTATTAAATCCACCAAGTTTCTTAAATATATCTTTCCGTACAAGAAAGTTCATTGAAGGATAATCATCAACATACCTAGCAGGGGCTTTGGTAAATCGATAGGCGAATCCTCCACTCCCAACCCATGATTTGAAAATTTCATCAAATACCTTCTCCCAAATATTTGTATAGGATGGTAAAACTCCCGGGCCGCATACTGCCATAATATTCTCTTTTTCAAAAAGAGTCATGGCTTGTGAAAGCCAGCTTCTGGCTGGGTATGCATCATCATCGATAAACGCAAGAATATCCCCCTTGGCCGCTTCTGCCCCAATGTCACGCTTTAAAGCTGGTCGTGTGATGCTGCCAGTTGGAATGATCCGAAGCCATGGATACTTTTGAACGATCTTCGCATGATTATGTGGTAGGGTATTTGGCAGAACAATGACCTCAAAATCCTTAAACGTCAATCGTGCATGCGCTGGAAGGTTTTCATCTAAAATATAATCATTAATTTCAAGGACAGGGATAATTACAGATACGCGTGTTTTGTTCATGCTGTTTTGTACCTTGATGATAGGAATATGAATATATAGGCTCCGGCAAGCGCCGCAGAGTAGCTGATATTAACCTGAATGATGCTTTGAACGGATGTGCCCATAAAGAAAAGTGACACAATGTAAATGGGTACTGCCAGAAAACCTACGATCTGTGCCTTGTGTTTTCGTGCAACGAAATAATTATTCATAATATTGCACGCTGCGTACAATATGCCAAAGATCGCAGCTTGAGGCAACAGTTGGGCGATCACTGAAAATTCCTTACCTAAAATAACAGCCACAAGTTGTCTGCTAAAGATTGTATATAATCCCCATGCGCTAATCCCTGTTAGCACAAGCAAACAAAGAACTGCGTACATTGTTTTAGTCTGATTTTTCTTAGTTTCCTTTGCCGAGAAGAAGATGAGTGTGAGAGCATTGATGGGCCCTAGAAAATAAAAGAGTGTTTTTGCAAACAAGCTCCATGCGCCATATATGCCAGCCTGATCGTCGGGGAAGAATTTTTTGACATATATAATATCGACGTTACCCAAAAAAACAATACCGAGTAGGGAAAAAGATGTCAGGAGCGTGGATGTCTCAAGCAGCACAGATCTTAATCTTCTGTCAAAAGTGTATGTTTTTTTAGGATGCTGTTTTTGATGAGTTAAAATGTGTCGACCATATAAAATACCAAAAAGGATGCTTGCCCCCAGCCCTGTATAGATGCCCCTTAACCCAGCAAAGCCGATGAAAGCAATAGCTGCTCCTGACAGCTTAATACCTGCGGAAATAACAGCAACAATACTCGCTTCAGCAAACAATTGAAGGCCATTAAGCAGTGCCATATATACTGTGTTCATGAGACCAAAATACACTGCAAAGACAAGTATGAAACTGGCGGCTAGACTCAATTTTGTTACAGAAGGGATAACAAATGCAAGCAGAAATAATACCACTGCCAGCAACCACCACTGCTTAAGCTTGAAGAGTGCCCATATCTCGATTGCTCGCGCAACTTCAGCGCGCCTTTTTCCTGCATACCCAAGTCTTCGAATGAGCATCGCAGGAATTGTCGAAAATGGGATACTTGCAATTGCCAGATATGAAAAAACACTTACAATTTCACCATACCCAACTGGTCCGACCGCCCGCGCAGAAAGAACATGAAAAAAATAATGAAAAAAATTAACAATAACTGTGCTGACAGATAACAGGAAACCGCCCTTAATAAATTTATTGCGAAGTATTCTGCCCAACATGCATGTACGGACCAGGGACAATCTTTTTAATCGTTCTCCCAATGCGTGAACGCTTTGTGGGATAAGAATAGTAATCAAGCAACTTGTCCCGATAAAAAATGGCCATAGTGTCGATAAACATACCCCATATGGTACTCAGGGTTGCAGCTGAGGAAAGGCCCGCAAAATGGTAGTTCAACTTAATCGGAGCTTCATACATGCGTTTGAAACCCAGCCTTCGGGCAACAACAAGAATCTCTAAATCCCCGGTAAAACGTTTTTCAACAAGACGTGGTAGTACTTTGGAAATAACCTTTTTTCGGAAAATCTTAATACCTGCCTGCGTGTCTTTAATTGTAATGCCGAAAAGCATTTTTACTAGTATGTAATATCCAAGGCTTAAAATCCTGCGTGCAACTGAATAGTGCACTATCGAAGCAGGGTGACGCTTTGATCCCACAATAATATCTGCCTCATACCATTCCATATGTTCAAGTAACATTGAAATACCATTGGGATCAATCTCTTCACCAGCATCTATGAACATCACATAATCACCCTTTGCATGGAGCATACCAATACGCAGACCATAGCTTTTTCCTTGATTTCGTTTGTATGCAAGAATAGTTGTCTTGTCAAGCTTTGCTTTTTTTAGCTTTTGAAATGTTTTATCCACCATTCCATCAACAACGACAATAATTTCGTGGTCATAGCGGACAGTGTTAAGAACTTCTTGCAAACGTCTAATATTAGAGACAATAGTTTCTTCTTTTTTATACGAAGGGACAATAAGACTTAAGAAATGATGAGTAGATTGCATAGGGGTATTATATAGGGAAGGATGGAAGGATGGAAGGATGGAAGGATGGAGGGATAGAGGGATAGAGGGATAGAGGGATGGAGGGCGTAGTGTGGAAGTTATACTTATTTCTAGTTCACCTAGTTCACCTAGTTCACCTAGTTCACCTAGTTCACCTAGTTCACCTAGTTCACCTAGTTCACCCAGTTCACCTAGTTCACCCAGTTATAACTAGTTGACCTAGTTCACCCAGTTCACCCAGTTCACCTAGTTCACCTAGTTATAACTAGTTCACCCAGGTATAATTGCTTATGGCGGAAAAATCTGTAATCGAGAAGGTTTGGAAAGCATTACAAGAGGTTCTTGATCCGGAGTTATATATATCTATTGTTGATCTTGGACTGGTTTATGAGGTTTGCGAAAAGAATAGTAAGGTGAAAATTATTATGACACTGACTACCTTGGGATGTCCGCTTTTTGGTTCCATTGAGCAGGAAATTCGAGAGAAATTAAAACGTATAAAGGGTATCACAGAGCTGGAGATAGAACTCACTTTTGATCCGCCATGGAGCACAGATCGCATGTCAGAGCGCGGCAAGGCGGTGTTAGGAATATCATGAATTATGCAGAAATACTTCGGAGTTATTCTAATACTTCTTCTGATCCTGTATACCCGCTTTATCGGTCTTAACTGGGGTCTCCCCTACCCCATGCACCCTGATGAGCGCAATATGGCAGAAGCCATTACTCAGCTTAAATGCCCATCCTCTCCAACATCATTTATGAGCGTTCGAGAATGCATGAATCCACATTTTTATGCTTATGGCCAGGCTCCGTTGTATACAGGGTACGCCTTGGTTCAGGGGCTGCATTATTTTGCAGGGACATTGGGAGCGTCTATTAGTTTTGAGGAGGCAACAATGAGTCTGCGAGTACAGTCAGCATTACTTTCAATGGTCTTGGTTGGAATGATGTGGAAAACTTTTATGCTTCTTTATCCTGGCAAACCTAGGCCAGTATTTTCCGCGGTGTTAATGCTCATTCTAACTTTACAACCCTACGCCATTCAGTTTGCCCATTTTGGTACAACTGAAACTGCGCTGATGCTTCTGTATATGTCTATTATCTACGCATGTCTGAGGCTGATACGTAGCCTTGATGGAAAATGGATACTGCTTATTGGTGCTGCAACTGGGGTTGCAGTGGGTATAAAAACATCATCACTACTTTTTACAGCATTGCCAGTATTTGTTCTTATTAATACTGTGCTTCGACAGTCAAAAAAGCATATACGGCAATATGCTCAATCTGTCCTCCTGCTCATACTTAGCGCCGTTTTATTCATGTTAATAACATCTCCCCATTCCATTATTAACTTTTCTGATTTTCTTCAGTCGATGAAATATGAAATTCCCGTTGGTCAGGGAGCCTTGAAAGTATTTTATACACGTCAATTTGAAGGCACAATACCGATCATTTTCCAATTCACGCACATATTCCCCTATACTCATGGGCTGCCTGTGCTTTTACTATTTATTGCAGGCTTTTTATGGCTCCCCTGGAAAGATAAACAACTTAATATCTTGCGACTGAGCTGGCTAATTTTTTTTATACCAACAGCATTTCTCTATACAAAATGGACCCGATTTATAGCACCGATTATGCCAGTGATGACGGTCTTTGCAACATTGATTTTTACACAAATATGGGAGAAAATATCATCTTTACCCCTGCGAATAGCCCTGCTTACTGTTGTAATACTCCCAGGAGTTGCGTACTTAAGCATTTATCAGCATCCAGATGTTCGTTTTGAAGCATCGCGTGTTATTACCAACACCATACCTTCTGGCTCTCATATCTTAGAGGAGGCTGGGAACGTGATCAACATACCAATTCCTATCCCCGATTCCCTTCAACCTCTCCCCTATTATAATTTTGAGGCATTTGATTTGTATAACCTTGATAGTGCTATCAAAATGAGGGCTTTGGATAGTAGTCTACAAGAAGCAAATGCTGTCATCATCCCCTCTCGCAGGATATTCGCAGATCACACTTGTATTGACCCTGATGGTTCAACCTCAATTTCCCAACTTCTTCCTTTTCAGAATTGTGGAAAACTTTTGAAAGACTACCCCTACATCAATCAATATTATCAGCGACTCATTGGGCCCGAGAGTTCCTATATCCAAACAGCTCTAATTACTTCATATCCGAGAATTGAATTATTCGGTATTAAGCTCGTTGAATTTCCAGATGAACGTGCAGAGGAGACATGGACTGTTTTTGATCATCCTGTTGTGAGAATTTATGAGAAAGTGCAATGAGATTTGGCCATTATGCCGCAATTCGCAAAAAGTTTAATGCTACTGTGTGCTATAATCCCTTCACATGCCTCCCGAATCACCCATACCAGTTCCAGCACGAATAGTAACAACAGAACTAGCTATAGGCTCTGAGCATATTGATCAGTATGGGCATGTCAACTACAAAGCCTATCCCGCCCTTTTTGAACGCGGTCAAGATGCCTATATGGCTCTGTGTGGAGTGAATTTTGATGATATTGAACAACGTTTCGGGCTTAGAAGCGTTGTAGTCTCAATAGCGCTCAATTATTGCAATGAACTCTGCCAGGGTGACCAGACTTCCATGGTAACAGTCATCGCACGATTAGGTAATTCAAGTTTCACATTCAATCAAAAGCTTGTGCATGGCGAAGAGCATGTTGCAGATCTGGAAATGGTTGTAGTAATGGTGAATAAGGATGGTGTCCCCACACGAATACCCGATGAGCTTCGAAAGATGCTGTATTGAACGATATTGCAGATACGATCAGGGTTTTGAGATGACTTCTAGGGCACTCATAAGCTCCAGATCAATCTGAAACGGAACATAGTGGTGATATATTTCTAGAAAACGTGTCTGGTGATCGATGCTCATGTGGGTGCTACCGAATAAGGCAGCAAGATCAATATACGGCGTATTGACATCCCCTTTTGACCATCCAATAATATAGGCGCTTTGTTCATTTTGAATAATGTGTTCAGGAAGAAGATCGTTATGCGTAATAGTCATAGGAACCTGAACATTTCTAAACCGCTCAGGTAGATCTGGTATTAAATCTCCTATTTTTTCTGCACTAACAATGTCCCTTTTAAAATGATCGATATATTCGCGTAATGGTATTGCATGAATACCTGCAAGTGTTTGAGCAATATGGTCGACAAAGGATGACAAATCACTACTGGCAAGTAATTGTGTTCCAGGAATGAACGTTGTAACAAGGAAACGTGGCTTGAATGAATAGTATATGTACTCTGGCACAAATGGAACCTGTTGCAATGCAAGGAAGCGAAGCATATATGCTTCATGCTGAATAACGTCAAGGTGCTCAGGTTTACTCATCTTAACGTGATAGGTTTGAGGCGAATTACTCACTGAGAACGTGAAAGAGTAATAGAGCGGTGTCTCTGCTAAAGGCGTAATGTGGGGATTATCAAAATGCAAAACGTGCGCATGGTCGTTCAGCCATGACTGTAAGTATGTTTGCGCCTGATCCTGCGTTTGAATATCCATCTATCACGTAAACTCAAATGTATCCTATATACTATACTGCATGGACGCAATTCGCAACTTTGCAATCATTGCTCATATCGATCACGGCAAGTCGACCTTAGCTGACAGATTACTTGAACTTACCCATGTTGTGCAAGCTGGTAAGCATAAAGAGCAACTTCTTGATCAAAACCCTATATCACGTGAGCGAGGAATTACTATTAAACTTGCCCCAGTACGCATGCTTTATGTTCTTAATAATGAGCAGTATATTCTCAATCTCATTGATACTCCGGGTCATGTTGACTTTTCTTATGAAGTTGAGCGAACTCTCGCGTGTGTTGAAGGTGCCATTTTACTTGTTGATGCAACTCAAGGTATTCAAGCTCAAACTATTGCTCATACATATAAGGCACTGGAGCAGAACCTGACTATTATCCCTGCTATCAATAAGATTGACATGCCACATGCTCAGGTTACTGAGACAAAACACGAGCTTGGGAAGTTTTTAGGATTTCGTCCAGAGAAAATTTGTGAAATTTCAGCAAAGACTGGACAAGGAGTGGCAGAGTTATTAAGTAACGTTGTGCAGACTGTTCCAGCACCTTCTCATACGCTTCAGATAGAGGGTCTACGAGCCCTTATTTTTGACTCGTATTTTGATGTATACAGGGGGGTAATTGCTTTTGTTCGAGTTTTCGATGGTTCACTTAAGAAGGGCGATACTGTGAAATTATTCGCAACGAGTATGAAGTTTGAAGTTGATGAAGTTGGGACATTTCACCCCGACCTACACTCTCAGGATTCTTTACGTGCTGGCGAAATTGGTTATGTTGTTACAAAGCTTAAAGATATTCACCAGGTTCATGTCGGCGATACCATTCTGGGTGCAAAAAATGCAAATGCTTCTCCTGTAAAAGGATATCGTCGTGTTACACCTATGGTCTTCAGCTCTATGTTCCCAACAGATCCAGATGATTTTCCTGATCTCAAAAATTCTCTTGAAAAACTTGCACTAAATGATTCTGCTCTTCAGTTTGAAGCTATTTCGAGCAAGGCACTGGGTTCCGGCTTTCGTGTTGGATTTTTAGGGCTACTGCATGCGGATGTTGTACGCCAGAGGCTTGAGCAGGAGTATCACATGAGCATTATACTCACCTCCCCGACTGTTGAATATCGCATAGCTTATAGCACAAAAGCTGTCCTCCATGAGGAGCCGATTACGAAGGTGACGATAGTTACTCCTGCTGAATATACGGGTGTGGTTATGAAGCTTTGTGAAGAGTCTCGGGGTATTTTTACCCATATGGACAATGAGACACACGTTATTCTTGAGTATGATATTCCATTGGCTGAGCTTATTTCGCATTTCTTTGATTCCTTAAAGTCAGTCACTTCAGGATATGCGTCACTTCAGTGGGAATTTAAGGAATATAGACCTGTTGATGTTCAGAAACTTGAAATATTACTGAACAATGAGCCAGTTGAAGAGTTTTCGGAGTTTATTGTAGCAGATAGGTCCTACAAGTATGGACGGGAGCGAGTTGACAAACTGAAAGAGCTTATTCCTAGGCAGCAATTTGAAGTGAAAATTCAGGCACGGTATCGGGGAAAAATCGTCGCAAGCGCACGGGTTACTCCACTTCGCAAGGATGTAACAGCAAAGTTGTATGGTGGAGATAGAACACGAAAAGATAAATTACTTAGCAAGCAGAAGAAGGGTAAAAAACTGATGAAAAATATTGGGTCAGTTGAAGTCCCAAAAGATGTGTTTTTTAAACTGTTTGCTCGGTAGAGGGATCTGTTAAATAGTGCACGAGAAATTCTCCAAGCGTATAGCTTTCGGAAGGTTTTTCTAATTTTTCAAGGGCAAAGGGAATAATCCATCTCAGATTTGGAATACATACTTTTGGGAGTTCCTGTGACATGATCCATTCTATTTCCTCGTCAGTTTGCGTTTGAGCATCATCGGGATCTCCTCCAAATATTGTTCCAAAAAAATGAACTTGTGCAAGATCGCTTAACATTGAGCCAAGAAGAATCCAGGCGGTTTCAGGAATAATAAGTCCTGTTTCCTCCTGAGTCTCGCGGGCAATACACTGTACAGGTGTCTCACCAGGTTCTCGTTTTCCACCAATACCATTGATTTTTCCTGCTTGCCAGGCGGGTCGATTTTTATGAATAAGAAGAATTTTTTCCAGATCTGGTGTAAATACAAAGCCGACAGCATACTCTTTTACCATTGCATCAAAGAAAACTACTCTTGCATCTCCCAGGCCCTAACAGTATTACTTAATAAATACGCAACATTCAGTGGCCCGACTCCACCTGGTGTTGGTGAATATGCAAGTGCCTTTGAAGCAACCTGCGATTCATCATAATCCCCCACCCACTTTCCGTTCTCCCGATGAAGGCCGACACTCACAAGGATAGAACCTTGCTTGATATGCTCTGCGTGCACAACAGTTTTACCAACACAACTGATGATAATATCAGCTTGGTTTATATATTCCTCTGGCGTGGGAGTGTTTTCATTAATGTTAATGTAACTAATTTTCAAGCGTGATAACACTTCGCCGAGAGGCTGTCCACCAGTCAGGCCATGGCCAAGTACCACAATTTTTTTCCTTCGCATGGTTGTCCGAAAATAGTCAACATCCTTGTGAATATCTACAATGACAGTTTCAGGTTTGTCCAAGTCAACAGGCGTGTATACGCTTCTCAACATGGTTAGAACAGCAAGTCCGAGAGGTGAAGCGTATTGAGATTTCTTTTTAAACCCCTCAACCTCTTTCTGATCAGGAATATAATCCAGAAGGGAGATTGTACCAAGACCGGCGGGTAATGGGAGTTGCACGATAACGCCCGAAGTCTCTGGCATTTGTGCAATTTTTGAAAGTTTTCCAACAAGATGCTCAAATCGTGGGGCCTTGGTATAATGCATAACTTCACATACGCCGCCAATTTCCTCCATGCGTGAACGCTTGCTATTAATATAAGCAATACTTTCAGAGGTTGGCGCAACAGTGAAAACGACAAGTTTTGGAGGGTGCTTCCCACGCGCTACACCTTGATTAATATCTTGTGCAAGCTGGCGAAGAATAGCTTGCGCTAGAGACTTTCCATCAATGATCATATTATAAGAATGTGGCGCTTACAACTGCGTCGTCATTCTTGTTGAAGCGCATTACAATAACGCCCTTTGCTGCCCGTGAAAGTGTTGGGATTGTCTTAAGAGGAATTTTCACAACCTGTCCGGATTTTGAGGTAATGACAAGTGTTTCCTTGCTTGGGTCTTCAATACTTGAAAAAGCAATATCTCCGGTTTTACTATCAAGACTTGCAATCTTCACACCTCTCCCTCCTCTTTTTTGAACAGGAAACAGTTTTATCTTTGTCTTTTTTCCAATGCCCTTTTCCGACAACACAATTAAGGTATTATTGCTGTCACTTTCAGAGAACACATCCATTGACATGATCTCATCGTTTTTATCAAGCCTTATTCCAATGACTCCCTGGCTTGATCGTCCAGTTGGCCGGACGTCTGACTCTTTAAAGACAATGGATTGGCCTTTCTTTGTGGCCAATATCACTTTCATTTGTGTGGAAGTCATTTTTGCCCAGAGAAGTTTGTCATCATCGGAAAGCTTTACAGCAATAATCCCATTGGTTCGAATGTGTGCAAACTCCTTTAAGAGTGTCTTCTTAATAGTGCCAAGGCGAGTACACATGAAAATACATTGACCATCCTTTTCCGCCTCTTGTTCGTTGAAAATGAGCATAGATGTTATTTTTTCATCTGGTTTGAGGGCAAGCACATTTACAACTGCCTTACCTTTAGATATCCGAGTACCCTCTGGAATGTCCCAAACACGAGTTTTATATACCTTTCCAGCGTCGGAAAAATAAAGGATAGTATCGTGAGTCAT
>MFZT01000047.1:0-393 GCA_001789515.1 Candidatus Roizmanbacteria bacterium RIFCSPHIGHO2_02_FULL_43_11
TGCTGATATTGTATCACAGAAATAGCGAAAATGAGCCCGCAGACCTTTTAATTTTGTATCCTGATCTCCCGCTCTTTGCGAACATCTAAACCCACTCTATACTTGACCACATCAACGGTCACAGGAAGCTCACCTTCATGTACGCATTCAAGGCAGTACTTTGACAGACCATCCCACATAATGAGTTTCTCCTGAGCCTCGATATCCGGCTCACCCTCATTTCCTGGCACACCGGTATTTTTATTGACAAAAACTGGTTCACGCCTCAAAATCCCTGCTCCAATATTTTCGGTTCCTTTAATCAGATATTCAAAACGCGTCTCGCAGTTTTCTTCACCAGGTGCCCCAGGCAAAGCCCCAGTCATTTTACATACGCTCTTGCCCACCACCCCA
>MFZT01000047.1:408-9918 GCA_001789515.1 Candidatus Roizmanbacteria bacterium RIFCSPHIGHO2_02_FULL_43_11
TTTAAATCGGGCTGTTGCGCAAGAACCTTGACCATCAAGAGATGCCAGATTGGGGCAGCACCAGTGACTCCCGAGGCTACATAGCTCATGGGCTTATTATTGTTATTCCCAACCCACACTGCTGCTAAAAAGTTTGGTGTGTAACCAATCGTCCAGTTATCACGGAAATCGTTTGTTGTACCTGTTTTAACTGAAACTGTTTTTTTAGGTATTACAAGCTGACTGTTTGTCCCAAATGCCGCAGACCTTGCGCCATTATCTGCCAAAATATTAGAGATGATAAAGGCAGTTTCCTTCGAAATGGCACGTTTTCCTTGAATACCAAGAAAGTTTGGATATTGCATGGGCTGCCAGATATTTTTGATGTAATTTGGGTCTTTATATTCATACAGAACTTTTCCCCGTTTATCTGTCACTTTCAAAATTGAGACCACACCTTTAGGTACACCTTCATTTGAAAATGCAGAAAAAGCTTGTGCCATCTCAACCATCGAGACTTCCCCTCCTCCAAGAGTAAGAGAAAGCCCGTAGCGATTTGGGTCTTTAAAGGATTTGATCAGAAAACCCGAGGATGAAGCAATAAACTCTTTCACGCCATTTTTAGCCATCATGCGTACAGCGGGAATATTGAGCGAATTTGCAAGTGCGTACCGTAATTGAACAGGCCCACGAAATGTGCCATCATAATTGCCAGGACAGTAAGCTTTAGGCTGCCCTTCGTTTTGAAAGCATGTTGGCCCATCATTGAAAACACTTGCTGCTGTAACAATCTTTCGGTCAATACCAATGGCATAATTGATCGGTTTAATGGATGACCCTGGCTGACGATGGGGAGTTGTTGTCACATTGAATGACCCAAAACCTGGAGTAAAAAAATCCACAGATCCGATCATTGCAAGAATTTCTCCTGTAGCAGGCCTTGTCACTAATGCTGCACCGTTGGATATGTTATACCGAGCAACTGCCCTAATTTCATCTTTGACTATTGCCTCGGAAGAGGCCTGCAAATCAGCATCCAAGGTTGTTATGATCTTAAGACCACCCTCTCCAACTAAAGCTTTCCCATATTCCTTCTCCAATATATCACGCACATAAAATACAAAGTGCGGCGCAGCTATTTTCGTATGAGGAGGACGTATGTCAAGTCTTTCCCTTAAAGCCTGATCCTGCTGTTTTTCTGTAATAAATCCCAGTTCCTGCATTCTACTAAGTACTTGCTTCTGACGTGCTTTTGCTTTTTCAAGGTTCGTATAGGGATTATACGCAGATGGAGCTGCAGGAAGCCCAGCAAGAAGAGCTGCCTCTGAGAGTTTTAGATCCTTGGCATCTTTTCCAAAGTATGATTTTGCTGCAGCCTGAACGCCATAGGAGACACCCCCATATGGCACTTGACTGAGATACAATTCCATAATTTCATCTTTGCTCAGCAGCTGCTCGATTTGAATTGCCAGAACTGCTTCTCTAAGTTTGCGTTTAATAGTTCTTTCTGGAGTTAAAAGAGCTGACTTCACAAGTTGCTGAGTGAGCGTTGACCCTCCCTGTTTTGCGTGTTTCAAAAAAATCATATCTTTGAATGCTCGTAAAATGCCACCAATCACCGAGATTCCTCCATGTTTGTAGAAGTTTGCGTCCTCAATGGCAATCGTTGCCTGAGGAACATATGCAGGAATTTCAGACAAAGTCACCGAGGTTCTATTTTCTTCGTTATAAACCTCATACAGAAGTTTGCCATTGCGGTCATAAATGCGGGAAGAAAGAGGAATAACGCCATAATCTTGAAGACCTCGAGGGTCTGGAAGGTCCTTGAAGATGTAGTAATAGGCAACAGCGGTAGATAAAAATAATAGAAATAAACTTATTCCCACAATAGCCTTTTTCAAAAAGAGGGTTTTCTTACTATTTTTGATCTTTATTCGAATCTTCATAGAAATATTTATGAAGTAAATTATGACCGCGCATAAATCCTCACACTCTGCGCTCCAATTTTTTCCACCTTGTAAATATTTATCTTTCCAATCTTCGTAGTGCTTTCAACATGAGGCCCTCCACAAAATTCTTTCGAATAGGCTGTTTCCGGTTTCCCTTCTTCTCCTCCAATGGTATAGACACTTACCTCATTTCCGTATTTTTCTCTAAAAAATGATAAAGCACCAATTTTTTCAGCATCCTCGCGTTTCATAATACATTTCTTTACAGGTAATCCAGCTTGAATTTTCTCATTTAGAATTGTTGCCACTTTAGCAATTTCTTCATCAGTCGGTTTATGATCCAGATGAGTATCAAAGCGTAGACGTTCTTGGGTAATATTTGATCCCTCTTGACGAATAGTATCACCGAAGACATCTTTTAGCGCTTGTTGCAAAAGATGTGTTGCCGTATGATATCGTATGACTTGGTCCGATTCTTCTGCAAGACCTCCTCGAAATTTACCTACAGATGCTGTCTGTGACAATTTTTGGTGATCCTTTCTAGCTTGAAGGAATGATTCCATATCAAGCTCATGTCCCCCTTCCTTCAAAAGCTCACGCGTGACTTCAACTGGAAAACCATACGACTGGAAAAGGTCAAACGCCTCCTTCCCAGTGATCTGGTCTTTTTTCTTGAGGAGCTGAAGCCCCTTTTTGAGTGAATGTTGAAATTTATCCATCTCATCATGTATAACAGCCTGGTATTGAGCCGGATCAGTATTACTCGTGTATATTTCTTGGAAAACATTTAACACGGGTGGAACAATGTGAGCTAAATCATAGAGTTTGTCAGTACCTCCTGTCATTTGGTAAACTTTGATTGCAGCTCTCCTAAGTAGTCTTCTTAAAACATACCCATGTTCCTTATTTGATGGGATGACACCATCCTTGATAAGAAAAATCGAGGCACGCATATGATCTGCAATAACACGTATATGAGAAGCGTTACCTTCATAGGATGCATGCAAAATTTCTTCAGCAGATTGAATAATAGGCATAAATAACGAGGTTCTAAAAATGTCCTTCTCACCCTCGATTGCCGCAAGAGTCCGTTCTAGACCACCTCCAAAGTCAACACCTTTTTGAGGTAACTTCTGTAAAGTTCCATTAGCTTGTTTTTCATACTCGATAAAGACCGAATTTGCTATCTCAAGAAAACGGGATTCATTTGATTCTGGACCATTATGAGAGCCTTCTCCAAAGTCATAGAAAATTTCTGCATCTGGTCCTCCTATCTCGCCTGAAGGCATTTGTTCTGGTCTCCCAGACCGAGACCACCAATTACTTTCGTAATAAAAAATGTGGTTATCATCAACACCAAGCTTCCTCCACTCTGCCGCAGACTCTTCATCCTGCCCAACTCCGGAACCTCCAGCATATACTGTTACATAAAGTTTTTCTCTTGGGAGACTCAGAGTGTCAGTAAAAAACTCCCATATCCACGAAAGCTGCTCACCTTTAAAATAATCACCCAAAGACCAGTTGCCCATCATCTCAAAAAAAGTTGTGTGGCGGTTATCTCCCACTTCGTCAATATCCTGAGTACGGACACAGGGTTGGATGTTGACAAGTCTTTTGCCTGATGGGTAAACTTCGCGACTAGACAAAAACGGGACAAGTGGCTGCATGCCTGAGCTGGTAAATAATGTCGTCGCATCACCTTGTAGAACAAGTGGAGATGCTTCAATGACAGTATGACCTCGTTCTTCAAAAAAATTGAGGTACAGTTGACGAAGTTCATTATGTGAAATCATGGCTCTATTGTACCAAATGCTCTTGTCTCAACGTGTCTTTAGGTTGTAAGATTCCTCTCTCCACTGTCCCACAATACATGTTGGAAGTGCTGTATAATAGCTACGATTTCACATGGAACATGGTAGAAGTCATCTCATGATCATAGGTTTTTAGATGACTTTTAAATGTTGCAAAAGCTCTTCACAGTTTGCGTTAGGTTGACTTTTAGCTGATTTTTCCCTATTATAGTCACACTATTTATGAAGAAAGAAACAGGAATAGCAGTTTTTCTTGGTATTCTTGCTGGTATCCTTATCGCATTTTTTGTTATATCCGGTACTCGTAGAGAACAGCAAACACCTTCTGGCGTGATACAGTCGAATATCACACCAACAATTGTTATTGCTACTAACGAGATCTCACCTATTACTATAGAGGAGCCAAAATCTGAGGCTATTGTGACATCTTCAGATATTACTGTAAAGGGTTCTGCACAGGAGGATGCTCTCGTAGTTATTCAGACAGCGATAGATGAAAGGGTATTTAAAAACAAGGCTAAAACATTTTCCGAAGATGTGCAGGTTGCACCTGGAGAAAATACTATCAAGATTACTACCTATTCTCATAAAAATATCGACAGTAAATCCGTTGTTATATATTACCTACCAAAATAATGATTCAGAAGAATATCTACCTTTTAACTACTGTTGTCATCCTCATCACAATTACCTTTATGCGCAGTCCTGTTTTCTCGGTTTCAGTGTCAATTACTCCCTCCTTAAGCCCGTCTCCTACTCCGACAAAAGAGCAAACTCCAATAGATAGCACTATTAAGTCACTCAAGGAAAAAATCGAGAACAAGGTTGAGGAAATTAATAAGAGGACAAAAAAAATGATCAAAGGACGTGTAGTGAGTACTAAGGGTAATGCCGTCCAAATTACATCTCCAGAAGGCAAAAAGTATACTGTAACTATTGATGACACCATTACAACCTTTTATAAAGTATCTGTAACCGGGCTTGATAATGCAGAGCAGTCAGACGCAGAAGAGGGGGCATATGTACTTGTCCAGGGCCCTGAAATTGAAGACCAAGTCACAGCTAACAGTCTGTACATTCAGCCTCAATACCTTGTCCTGAGTGGTCAGATTACTACAACAGATAAGGATACTTTCACTATCAGTCTTGTAACTCAGAGTCGCGACACATATACATTGGATATTGAGAAAGGTACGAAACAGCTTATTATGAATTCGAAAGATTTGAGCCTTAGTAAATCAGGTTTTAGTAAATTTCGAATTGGGGATCGGGTCCATTTTGTAGCCGAAAAATCTACGGATGAATCGTCAAAGAATTATAGTGCCATACGTACTGTTATTATTCCTCAGGAGTATTTTTCAGAAGAGCTCTCCCCAACAAAATCAGAATAACTGCTGCTGGTAAAACGGGCTTGGATATGGCGTAACGGAGAGTATAGCCCCTTTACAGTCTTTATCTGTTTCTGTACCCGCAATAAAATATTCTAGACTGCGATAATGACACGGCCTTGTCACAATCTTATCCGGAACATCAAATGAGAAACTTTGCTGAGCAGAAAGAATATGCGGGTTTACCTGTAGGGTAAGCTGCATAACTCTATGCCATATTGGCGCGGCACCTGTTATTCCGGAGGTGAGAACTGGATTCATAGGAGTATTATCATTATTACCAACCCATACACCGACAAAGTACTTTCTAGTATAACCATTGGTCCAGTTATCTCGTTTCTCGTTTGTTGTGCCTGTCTTCACAGCAACTTCTTCGTCTGGTATGACAAGGCTCGAACGTGCACCAAAGGCTGATTCCCTGGCCTTGTTATCAGACAAAATATCTGAAATGATAAAACTCGTTTCCGGCGAGAGTACTAGCTCCCCTTTTGGTTGCGAAAATTTCTCAAGTATTTTCCCACGATAATCCTCTACTGAGATAATTGAATTAAGATCGACACGTTCTCCATAATTAGCAAGTGTGCCCATTGCAACTGCCATGTCTGTAAGTTTCACCTCTCCTCCACCAAGCGCTAACGAAAGACCATACCTCTCTGGTGTATCCCACGTTGTGATGCCCATTTTGCGAGCGTGGTCAATGAAACGGCCCACACCAAGCTCATTAAGCACCCGCACCGCAGGAACGTTATATGAGTTTCCTAAGGCATATCGTATTGGCACAAGCCCATGATAACGATTGTCGTAATTTAAAGGGCGGTATGGTTTTGAGCCAGGAATTTGAAATACCACAGGTGTATCCTGCAAAATCGAAGCTGCAGTAAACTTTCCTGACTCAAGTGCAAGAGAATACATGACAGGCTTTATTGACGAACCAGGCTGTCTTCGAGCTGTTGTAACATTATATGCACCATAAGGCTCTTCGTAGTAATTCTTGGATCCAACCATTGCTAGTATTTCACCAGTTGAAGGAGCTGTTACCAACACTGCACCATTGTGAACGTTTAAATTGCTAATTTTGTTTAGTTCATCTCGTAAAATTTTCTCGACCTCTTCCTGTAAGGTAATATCAAGTGTTGTGATGACACGTAATCCCCCCTCTTCAACCTGCCGTAACCCATATTTCTGCTCAAGAAGTGACTTTACATAGAAAACAAAATGTGGCGCCCGCAGGAATGTCTTCGGTGGCTCAACAGTAAGAGGAATTTGTTCTTGAGAAGCTAACGTCTCTTGTGAAATATACCCAACCTCAGACATACTCCTCAGCACCTCATTCCTACGTTGCATAGCTAAAAGCGGGTTCACATATGGTGAATATAAAGATGGTGCACGAGTTAATCCTGCAAGGAATGCTGCCTGATTAATATCAAGGTCCCTGGCTGGAGTATTGAAATATAATCGAGCTGCTTCTTCAATCCCGTAGGCTGTTCCTCCATATGAAACCTGATTGAGATACATTTCCAGTATCTGTTTTTTCGTATAAATTTTCTCTGTCCATAATGCAAGTATTGCCTCTCGAGCTTTACGTTCCAATGTTCTTTCAGGAGAAAGCAGCGATGCTTTCACCAGTTGCTGAGTAATCGTAGAGCCTCCTTGTAATTCTCCAGTTGCGTAGGTATCTTTGAGAGCCCGTAGGACTCCACCAACCAATGAGATACCATTATGCCTGTAAAAGTCTTTATCCTCTATTGCCAGAGTCGCTTGAATGACATATTCTGGCAGAGTATCAATAGAAACTGGCGTCCTGTTTTGATCACGATATACATCATAGAGGAGGTTGCCGTTTCTATCATAAATCTGGGTTGAAACTGAAAAATTCACTCGCCCAATAAGTCGAGGGTTCGGTAGTGACTGCACAAGATCGTATGATCGTTGGATAAAAATTATTATCATTGCTGTCAGTACACCAAGTAGGAAATAGCGAAATTTTACCCTTTTGTGGGTTCTTGTTGCACGTTCAGGAGAAAGCTTAACTCTAAAAGCTTGCAATATATATGTTTTTACTCTACCACTAGCGTAGCGAGCAGAAGTTACCGCCCGGACAATACCTCTTGCAAGGTGTGTGCACACCAAGATATAGAGTCGTATAAGCGATGCACAGAGATACAGAAGGTTATCCCCGATAAAAATAAGCATCAGCACAACATAAAGGGTTATTCTTACAAAAATGTCCATAGTCCTTGATCTGATCAGCCAAAACCACACTTTTAAAGCCTGGTTATTTTAGCATACTTTATAGGCCGAGGCAACGAAGAAGAGATTGCCTCTATATCGGGGAGGCTTTAAGTCGTGCTTTTACCTGCAATCGCTTTGCATACGACCCCAGAGGTACGCATGTATATAGATTTATATAGGAGGTATCATATTTTGGTTCCAGTGCACTAATTTGATCCGGACGAATAATAACACGGTCATAAACCTCGTAGGTATATCGTACTGTATCAACGGTCACATAAAATGAATCGCCAATCTCTAATGTCGGTAGATACGTGAATATCGACTTATAGTCATCCCTTTCTTTATAGTCCCCTATCTTTGCTAAAGCTGGAGTTGTTGAGTGCCCAAAAATATTCACCGTACCATTTATCCCGGGTGGATTTTCAGGCAGATAATGAATGAGGCCTTTAAGTAAGTCATCTCCGGCAACAACAACCCTGGCATCCTCGATCGCAAGTTTAGGTATAGACAAGGTATACTCCTTAATATCACTACTATAGGCGTGAATATCAAGATTGCCTGAATCGATAAACCAGGCTGAAGCTTTTGTATAGTCAACAAGGTTTGTAGAAAAAGCCTGTTGTGTCCCCTTCACTGCAAGTCCGCGTTCAACTGAGTTTGCCTGATTTCCGGGAACTGGTGCAAGCACATCACTTTGAATGAAAATTCTGTTGTACATCTCTGAGGCAACTACCGGATAGAAGGACCAAAACAGAAAGAGTGCCCCAATCGTCATAGTTGTATATGATATTGCGGTCAATATCCTCTTTTGTACGCCTATTGGCTTTTTTTTGTAGCTATAGAGTGGCATACTCTTAATCACTTATAGGTTCCAAACGGATTGCAATGTGTTTTGAAAAGTATGGAAGGCGCGATTTTAAAAACGGCAGCGCTGTTGAAATTTCAGCGTCAAATCCATCTGCATTATAGACATCCTGGATAACACGTTTGAGAGCATCTAGAGGTAATCCCTGAACATCCTTCGCAAGCTTTGCTGTATCAAGTTGCATAACTGGTTCTCCCTTGACTTTCACCTTCAAAGAAATCTTATTTGTCTTCTCATCCTTCTTTGCAGCTATATCAGATATTGCGAGGTCTTGTGTACCCAATGTATATCCTTCAGAAATATCGTCTTGAATTTGCGATAGTATCTGCTCCCTAAGATCTCCTTCATTGTAAGCATAAAAAGCTACATCTGCTGTTACTGTTTCCTGAACGTTACTCGCTTCTTCTGCAGGTTCCTTAGAGTAACTTCGTTTCGTGATGTCAATGTTTGTAAGTGCCTCGATAACTTTCTTCTGCGAAGACATCGTTGCCAATGACTCAGCAGTTTTTTTCTTGAGCTGTTTCTCAATATCCTTATCAAGTTTCGCTAGGTCTTCTTTTGAGGCTGTTTGGATCGTTTTCTGCGTACCGCCGGAAAACGCCTTTGATACCTTTGCAAAATACGTTGTGCTTGGTAGGTCGCTGATTGACAATTTTGTATCCTGTTTAATATTTGATTTTGGCCCAATCTCGACGGCTGTTAGTGTTGCTTGTGTTTTTGATGTCGAGGTTAAAATATCGCCATCATCCGTAATAGTTTTCGAGGCTGCTTTAACTGATATGTCTGAATCCAGCGTAAATTCTACACCATCGTCAGTAGTAAGTATTGTACTTTTCTTGATAGTACGCTCTTTATCATCTGCACTGTATACCGTCACTTCGCCTTTTGCTTTTTCACCAATGTCTTTTTGGCCCGTTGTTGCTGATGAGGCACCCGCTGTAAAGGTCTTCTTAACCTCTTGTATAGAATCCATGTTTGAGAGTGTAATATCTTTTTCTATTGGCTCACGTTTGTACATAATCGTAAGTACGGCAGAGTGGTTAAAATAGAGAAGGAGCAGTGTACCAACAATAGCAAAAGCTATCAGGCCTATTCCCAGAATAATGATCTTCCCTTTCCCATACATAATCATGCGTAATGATGATACCGTGTTTGTGATCTTTTGCACAATTGACCTTCCGACAGCAATCGGGGAAACATGTGATGCTGTGACTGCATCGGGTTGAGCATATGATGGTGGAATGGTTGTCCCAAACTGATGAGTCTCCTCTTTAACCGCTTTC
>MFZT01000047.1:9930-12791 GCA_001789515.1 Candidatus Roizmanbacteria bacterium RIFCSPHIGHO2_02_FULL_43_11
TTATATTCAGTCTCCCCTACTTCCACACCTACACCTTCTCCACCCTTCCACACTTCCACATTTCCATCCTTGCGTCCTTCCACATTTCTATCCCTCCATCCATCTATCCCTCTATCTCCCACCTCACCACCAATCATAAACCCCATAACTGATTGATGGCCTTTATGATCATCCTCATTCATGTCCTGTGAGTGGCTTGCATGATCGAGAGAGTCCTGCGCCTGCTCCGCAATGCTTTCTGAAGCTGTACTCACTACCGTTGTACTACCTGGAAAAATGTGTTGATGTATTCCTTCCTCAAATGCATGACGCATTTCTGCCTCTTTCATAACTTCAACCTTTGGAGCGTGTTGGAATAGGTCATCGTTCCATTTATGTGTAAGAATATGGTGTGACTCAGATTCGAGGCTGGATGAATCATACATAATAATCCGAGGGGGTAATTTCTTCCCGGACTCAAGATGGCTGTATATCTCCTCAAGGTCAGCCACCAAATCCTGCGTTTTTGCAACTGTCTCAGCAAAAATACGTTTTCCACCTTGGTAAACACATGCAGACACGGCTGGAACATCAATTTCAACAAATACTGCACGCAGACCCTCCCCTTCCCTTTGTGCATAGGATCGCGCCAGCAACTCATCCAATTCAAAATATCCTAAAGACTCTAAATCATTCTCTTCAATCGCTTTTTGAAGTGTTTCAAGATAAGTCTGCTTTAATTCTCCTGTCTCATAATCGACAAGGTGTGAGTATACAAAGAATATCGTTTTCTTTAGCTGAATTTTATGATCTGTTTCAAACCTGAAAAGTAGTTCATCAATATCATATATTAGACTTTCCCAAGAGTTAGAATAACGAAAACTTCGCTGATCCAGAAGAGCTATGGATTGTGATTCCTGTTGAACCTCAAGCACAAAGCCCACTCCCTCTTCTTGCTTAAGAAGTATAGCAATAATATATTCTGGTTTGGATTCCCCTTTCCCCTTAAGAAAACGTATCATTGGATGTTATGCTTGGTCAAAACTTGTGAAACCCCTGCGGAGGCTGTTTTAAAGGCCTCTTCGTAGGACACTCCTTTTTCAGTTGCCTCTACAGCATTACGTAAATAACCGATAATTTCATCGTCTAAACCCTGGTCAAACGTTCTGGCTGAAACGGGCATGCTTTTCATATAGGGAGCTTGTTCCAGAACAGGGCCGATATATTCATTCTGAATGAGAGTGTCACGTAAGTCAACACGTGAGTACGGCACACCGAAGAGTCGAACCTTTGTCTGCTCTTGATAAAGCTTGGTCATCACATCCTTCGAGCTTAGGAACTTAAGAAACTCCCATGCCTCTTCCTGATGCTTACTTGCCTTAGAGACTCCTTCCACCCAATATGATGCAAGCCCAATAGGAGAACTCCCCGGCAATTTTGGGAGAGGAACAACTTTAACATCAAGTTCTGCATTAGCTTTCTTAATATTGAGAATATGCCAGGAGGGAACAATAATCATGCCAACTTTTCCCTGAATAAAGGCATTAACATCTTTAGGCATCTGTCCATTCCACATATTCAATTGAGGCTCGGCAAACTGACGATAGTTTGATAACACTTCAACAGCCTCCGGTGCAGCAAGATTTTTGATGCTTGCTCCATTTTGCAAGAGCATCCAGCCAAGAATGTCTGAAAAGTGTTCGATATTGTTTGCTGTTCCAAGAGCAATGCCTGCAGTAACAAGACCCTGACTGTCTTCAACACGTAATTTGTCTGCATCCTTGACAAGATCATCCCAGGTCTGAGGCTTTGACGTAATCCCAGCTTGTTTGAACATACTATTGTTGTAGACAAGGACAAGACCATCAATGCCAAGCGCAATACCATAATATGAATCCCCTACCTTAAGATCGTTCCTGATGACCTCATAAAATGTCTTATCATATTCTTCCTTACTCATGACCGAAGGGGAGAGAGGAGCTGAAATGTCAATGATGCTTGGCAGCCATGTGTTATGAAATCTAAAAATATCTGGCCCCGCTCCCTCTTTAATACGCGTCACCACCTTTAGACGGTAATCAGTATGTTCTCGTGGCACATAATTAACCGTTATGTTGGGCTTAACTCGCTTATAATCAGCTATTACTGTCTTCATAACATTTTCATCTTCCCAAAGACCCCAGTACTCTAAGGTAATCTTCTCATTGGACTTACCACGCAAAAGGTTAAATATAGCACCGAAAATGACAAAAAAAATAGTTAAGCCACCAATGATTCCCAGAATAATAAAGAGATACTTCTTTTTATTCCCCTCGCTTTCAAACATACCTTCATCTGAGAGAGGAGGAGGTGAGATGCCGCCAACATCCGAAGATGTTAAGTTTTCAGGAGTCTCTTCTGGAATTTCCTCTGGAACCAGTACTTCTGGTTGCTGAGTATTCCTTTCTGTAACATCATCAAGAGGAACTGTTTCCATAATAGGTTGAGGTTCCATTGATTCCTTGTTTGTCACGCTGCTGTCTGCCATACTATAATGTATAATTATTCTAGTCTAATCGTCACATAAATTCAAAGTGGGAATACTAAAACTCTTTACCCGATCATTACTTTTTACGATCATTTTTACTATTACACTCATTGCTGCTGCGTCTTTCTATATCTTTGACATGCAAAAGAAATATGCCGATCGAGTTTATCCTCAAGTCGTTGTAAATGGAGTGAGTTTTGAGGGATATACTCGAGAAGACATAGAGCGTTTGTATAAGGAAAAAAATCAGGCACTGGAGGATATTACACTCACCATATTCTATCAAGATACTGTAGCAACATTCTCCGGCACAACGCTTCGCTTTGCATATGATACCCAAGGCATTTCTGATCAT
>MFZT01000047.1:12799-14372 GCA_001789515.1 Candidatus Roizmanbacteria bacterium RIFCSPHIGHO2_02_FULL_43_11
CATCGGGAGATCCCCTCATTTCCCTAGCGCACTTCTTCAGACGATATCATCATTTTTTCGACTGGCAACGTACTCATTCAACTACACATTCTCCTACAATCTTGATCCTATAGAGGATTATATGGCTCTACTAGAAGAGATCTATAATATTTATCCCCAGGATGCTCTGTTTGAATTTAAAAAAGGAAAAGTCACAAGTTTTCGTGTTGAGAAACCGGGTATTCGCATCTCCTCCGACCTGTCACTGCAGGAAATTCAGCAATATTTAGCGCAGCATGCTGACACCATTGCGAATAGAACTTTTCAAATTCGAAGTGAATCTGTGAAACCTAGCGTAACAATTGGGGACATTAATAGGTTTGGTATTGAAGAGAAAATTGGAGAAGGGGTATCTAACTTTACTCATTCATCCCCTGAGAGAGAATACAATCTCACTCATGCTGCATACAAACTGCATGGTATTCTCATTGCTCCAGGAGAAGTTTTTTCGTTCAATAAGGCTCTTGGAGACATATCGCAGGCAACAGGGTTTAAGCCTGGGTATATTATCAAAGAAGGACGTACGGTGCTTGGCGATGGTGGGGGCATTTGTCAGGACTCTACAACTCTTTTTAGAGCTGCCTTAAATACTGGGCTTCCTATTATTGAACGTCACGCTCACGCATATCGAGTGAGATACTATGAAAATGATCAAAAGCCCGGATTTGATGCAACAGTTTTTGCGCCATCTGTTGACTTCAAGTTCAAAAATGATACGCCTGCCTATATTCTCATCCAATCAATTGTGGACAGCCGGAAGAAACTTCTTGTATTCGAGTTTTATGGGAAAAAGGACGGCCGAACTATCGAACTCTCTGATGCTCAAGTTTATGGACACGTTGCTGCCCCTGAACCGTTATACCAGGACGACCCTTCTATTCCTCGAGGAGTAACTAAACAGGTCGACTGGGCTGCGCCAGGTGCAAAGTCAACCTTCACCTACAAAGTGAAAGATACGGATGGAGTCATTACCCAAGATAAGACCTTTTTTTCGTCATATAGGCCGTGGAGGGCAGTATATCTTGTTGGCTCAGGATAGCTTTAAGGCATTATCGCTTTGGTGACTGTTTCTTTCGCCTTGCACGACCTCCGGTTCCAGCCTTGCGCCTCTCCCGAACACGCGAGTCACGCGTTAAAAGACCTTCGGCTTTAAGCTTTTTTCTGTTGTTTTCGTCTGCTTGCTCAAGGGCACGTGCAAGCCCTAATCGTACGGCATCAAGCTGGCCTCTTTTCCCACCGCCTGTTGCAATAACAGAGATCGCAAACCTTTCCAGTGCATCCACAACGTGCAAAGGGAGTTGGAATAATTGAACATACGGTTCAAATTGAAAATATTCCTTTGCCGGAATGCTGTTAATAAGGAAATCTCCTTTATTCATAGACGACGTTGTCTTACTTGCTTTTGGTGATATATAAAGACGAACAAGAGCCACAGCAGATTTCCTTCGCCCAATTGCTTCATAATATGTCACTGTTTTAGCCTTCTTTACCATGTGATCAATGTGCTAACTTATTCTGATGAGGGTGCGTTTCC
>MFZT01000047.1:14393-29951 GCA_001789515.1 Candidatus Roizmanbacteria bacterium RIFCSPHIGHO2_02_FULL_43_11
TTCTTAAACCCCCTGGATACCCAGAATAGCGAGTATATATTTTCTGCTGCTCCTTTCTTCCTGTTATTTTAATATGTTGCGCATTTATGACAATAACATGATCGCCACCATCTACATGTGATGAAAATGAGGGCTTACCCTTTCCCATAAGTTTTCCCGCTATATCTGTTGCCATACGGCCAAGCACTTGTCCTTTCACATCAATAAGATGCCACATTCTCACGACATCCTCATTTTTTGTTGCGTGTGTTGTATGTGTAAGATGCGTCATAGTGTTTTTACTCTTTTAACTGACTTTGCTGGAGGCGTGCTTTTTTGCGTATCCTTGACTGGCTCCGCTTGCTGGACCTTTTGCAGTTTTTCTATCCATTCAACACGAACCATTTCAGCAAAATCTCCTTGGCGAGGGCCAAGTTTGACAAGTGACACATATCCGCCAGTTCTGCCTTTCATTACTGGGACCACTTCATCCGTCATAGCACGTATAGCATGCTTATGAGAAAGATAGCGCATAAGCACTTGCTTGTCTGAAGGTTCTCCCCGGATAGCTTTTGCTGTAAGCCTGTCTACAACACTCTTGAGAGCCTTTGCCTTGGTAAGAGTTACCTCTGTTCTCCCATGTTTAATAAAGTTTAAAACGAGCTTTCTCATCAAGGCCTGGTGAGCATCTTGCCCTTTGCTGAATTTGATTTTCTTCACCCCGTGCCTCATGACTTATCTTCAAGGGTAACTCCTAATTTCTCGATCTCCTTTTCAATAAGCGTGATCGATTTTCTCCCGACGCCTTTGAGATTTACCAGGGCTTCCTGGCCTCGTTCAACAAGATCTCCAACTGTCTCGATCTTCTCCCTTAGTAAGGCATTGATCACTCTGGTTGGCAAATCAAGTTCGTCAATAATAATCTCATATACCTGTGGATCTACCTCTTTGCCATCTTTGCTTGCAAGCGCACTTTCATTTTTACTCCTTCGCTCAGAGTCATCATTCCCAGACATGATGTAAATAAAGTACGAACCAAGTGTATGAGAAGCATCTTTTAATGCATCGTTCGGTGTGACTGAACCGTCTGTCCAAATTTCAAGCGTTAATTTATCAAAGTTGCTTCTGCGTCCCACACGTTCATCTGAAACTGTAAAGGCAGATCTTGTAACAGGTGAAAAGACTGAATCCATGGCAAGAAGGCCAAATTCTTTTTTCTCCTTTTCTTCAGATGGACTAAACCCGATACCTTTTTCAACGGTAAGGCTTATGTCGAGTTTTGCGCTCGCAGAGGTGATTTCAGCAATGTATTGATCATTGTTTACAACATCAATATCTCCACCTTTAAAGTCAGCCCCTTTTATCTTGCCTTTCCCTTTTGCCGAAAAATCCATGGTAAAAGGTCCATTCCCGGCGGTTTTAAATCGAAGCTCTTTGAGATTAAGAATGATCTCCAGCCCAGATTCTTTGATGCCCTCAAGTGTTGAAAAAGCATGGACCATACCATTGATCTTTACATAGGTGATTGCAGCTCCTTCGATGGTTGACAGCAAAACCCTGCGTAGGGCATTCCCCATACTATTACCAAATCCTGCAGGCAATGGAGAAAATTCAAATTTCCCATACGTTGCACTTGATTCTATTTTTTTCGTTGTAAAATTAGGCTCCAACATAAAATTTAACGTGAGTAAAACTCAATAACGGCCTGCAGATTTATCTCCTCTACAAGCATATCAATGCCAGGTTTGTTAATGACCTTGCCAAGAGTTGCTTTTCTCTGAAGCCAATCAGGAGGAGTAATATCTTTTCTGTCAATCATCTCTTTTACATAAGGAATCTGTGTTGTCGCTCCTTTTTTAAATGAAATTATATCACCCACCTTGATCTGCATTGAAGGAATCGTTGATTTGTTGTTATTTACCAGAAAATGTCCATGATTAACAAGTTGCCGGGCTGCAGCCCTTGTTGGAGTAAATCCAAGTTTATATACCACATTGTCAAGTCTGGATTCGAGGAGTTGAATGAGTAGAGTGCTGGTATTCCCCAGCGTTCGACTTGCCTCCTCAAAGTATTTATGCAATTGTGATTCTGTAAGTCCATACATACGTCGGATTTTTTGCTTATCCCTCAATTGGAGGCCATATTCGGTCACTTTTGGATAGCGCGTGTTTGGTTTCTGTCCAGGCCGAATATTCATTCGGCGCAGCAAACTTGCGTGAGCTTTGGTACCAATACCTCTCAGTCCAAGGTCAATACCCTCTCTACGAGCCAATTTGTTTCGCGGGCCAGTGTATCTCATATTAATTGTTATCCTTTTCTCATTTTAGGTGGTCGAACACCATTATGAGGGATTGGCGTAATATCCATAATCTTAATAATATCGACCCCTGAAGCCCTGATTGCTTTAAGAGCGGCCATTCTTCCTGGCCCAATTCCCTTAATATACACAGATGCTTCTCGCATATTGTTTTCATCCAGGGCTTTTTGCAACGTTGATTGGACAGTCACTGTCGATGCATACGGCGTTGATTTACGTGTGCCTGAAAAGCCATACATTCCACATGAGCCCGTAAGAAATGGCTGACCTTCATTATCAGTCAACGTGACCAACGTATTATTGTACGTTGATGTTACGTAAATACGCCCTTTCTCAACGATTTTTTCTGTTTTGCTCTTTTTGTTCATAGTGTATCGCAAATATTATGTTTTCTTTTTTTGCTGTTGTTGCATACGTGCAATATCATCTTTCTTGAAGGCACCAACGGTCTTCCTCTTCCCTCTATTCGTGCGAGCGTTTGATCGAGTCCTTTGCCCACGTGTTGGTAGACCTCTTGCATGACGCAACCCTCGGTACGATCCTGTCTCCCGTAGTCGCTTGATATTCAGGTTGACTTCTTCCTTTAATTCTCCCTCAACTTTGTACTCAGATACCCCTTGCTGAAGCATTTGGACATGTTTTTCTGTAAGATCCTTGACCTTAATGTTCTCGGAAAGGCCAGCCTTTTTTAAGATGTTTTTTGACCTTGTCCACCCAATACCGTAAATCTGGGTTAGTGCAAAGTCAATGTTTTTCTCATCTGGCAAATTTTGTCCTGAAATACGTACCATTTTTTGAACTTTAACTCAATTTCAAGCTATAATAAATAAAAAAGGGAAACTATACATTGACAAGTAAGATTACCCCTGTCTCTGCTTATGCTTTGGGTTTATGCATGTGACAACTCTGCGACCGTTTCTAATCCGGATTTCGCAATTTTTGCATATTTTCTTCACTGATGCTTGAACCTTCATCTTCTGTATCGAATACGGCCACGATCTGGATCATAGCGCGTAACTTCAACCTCCACCTTGTCTCCGGGGAGAATCTTTATATAGTTTTTTCTCATTTTCCCTGACAAGTAGCAGATTAACAACCTACCACTGTACTGCTCATCAAGCTTTACACGAAACAGAGTGTTGGGAAGGTTCTCTTCAACTTGCCCGGTCACACGTATTACATCATCTGCCTGCATCATAAGCTTTATATTGTACCATAGGGCTACGTTAAAATAAAAGTCTCTTTTTCCATCAAAGCAACAGAAGCCTCAAACGTTGCGGCAACACTATGATCGGCACTTCTTATGGACCAGCCACCGGACTCATGTGTGATTTCTGACTTCCCCATAGTATACATCACCTCAAGTGCCAGAGTCATTCCTTGTTGTAATTTCAAGGTTTTTTCCAAAGGTTTGTCAAGAAAACATGGAATGTATGGGTCTTCATGCAATTCAGTTCCTACGCCGTGACCAGTTAACTCTTTAACTATTGAATATCCCTGTTCCTCTATTGTTGATTGAAACGCAAGTGAAATATGCCCAATTCTATTACCACCATAGGCAACTTTGATTGCTTTGTGCAGAGCCTTTCGTCCCGTTTCAAGAAAGTGGGTAACATTTGAATCATTAGGTGGTACTTGGATCGTAGTTGCAGAATCAGTATGAAGTCCATTATAGAAGACTCCGATATCTATTGTTACCACATCCCCATCTTTGATTACCCTTTCAGAAGGAGGAGTATGGACTATCTGCTCATTGATACAGATACAGGATGCCCATGAATACCCATGTACCTTTTTAAACCCCGGCTCTCCACCAAGAGACAGAATCTTTTTTTCAAGTATATTATTGAGTTCAAGAGTCGTGATGCCAGATCGGGCGTTTTTCTCAGCAAACAAAATCACTTCATGCAGCATTTTTCCACCAATGCGCATATCTTGGATTTCTTTCTCCGACTTAAACCGTATCATGCCCCAGCTCTTTCAAAATTGCTGTGTGGACTTCTTCTATTGACGGATATCCATCAATTTCATGCAGCACCCCAGCCTGTTTGTAAAACTCAATCAGTGGATCCGTGTCTCTGTGAAAAACCTTCAGTCGATGCATAATTGTTGCTGCTGACTGGTCGTTTCTTGGATCAATTCTTAGGGCGATGCGCCATAAGGCTTCTTTATCATCAAGCATTACCAAGAGTACTGTATCAATGTCATGTGAAAAATTTTGTGCTTGATTAACAGTACGAGGAAATCCGTCTATGATATAGCCGTGACTGTTTTCGGGTTTGGACAGATATTCCCGTGCAATTGCAATAACCTCATCATCTGGTAAAAGATCCCCATGTTCCAGAGTTGTTTTAATCCGTTTTCCCCTCTTCGTACTTTCGTCTGCAATATCTCTGAGAATACCTCCCATTGCGATATATGGAATCTCAAGTTTTTCTGACAAAAGCTTTCCCTGTGTCGATTTTCCTGATCCAGGAATGCCGATAAGAACAATATTCATAGTATTAATCTAATTTCTTCTGCTCTTTATGCACCGTTGTTTTTCTGCATACACGGCAGTATTTTTTTAACGTCAATGACTCTGGTGTATTGATTTTATTCCTCTGCGTAACGTATGTGCGTGTCTTGCATACAGTGCAGTGTAATCCAAATTGTTGTCTGTGCCCTTTCTTTTTTGCCATAGTTATTCCTCTGTGAATTTATGACTGATACTTTTCATAACTCTTCATCGCAGCCTGAGTTTCCATAAGTTTGAAAGACTCAAGTACTACAGAGACTACGATCAAGACTCCGGTACCACCTATGATAAAGTTACTACTATCGGTAGCTGCAGCAACGATGGCTGGCAGTATGGCAATAATACCAAGAAAGAGTGCCCCAAAACTCGTAATTCTGTATACAATGCGCTGTAGGTATTCCTTTGTTGCAGTACCTGGTCTAATACCTGGTATAAATCCTCCATGCTTTTGAATCTCCTCTGCAATTTTCTCCGGGTTAAATACCACAACTGTATAAAAAAAGGTGAAGGCTATGACAAGCAAAAAGTACAATGCATTATACAGAACTCCTTGAGGGTTAAATGTACTTACTAATAATCTGGCAAAACCTTGCAGTGCAGGATTTCCTGCATTTGCAAGAAAACTGCCGACAAGTTGTGGGAAAAGAACAAATGAAATGGCAAAGATGATGGGAATGACACCTGCTTGATTGAGTCTAAGTGGAAGGTAATTTGATGATCCCTGATAGACTCTATTTCCACGAATCCGCTTTGCATAGTACACAGGGACTCTCCGGACAGCCTGATTGACAAATACAACAGCAGCAATAACAAGTATCATAAATACACCGATAACTGTCATCGCAATGGCATTCTCCTGCGTCGCTGTTGTTAGAGCTTTCCCGAATGTGACTGGAATACGGGCCATAATACCGGCAAATATAAGCATTGAAATGCCATTCCCAATGCCGAATTCAGAAATGAGCTCCCCAAGCCACATAAGGATGAATGATCCCGCAGTAATAGTTACGACAAACCCAATAAATTCTGCAAATCCTAGATTACTCATAACATTTTGATTCTTCAGCAGTATATACATTCCAATACTTTGGGCAATAGTGATTGGAAGAGTAAGAAAACGCGTATATTGATTTATCTTTGCACGGCCATACTCCCCCTCCTTGCTGAGCTGTTCCAGTTTAGGCACAATAACAGTAAACAACTGAAGAATAATCGACGCGTTGATATATGGTCCTAACCCTAAAGCCATCACTGAAAAATTAATGAGCGTACCTCCTGAAAAAATATCCAGTAGTGAAAAAAAAGCACTTTGTCCAAAAATAGTCTTTAAAGCCTGCCTGTCAACAGATGGCACTGGCAAAAACGCAAACACACGAAAGATTAAAAATATAAGAAGTGTGAATAGAATTTTCCTTCGTAGACTTTCATCCTTGAGGAATTGTTTAATTTTATCCAGTGACTGTATCATACTTCAATAAGTTTACCACCCGCTTTTTCGATTTTGATTTTTGCAAGCTTCGATACAGGCAATGTTACTATTAATGAGACATTCAGTTTCCCTCTGCCAAGAATTTTTGCACCGTATTTATACGAGGTTTCCGGCACAATAAAATTATCAACCAATGTCTTTATATCAACCCGCGTATTCTCTTTAAGTTTATTTAGTTTCTCTACGTTTACATAAACTGGTTTCATGAAGATCGATTTATTGCGACCCTTTCCTCTCAATAAAGGAAATTTTTTCGTTATCTTGTTTTGTCCACCCTCAAAATGTAGAGGAATGCTTTCTCGAGAACGCTGATGGCGTGTTGTTCCTCTACCTGACTTTGCACCTGCACCACTGCCAAGTCCTCGACCCAGTCTCTTCTTCTTTTTTTGAACTAATGCAGGTAATTGATGTATAAGCATATCTATAATCTTTCTCGCAGACTTTTTAACGCTTTCATAACAGCATATGCATTTGTAGTGCTGTTGCGTGAGCGGAGTATCTTTCCCGAGGCATTTTTCACTCCACTCAAGGAAAGTATTGTTCTAACAACTCCTCCAACCTTCAAGCCTGTCCCCTGTGGTGCTGGTTTCAAGATAATATGTGCTGATTTAAACTTTACGTTAACATCGTGTGGAAGCGTCTCATTATGAATGGGTACTGTAATATAGGCCTTCCTAGCATGCTTGACAGCTTTTTGAATAGCCTGTGGCACTTCATGCCCTTTACCCAAAGCAAGGCCAATTTTACCTTCTCTATCCCCAACGGCAACAAGTGCAGTAAAGCTAATAGAGTTCCCTCCTGTTGTTTTCTTCGAGACCCTCTTAATCTCAAGAACTTCTTCTGCAAAACCCTGATTGTCTATTTTGTACGTCGGTCTGCTCATAGTTATATAGTAACGCCAGCTTCTCTCACTGCCTCAGCTAAGACCTTAACTCGACCCTTATACGGGTAGCAGCCTCTGTCAAAGACAGCCTGTTTAATGTGCTTTTTCTTCATAATTTCGGCTAATTCACGACCCACTGTCCGTGCTTTCTCTATACGGTTCATTTTTTCTGACCCCAGCTTTGCATCACTCGCGGCAGCCAAAGTTTGCATTTTAAAATCGTCAATCACCTGTGCATAAATATGGGAGTTTGACCTATAAACACTTATGCGCGGATGTTCACTACGCCTGACGATTTTAGATCTCACCCTCTGTTTTATCCTTTCCCTTCTTTTAATAAGCCTGTTTTTCATATGTTATGCTGTCTTAGCCTTCTTTCCCGGCTTCAGACGGATTAACTCTCCACTGTAACGGATACCCTTCCCCTTGTACGGATCAGGTTTGCGGATTGATTTAACCTTATGTGCAACTTCACCAACTAATTGCTTATCTATTCCTGATATCGTGACCTTATTTCCATCTACTATGTATGTCAGCCCTTGTACTTCATGAAATTCAACTGGGTGTGAATATCCCACCTCAAATACCAAGTTTTTACCTTTTAATTTGACCCTATATCCTGTTCCTACCACCTCAAGCGTCTTCTCCCATGGTTTGGTTACTCCCAATACAGCATTTGCGACTAAACTTCTTATTAGGCCATGCAGTGATCGTACTTTTTTTGCCTCACTAAGACGTTGGAAAAGTATGTCCTTATCAACCCTTGTCGCCGTTATTTCCTTCGGGATATTGACAGTCAATTCTCCTTCAGGACCCTTAACATTGACTAAGGCATTAGAGATCTCTACTTCAACGCTCTCTTCGATATTAATTGGTTTATTGCCTATTTTTGACATCGCAATTAGTTGAACTGGTTGTAATTTGTTGGAACTAGTTATAACTTAGGTGAACTAGATGAACTAGATGAACTTGGGTGAATTAATCCATATTTCCTTCCCCACTACCCTTCCATCCTTCTATGCTCTCTATCCTTCTACACTCCTACCATACACTCAGCAAAACCTCACCTCCGATTTTTTCTGCACGGGATTTTCGATCTGTCATTACCCCTTTTGGGGTCGAAATCAAAGCAACTCCTAAGCCTCCGCGTACAGATTTTACCTCTTCCATCTTTGCATATCGGCGTTGTCCCGGCCGAGAATGAATTTTAATATTTTGCACTGCAGGCTCGCGATCGCGATAGAGTAGAGTAATCGCAAGTGTACTTTTATTTTTATCTGTCTTGACCTCAAAGTCTTTAATGTAACCCTCTTCCTTTAAAATCGCTACAATATTTTCATTCAAGCGAGAATATGTGCCTTCAATAAGGTCCTTTTGTGCAAGATATCCGTTTTTTATACGTATTGCTAGATCGATATGTGCGCTCATATTATGTCTTTTCTAAAACTCTCTTTGTAACTGTACCATGCCCCTTAAATGATCGTGTTTGAGCAAACTCTCCAAGGCGATGTCCCACCATTCCCTCGCTAACGAAAACATCAATAAACTTTTTGCCATTGTGAACACTCAGCCTATGCCCCACAAATTCCGGCGGAATTTGGCATGCTCGAGCCCATGTTTTAATAGTTTCAGATTTACTACCCTCCTTCTGCCTCATAACCTTTTGGAGAAGCTTCTGATCGACATATGGACCCTTTTTTAGTGATCTCGCCATGATTTAGTTATAATTCGGTGAACTAGGTGAACTGGGTGAACTGGGTGAACTAATCTATATTTCCTTCCCCACTACCCTTCTATGCTCTCTATTCTTCTATACTTCTATCCCTACCACGAAATTTTCTTTACACCCGGTATCTCGCCTAATAGAGCTTTTTCTCTAAAAACGATACGTGACACGCCGAATCTGCGCATATAGCCTCTGCTTCGACCAGTGACAAGACACCGATTTTTTAACCGCACTGGACTAGCATTACGTGGGAGTTGTTGCAGAGCAGCATATTCCCCTTTAGCTTTGAGCTCCTTTCGAAGCTCAGCATATTTCGCACTCAGGTGCTCCCTCTTCTTCTCTCGCTCTAATGATGATTTTTTCGCCATAATAATGACTGCTATGATTTTTGCATGAAAACCAGCCCCATTTTCTCGAACATTTTTCGAGCATCAGAAGAGATCCGGGCTGATGTAACAATTGTAATCTCTAGTCCTCTGATCTTGTCTATTTTATCATAATCTATTTCAGGGAAAAGGGTTTGATCGGGAACACCGATACTCAAATTCCCGTTCTTGTCAAGACTTGTTTCGGGAATGCCTCTAAAATCTCGTATTCGTGGTAAAACAACCTTAAATAATTTATCAAGAAAGATATACATATTATCACCTCGAAGGGTAACCTTCACACCAATTGCCAAACCTTTTCTAATTTTGAATGCAGAAATTGACTTACGGGCTGTTGTGATAACTGGTTTTTGACCTGTAATGTGAGTAATGTCTTGCACAACTTTATCAATGATATTCTTGTTAGAAGCAGCCTCTCCAACGCCGACATTTACCACAACCTTGGTAATTCTTGGCACTGCATGGATATTTTTTGTGCAGAGGTCTTTCTGCAAGTCCTTCAAGATTCCTAAATAGTACTTTTTAAGTGGTGTTCCCATATGATTGTTTTAATTACTTGATCCTTTCCCCTGTTTTTTTTTCAAATCGAAACTTTTTTTTGCCCTCAACAATAAAACCAATCCGCGTCGTTTCTTTCCCTCCTGATGTAATTTTCATAACATTAGAAGCATGTAAAGTCCGAGGAATATCAATAACACCACCTTGAGGAAATTTTTCACTCTTCTTCATATGCCGTTTATACATATTCAGACCCTGAACAAGCACAGTATTCTGCCTTGAATATACACGCTCGACTACGCCTTCCTTTCCTTTATCCTTCCCTGTAATAACTCGGACTTTATCTCCTTTGCGAATTTTCATGTTAATAAATTTCCGAAGCTAAACTTGAAATTTTGTTATACCCAAGATCTCTAATTTCACGGGCAAGTGGCCCAAAGAACCGCGTGCCTCTTGGTTCTTGAGACTTAGGACCTTGTAAAATTACACATGCATTGTCGTCGAATCGAATATAGCTGCCATCTTTACGCCGAACCTCTTTTCGCGTTCGGACAATAATCCCATGTATTTTGTCTCCCTTTTTAACTTGACCATATGGATCAGCCTTTTTTACTACAATAGATACAACATCCCCAAGATGGGCAAATTTTTTATTACCTTTACCTGGAATGCCAATAACATATACCTCCTTTGCACCACTATTATCGGCAACATTTAATGTTGATCTTAGCTGTAACATGATGTTTTAAAATTAGTCTTTACTTGTGAATTTTTACTACCTTAAATGTTTTATCTTTTGAAATTGGTCTGCACTCCTGGATATCTACCTTGTCACCTTCAACAATCTTCATATCAGCATCAATGTGAGCTTTATATTTTTTATGACGTTGTATCTTTTTTCTGTATAAAGGATGCGAATAGGCACGCTCAACCTGCACAACAACAGTTTGTGCCATTTTTGTTGAAACCACTTTTCCTGTTAATAGCTTTGCCATACTTATGATTGCTTTTGGCGCATAATTGTTAACACAATAGCAAGTTCCTTCCTCTTCTGTGCAATAATATTGGTGTTCTTCAAATTCTTTACCCGCATCTGCATAATAAGCTGTGCAATTTCCTTTCTTCTCTCACCTTCCTGTACCTGCAATTTTTCAGGATCTAATTGTTTTATTTTTTCAATATCAGCACGTTTCATATGTGTTTTTCCACTAATTTTGTCTTTACACCAAGCTTGGATGATACATCCCTATATGCTTTCTGTATACTATCCTGGTCAAGTCCTTCAAATTCAAACATAATTGTTCCTGGAGCAACACTAGCAACATAGTGAGAAATATCACCTTTCCCTGCACCCATTGTGACTTCGGGTGGTTTTTTTGTGTAGGGTTTATGTGGGAAAATTCTAATCCAAAATCTTCCAATCTTTCGAGTTAATCGAGCCAAAGCTACACGAGAAGCCTCAATCTGTCTATCTGTTATATACCCACTCTCGAGACTTTTAATTCCGTGTGTTCCAAAATTTACAGAAGTACCTTTTACAGCAATTTTTCGCCAAATACCCCTGAACTCTCTCCTAAATTTTCTTTTTTTTGGTTGTAACAACATAATTAGTTGAACTAGGTGAACTAGTTATAACTAGTTTTAACTAAAACCCCTCTGCTTTTCTTGCAATCCAAACTTTTACACCAACATACCCTGATTTCGTTGCTGCAGGAATTTGTGCATAGTCGACATCTTCACGTAGAGTTGATGTCGGAACTGTTCCTTCTGCATACTTCTCCCTTCTTGCAATTGTTGCTCCACGTATTCTGCCACTAAGTTGGATTTTAACACCTTTGGCACCAGCCTCAATAACACGATCAATGGTGTGATGCGCTAATGATCTGTGCGGCATGTTACGTTCCAATTTAGACACAATATCATGAGCGACATAGTATGCACTCAAGAATGGTTTTTTTACTGGCTCAATTTTGAGATCAATCTTGATTTTTTCATCCTTAACCTTCTTCTCGCCAAGGGTATCGATAATGAATTTTTTTACGTCTTCTAGACCCTTGCCACCACGACCGATGATCATACCTGGCTTGACAGCGTGAATTATGACAACAATACGATTGATGGCACGCTCTATCTCAACTTGTGTAATATACGCGAATTTAAATTTCTCAAATATACCCTTGCGAATGTTAATGTCACTCAAAAGACTTTCCTTATACAATCTTTTTTGTGGAAACATCCATCTCGAATCCCACATCTTGGTGACCCCAATACGAAAACCTTTTGGATGAACCTTTTGTCCCATAGTTATTTTTTGGTAACACTTTTGACTTCAGATTTCTTACGTGAAGCCTTAACTTTTTTCTCCTTCACCACCTCTTTTTGCTCAATAACAACAGTAATGTGTGATGATTTACGTACATACGGTTTTGCCATACCCTTTGACCCTGCTCTAAAGCGCTTTAGGACAGGTCCTTCATCCACTTTCAAAGTCTTAATATGCGCCTTTGAAACGTCAAACCCCTGTGCTATTTTCCCATTATCAACAGCCGATTTTAATGCTTTATACAAAAATTTTGCACTCCGAGTCTTACTCAGACTTAATCGGTCAAGTGCAACCTTCGGTGGCAAAACTTTAACTGTACTGACTAAGGCCCTCAACTTCAAAGGTGACATCTTAACGTACTTTATATATGACCTTACTTCCATATTAATGTACTCGTCGTGACTTAACGATTAATGCGCTACTCCACTTGTTTTTACGAGTGCGAACGCCCCTGGCAGGTTTACCCCATTTTGTTTTTGGGTGCATACCTTGCGAGCTGCGACCTTCACCTCCTCCATGAGGATGTGCGCCCGGATGCATAGCAACACCACGCACAGTTGGACGAATCCCCATAAGTCTTGAGCGGCCAGCTTTTCCGATTTTTTCAAGTTTATGCCCAATATTGCTTAAACGTCCTACTGTAGCATAGCAAACAACAGAGACTTTTCTCACTTCCTTGGATGGCAATTTAATGTCGGCATATGTCGCATCCTTGGCAACAATAACAGCGCTGGAACCGGCTCCTCTCACTATTTGTCCACCTTTGCCTGGGTATAGTTCTATATTATGAATTTCTGTCCCCAGCGGAATATCCTTGAGCATCATTGCGTTTCCTGGCTTTATTTTGTCAGTTTTGCCTGCCAAAATTGCATCTCCTTCTTTCAATCCATCAGGGTGAAGAATATATCGCTTTTCCCCATCTTTGTATTCTACTAACGCAATATTCGCTGTCCGATTTGGATCATATTCGATACTCATCACTTTTGCCGGATCATCTCTTCTATCACGTTTGAAATCAATAATGCGGTAATACCTTTTTTGCCTGCCACCTCTATGACGTACAGAAATAGTACCTGTGTTATCTCTACCTGATCTGTTTTTCAAAATCTCAATCAATCCTTTATATGGTTTCGTATGCGATAGTCTCATATTTTAAGTTTTCGGGACAATGTCTATCGAACCTTTCTTTAGTACCACATATGCTTTTTTTACATCAGATAATTCTTTAGGCTTCATTTTTCGACCAGTTCTGCGCGTTTTTCCTTTGCGAACAGACGTATTTACTTCTTTCACCTCAACTTTAAAGATTTTTTCTACCGCATCCTTGATATCATGTTTATTAGCCCGAAGGTTCACATCAAACATGTAGCCCAACATCGGACCCTTTGACATTGCTTTTTCTGTAATGACTGGTTTTTTTAGAACATCCTGAATTTTCATTCTGTTTTTCCTCGACGAAATGTTAAAAAGTCCTGAAACCCACTACGTGTAAAGACCACAGTATCTGCCCGTAGCACTTTATAGGCATTTAAGAGCCTATCTTGACTGCTGGAAAGCGTTTTAATATTAGAAAATTGCTTACGCAGATGAGCTCCCTCACCTGGAGCATAGACTATCAGAGTTTTTCCCGTGTTTAACCCTAAGTTTTTAAGCGCATTGCCCGCTGCCTTTGTTTTTCCATCAAGGCCTTCTAACCCACCAAGGACCTGGATCATACTATCATGTGCCTTGAGGCTTAAACTACAGTAAAGAGCCTTTGCCCGTTGTTTTTTGTTGAGTTTAAGAGAAAAACTCCGAGGTTTTGGACCATGCGTAACTCCTCCTCCTACAAAAAGCGATGCCGATCTGGCGCCGTGTCTAGCTCTCCCTGTCCCTTTCTGCTTATACACTTTCTTGGTTGTTGCATTCACTTCAGCACGGGTTTTTGTGTGAGCAGTTCCCTGTCGCTGATTTGCCAGATAAACACGCACATACTGGGCAAGAAGTTTATCTGACGCTGTAATGCCAAAGATATCCTGCGGGAGTTCAAGTGGCTCAATTTCCTTTCCGCTCACATCTTTTACCATGACAGTTGCCTCTATGTGTTTCGTTGTTCTTTTTCCTGCCATATCAGTGAGAATTACTGTCAACATGTACGTCTGTTTGCAGGTCCTCAACTGTTTGTGTATCAGGAAGATCTGTCTGAGATTCTTGTACAGGAGAACCTGATTTGACTATCAGAAGCCCATTAATACCTCCCGGAACAATGCCTTTAACCTTTAAAAAGTTATCTCCAACCTCTACAACAGATAATTTTCTCACTGTTACTGTTTCGTTACCTGTTTTCCCAGCCATTTTTTTTCCTTTATACACACGTCCCGGAGTAGTACCACTTCCAATCGAACCTGGTGCTCTTTCACGGTCAGACTGCCCATGGGTACGAGGACCACCTGCAAAACCATGGCGAGCTACTACACCTTGAAAACCTTTTCCTTTCGACGTCCCTGTAACATCTACAACATCGCCAACAGTGAACAATGCGTTTGCCTTAATCTCAAGGCCCGGTGTAAATGTGATATTTCTTACCTTCAGCCCTTTATCAACTGACTGCGCGTCTATAAAGCGGATCTCTCGTAAAAAACGAAGCGGGGCTTTTATCCCCGCTTTCTTTGAAACACCAAGTCGTGTTTTCTTAATTTTTTTCATTTCGCACAATCCAAGTTGAATAGACCAGTATCCATCATTATCAGCAGTCTTAATAGCAGTAATGTAACACGGTGACGTATGAATTTCTGTGACAGGAATACGAACTCCTTCCTTTGTAAAGGACTGTTGTATTGACCCTTTTGTGCCCAAAATACCCTTTGCGATCATTTCAAAAAAAAAGACCCCAGATTGGGGCCCCAAACCCTGGTCCAATCTGTGAAATTATGTATGTATGCCGATTACAAATCCAATGATTGGCATGCAAAATGGATTATATACTATGCAAGGCGTCAAGTAAAGAAGAATATAGAGGGATGGAAGGATAGAGGTATAGTAAGAATGGGCAAGATGTTTTAGTCTCGGTCCTGGGCATCAGATACAACCCACCCTAAAGGTTCCTGGGAGCCACCAGATTCAGCAACCCGCATCAGTCCTTCCGCTCTGCGGACACGATATCTCGCCATATTTAAAGCTTCTTGCGCTCTTACCTGAAGTATTTCGCAGATAATAATTCCGACTTCATTCATTTCATCACCATGTCCTGATGCTCGATTGAGTACGTCCAGAGCTTCATCTTTCCGGCATCGCCTCATTAATTCGTCATATCGTGTTATAGCCATTTCTGCTAATGCCTGAGGGCTATGGGGATTTTGACGCTCCATAATAGTGATGTGGGTCCCCCAGGCGCCAATTGGCGCCCGGGGGTTGTTCCACCTGGCACGCTCCCGGCTTGCGCCGGGGAAGAAATCTTGTA
>MFZT01000048.1:0-1516 GCA_001789515.1 Candidatus Roizmanbacteria bacterium RIFCSPHIGHO2_02_FULL_43_11
CCTAAAATAAGAATTTTTTTATATCTACGCAACTCACCAAGTTTCATTGCCTTAGTTTAGCATATATGTGCTATACTCGGCGATATGGCCGGAATCATTGAGTGTATTTTTGGGAAATTTAACACTGCGTCTCCTGTTGAAATGCCCAGGCTTACTGTTGTTGACAGCCATGCATACATCCTTGATGGGCAACGTCATCTCAAAGCAGAAGGGCTTACCGTTGCACAGGTCATTGATTACTTCTTTGGTTTTGCCAACGGGGATTACTTGCGCATTCATGTTCCAGAAGGATTTAACACAGAAAAACTTGTTCAAATGCTTCAGAGCTTCTTTGATACACAAATGATGGCACGCAATGTGGCCAGACAGAACCCTCTAGAGGTTCACATTCACACTCCTTGCCGCCCAAACCCTGGGAAAGAAGGTGAATACGCACAATGGCAGGGAGAATTTTGGAGAGGATACTGGGAAAGGATTGATTATGAAGATGAGTATGCCTTTTGACCACTATAGGCACGCAGCAAAGCGTCCTTGAAAATACCAGGGATACCTGAATCATTACCATAGCTTAATACCTGATCTTGCATTTTTTTAATGTTTCCACTCACAGAAGGTAGTATTTCCTTTTCAAAATAGCTCATAACCGGCTCCCCTTTATATTCCCCGCCCTGGTGAGCCACATACATGGCAACTGCGGTTTCTTCCGAAGTCCCGACACAGTCTAGAGGCTTCACCCCTTTTCTACCAAGTAATTCTTGATACCGGGGTAATACATCTGATCGAGCAAAAAGATCCTCCTCAAAAATAGTCATCACTTTTTCTTTCGGGAGAAATGCCGCAAACAAAGCAAAGACAAACTCAACTTTCCCTTTTGAATAGGAGAGATCCCAGCGCAATGACTTTCCATCTTGAATGGTGAAATGATGGTTGCTACTTGAAAATGACGTAAAGTATTTCTCAAAACGAGAAAACATCTCAACAATTTTAATTTCATGAAATGGCCTGAGGAGAGAAAAATAACTAACATTCTCAGTTATTACATTGCTTATATATTGCTGCGTCAGTCTTTCTGCCTCCAATGACTTTGCCCACTGATGATTCACCTGCATACCGTGGTAATTGACATTTCCATAGTCAGCACCTGCTTCATTTGAAGCAATAATAGAGTCATATCCATGGATAAGTGCATACAGCAAGGCTACAAATGCATAGATTACAGAAATAGGCACATGACCAGTGTATGCTTGCCCTGATTGTGTCATTTCAACCATATGTTGGTCAACCACCCTTTTGACTACCCTGACATCCTGACTAACCGCCTGTGCAGCAAGCTCCTGAATGGGTGAAATGTTTAGAGAAAAAAGGTCAAAGTTGACACCACTATCTCTAACGATCTCAACTGCGGTGAGCGAATCCTTTCCACCTCCGTGAAGGACGAGCGCCTTGAGTTGAAGGTTTGGCCTGGTCTTATGCTCTAATAAGAGAGGAGGACTTTGTAACGTATTGTACTCAAAAG
>MFZT01000048.1:1539-5116 GCA_001789515.1 Candidatus Roizmanbacteria bacterium RIFCSPHIGHO2_02_FULL_43_11
TTATTTACATAATAAAATTCACCCATGCCTTTGGTATAGATACTGTGCCAGAAATCAGCTTCAATTTTTGACAGGGTATACGGGTGTGTTATGAGTTCGGGTGCATACATCTTGAAGTAACTCGTTCCCAAGAGCATGTGCAGTGCAGAGAGCGTTTTCATTACACTTGGTTCGTTTGTCAAACTTTCATCAAGTGGCTTTGGTAGGGTAAGTTCTTCTGTAAACTCAATGTGTTTCCCTGATGTCATGTGAATCTTATATGAAAACAAAATCCTTCCAGTTGGATGATCAACTATAAACGTGCAAATTTCAAACATACGAGCCTTTTCCATTATTATCTTTGGGGTAAATTGACAATGATCTCCTTTGCGCTATCCTGAGGCTCCAGACAACTCCGAAGGTTACTTCAGAAATGCGATCATTAACCCAAGAATCGCAAAAAGCACAGATACAAGCCATGCTCTCATGACTATCTTGGGCTCTTCCCAGCCCTTATGCTGCAGCATGAGATGAACGGGTGCTGCTGCAAAAACCCTTTTACCTCGATACTTTTTTGAGAGAAGCTGTATAAATGAGGAGGTAATCTCCAGCATAAACACCCCGCCTATAATAGCAACGGCAAAAATCTTACCGAGCAGCAATCCAATAACAGCAAATGTCGCCCCAAATGAAAGCGCGCCAGTGTCTCCCATAAACAAACGTGCCGGATAAATGTTGAAATATAAAAACGCTGCAAGACCACCCGTAAAAGCAGTAATGAAAATGAGCAAAGGCGTGTCAAGAATAGACGCTGAAATAATCCAGAATGCAAATAATGCAATTAAAAGTGTGCCTGAAGACAGTCCATCAAGCCCATCAGTAATATTAATGGCATTTGAGAAGGCCACAATAACAAACACGGCAAATGGGATAAACAGCCAGCCCAAGTTGTACACTCCAAAATAAGGGATGTTGATAATGCTGATATGGAGCTCATGGTACATCCACCAAGCTGCGATGCCAGCAAGGAGAATTTCAATGATAAGCTTATGCCTGAGCCTCAATCCAAAAAAGGAGCCGTCCTTTATCTGAAACATTTTCTTAAGATCGTCATATAAGCCTAAGAATGAAAACGATAGAAATGTAAACAGAAGTATTTTCACCTCAGCGACAACATTAGGATAATTGGATACAATATCCTCCCCTAGGAAAACAAATGCAATCGTCAACAGAGTAAAGGTGAATAGAGTTGTGAGTATAATGAGAATTCCTCCACCCACAGGCGTGCCGGCTTTGTGCGCATGGAACTTATCAAAAATCGGGGTTCGTTTGTTGAAGGCATCGCGCGTCAGTTGGGTAGCACGTCGAAATCTTAGTCGATACAGTAGATCAATAAACGGTACAAACAGAGCAAAGTTAATGATGAACGATATAAAGAAACCAAAAAGATACAGTGCCATAACTAAAATATTTTCGGAATGAATATCATGCCTGCAATAATGCTCGCCCCAATTGCATAGGTAAGCATTGCAGCCGAGGAGGCATCTTTTGCTATTTTAATCTCTGCGCGCCATTCTCTTGTTATAGCATCTGCTGTTGCCTCAAGTGCCGTATTAATTGTCTCGATAACAAGCCCTACAGCAATGACAAATGTCAGCATCACCCATTCTATTAGCTCAATACGAAAAAAGAGCCCCGCCAAGACAACACTTATTGCAATGATCGTATGAACACGATAGTTAGGCTGACTTTTCCATGCCCATACAATACCGTCAAAGGCGTGCTTGAATGAAATCGTATGCTTGCGAAGATGATGATGAATGAGATGTCTCATACAGTAATCTAACCATTATAGCAGGCTCCATACACAAAATCTTCGGCAACCTTCTAGAAGTCATTTCCAGCACAATCAAGGCCTTAGGATGACTTCTACATTCGACGGATACTTGCACCAACAGCCGCCAGCCTATGTTCAATGTATTCATATCCACGATCAATTTGATCTGTTCCAATCACAACAGATTCACCTTCTGCGACACATGCCCCAATCAGCAACGCCGCCCCAGCTCTCAGGTCACTTACAGACATAACCCCACCGTGAAGATGAGTAGGACCATGAATACGGATGCCTTGAAATTTTTGCTTGAAAGCTTCCTTACTTTGGATATCAAACTGATACAGACTGTTAGGATCATCTACAGATGGTTGGAAGTATTCAATATGTGCCCCCAATTTATTAAGTTCAGAAACATATCCAAAGCGATTCTCAAAAACGGTTTCGTGAATGCTAGAAATACCCTCCGCTTGTGTCATGAGAATTGCCCATGGAGCTTGCCAGTCATTCATAAACCCCGGCTCTGGAGCGGTTGTCACATCTGTTGCATGAAGCGGGCCTTTATAAAAGAAGCGCATGCCATTCTCCTGCTCTTCATGGCCACCCCCGGCATCATCAAGAAGAGAAAGAAACGTAGACAAATGTTTGGGTTTAGCACCTTTTATCAGAATATCTCCCCTTGTTGCAAGAGCTCCAACTGCATAAGTCACAGCATTATTACGATCACACATGATAGAGAAAGGAGCCTTGTGAGAAAGATGCTCTACTCCCAAAATGTTGATTTCTCCACCACTGCGTTTGATTTGTGCACCTGATTGGTTAAGAAATGAGATAAGATCATCAATTTCAGGTTCCAGCGCAGCATTTTTAATGACTGTTTCACCTTTAGCCATCGCAGCCAACATAATGGCAAGCTCCGTACCCGTATGTGTTTTTTTTGCAAAAGCATACTCTGTCCCTTTTAGCACTCCACCGTTTAATGTAGCGTCATAGTAACCTGTACTGTGGTCATACTCTGTCTTTACACCAAAGGCATTCATCAAATCAATCATCCGATCAATAGGACGCGCTCCTATTCGACAGCCCCCTGGATTAGGAATACGAGCTTTACCATACCTTTTTATAAATGGTGCAAACAACATAAAAGAAACCCGAATTTTTGAACCATGTAGAAGATCAACTTCATGAGAATGAAGGCCAGTCGGGTCAATAGTTACCGTTTCCCCATTCTCTTTCACGTGTGCCCCAACTGATTCAAGAAGATGATACAGTTCTTTGATATCGCTTATGTCGGGAATATTTTTGAAGTGCACAGGCTCATCAAATAAGAGCGCAGCAATGGTAACCTTTAGGGCAACGTTTTTCGCCCCTTCAAGTTGAATAGTGCCATTGAGTGGTTTTCCACCTTGTACAATAAATGCATTTTCCATAGTTACATCTTTAATAGTAACATCTCACAGCCAAATAATTTCTTCCTCAAGATGAATACCAAATTTTGTTTTTACCGTTTCCTTTACATGCTGAGCAAGTTTTTGGACATCCTCTGACGTTGCGTGGCCTATATTGACAATAAAGTTTGCGTGAACAGTTGACACTTGTGCACCCCCAATGGTATAACCCTTCAGTCCAGCTTCATCAATAATTCTTCCAGCAGATCTCCCGTCAATATTTTGAAAGTAACACCCTGATGATGGAATACCAAAAGGCTGTGTTTTTTTTCGGTATTCAAGTGCATCACGGCCATGCTGAAAAAGTTCTTCTGGA
>MFZT01000049.1:0-14751 GCA_001789515.1 Candidatus Roizmanbacteria bacterium RIFCSPHIGHO2_02_FULL_43_11
CAATTTCAAAATAGGCGATGAGGAAGTGGATTTGCGTGTTTCAACGCTCCCTACTGTGAATGGTGAAAAAGTAGTTATGCGTTTACTCAAAAAGTCAGGAGGTATCCCAACCTTGCCTGATTTAGGCTTACATGGTCCTCAGCTTAAGACTTTGGAGGAAGCTATTTTGAGACCATACGGTATTGTTCTTGTAACAGGACCAACGGGCTCTGGTAAATCTACAACGCTGTATGCATTGTTGAACATTATTAACAAACCCACTGTGAATATTGTGACTATTGAGGACCCCGTTGAATATCAAATAAAAGGAGTCAATCAGGTGCAAATTAATCCTCAAGCAGGCCTTACATTTGCTACTGGACTGCGCTCGTTCTTGCGGCAAGATCCCAACATTATTCTTGTTGGAGAGATCCGTGACTCCGAGACAACAGGCCTAGCCCTCCAGGCAGCACTAACAGGCCACTTGGTTTTCTCTACCCTGCATACGAATGATGCTGCTACAGCCATCCCGCGTCTAATTGATCTTGGAGGCGAGCCCTTTTTGATTTCATCAGTACTGAATGCTGTTGTTGCACAGCGTATTGTGAGGCGAGTTGCACCTGAGGCATGTGTCCAATATACACCAGGTCCTGAGCTGCAGGAAAATATTGTTCAAGTTCTCGGAGACCTTCTTCCCGATCAGTACAAGCAAAATCCATCTTCAATAAAGCTCTATAAGGTTCGTGACTCCTCTGGCCCTGATGCCGGCTACCATGGACGTATTGGTATTTATGAAGCTATCAGAATTACACGCTCTATTGAGAATCTTCTTGTTAAAAACTCAACTGCGCAGGCAATACAAGACCAGGCCATTCAGGAAGGACTTATTACTATGCTGCAGGATGGATATTTAAAGGCGTTGGATGGCATCACAACAATAGAAGAGGTTTTGAGGGTTGCGCATACGTAGGATAGAGGAATAGAAGTATAGATGGATAGGGCCGCAGAAGTATGGAGGAATTGAGAGCATAATAGTTTGAGAGTTATATTGATCTCCAGTTCACCCAGTTCATCTAGTTCACCTAGTTATAACTAGTTCCAACTAATTTATGGAAACAGTAAAACTTGAAGATCTATTTCAGATTGCGATTGAAAAAAACGCATCTGATATTCATATTCTGCCAGGGTATAACCCGTCTGTGCGTATTAACGGAGAACTCTACCCATTACGAACATATCCTGTTATTGACCGTGACCTGAGCCAGAAAATTCTTCTTCCCATTCTTACTGATGAGCAAAAGGGGAATTTTATGGCAAATAAGGAAATTGATTTCGGCTATCAGTATGGTGATGTGCGCTTCAGAATTAATATGTACCACATCAAGGGAGCTGTTGCAGCAGCATTCAGGCTCATTACTTCAAATATTCGCAGCATCGATGCGCTAGGTTTGCCGGAAATCATGCATTCATTTACCACTATGAGACAAGGATTTGTTCTTATCACAGGTCCGACGGGCGAGGGTAAATCAACGTCACTTGCCGCTATCCTGCAGGAGATCAACCTTAACCAGTCACGTCATATTCTTACGATAGAGGATCCTATTGAATATGTATATCCTCAAGGAAAGTCAATTATTTCCCAACGAGAGCTCGGACAGGATACGCATGGTTGGAGTATTGCATTAAAATCAGCGCTCCGGGAGGATCCGGATGTTGTATTGGTAGGTGAGATGCGTGACTATGAAACAATTCAGGCAGCGATGACAATTGCAGAGACAGGTCATCTTGTCTTTTCGACTTTGCATACTAACTCTGTACCACAGACTATAGATCGTATTGTTGATGTCTTCCCTCCACAGCAGCAAAATCAGGTACGTATTCAGCTTGCTTCTACGCTGCGCGCAGTAATTTCTCAGAGGCTTGTCCCCAATGTTGATAACAGTGGCCGCATTCCTGGGTGTGAGATTTTGATAAGTAATGCAGCTGTTGCTTCAACAATCCGCGAGGGTAAAACACATATGATTGATAATATTTTGGAAACCTCATCTGAGCAGGGAATGGTTACTTTTGAGCGGTATCTTAGTACTATGTATGCTCAGGGGAAAATTACTAAGGAGGTTGCCCTAAACTACGCTATAAGACCAGAGCAGATCAAGAAATATATTTCGTAATGTATGGAATTTTCATATAAAGCTATCTCCAAGGAGGGCAGAACGACAAATGGGTCTATTGAGGCAGAAAATCAGGATCGAGCGTTGTCATATCTGAAGGAAAGTGGTTATACCATTTTGTCTGTAAATGCAAAATCTGTGCCTGTTACCTCATCCTTTTCAGCTCTTTTCAGTCGTGTTAATTTTTCGCAAATCGTTGATTTTACACGTCAAATGTCTATTATGTTGAGCTCCGGTCTAACACTTATTGATGCATTTGAGATTTTTAAGCGGCAATCAGATAATGTCGCTTTTTTGAAACTTATGCAGGAAATTGATTCCGATATAAAAGCCGGGTTAAGTTTTTCTGAAGCTCTAAAAAAACACCCACACTTATTCAGTAACTTATACATCTCACTTATTAAAGCAGGTGAGGCTTCTGGAAAATTGGATGAAATTATGAAAAAACTCGCCATAAACCTTGAAAGGCAGAGAACATTTCAAAGTAAGGTAAAAGGAGCAATGATCTACCCGATTATTATTATCTGTGCAATGTCTGTTGTGATGTTTATCATGTTGACTTTTGTTCTGCCAAAGCTTCTTGACGTGTACAAGGATTTTAACGTTAAGCTCCCGATTATGACCGTCTTTCTTATAAATGTATCCACTTTTTTTAACAAATTCTGGTGGCTCATTATTCTGACTGTTATTTTTGGCATTGTTATGCTGATGAAGATTATTCATTCAAAATCGGGAAAAAGGCTTTTTGACCGTATTTCACTACATGTTCCACTTATTAATAGTATTATTCGGATATCAGCTCTTGTTGATACAACAAGAACATTGTCAATCCTTATTGGAGCAGGAGTTTCCATTCTTGAAGCCCTTGATATCATTACAGAGACAACCAATAACATTATTTACCAAGAAGCATTCAGGCGCATTAAGCATGGTATTGAGACAGGAGAATCGCTTGGCAATGCCATGGAGGCATCGCACATTTTTCCACCCATTCTGGTGCAGATGACTACGGTTGGGGAGCAAACGGGGCATTTGGATGAAACTCTTGGCCATTTAGCGAGTTACTTTGAAAGCGAATCTGAGATTGCCATTAAGTCATTAACCACTCTTATTGAGCCAACACTTCTGATAGTACTGGGACTTGGTGTGGGGTTTGTTGTTATTGCAGTCATCACGCCAATATTTAGTCTCACATCGTCGTTATAGGATAAGGTAGAGTGATAGAAGGATAGAGGGCATAGATGGATAGATGGATAGATGGATATAGGTCGTAGAAGGGTGAGAGCATGGAAATTTATATCCCACACCTAGTTCACCTAGTTGAACTAGTTATAACCAGTTCAACTAGTTATAACTAAAAATCTCCCTCTTGACAACGCCAAAAGAAATGCTCTAAGATGGTTGTATTAGTTAAAAAATTAACTCGAAAGCATATGTTGCACAGACTCAAATCCGGACAAAAAGGTTTCACGCTTGTGGAGATCCTGATCGTGGTAGCACTCATAGCTATTCTTGCTGTGATTGCTCTTGTTACTATCAACCCTGCTGAAGCACAAAAAAGAGCCCGCGATGCTCGGCGTATTAAGGAGCTTGGAACGCTTCAGGGAATTGTTGAGCAGTTCATGTCTGATAACCCGGATTATGGAGGAGTCACTGCGACAAGTAATGAGACTGCTGCTGTCCCTAACTCCTGTGCTACTGGCTGGATTAATAAGGGAGATGCTGGAGCAACAAACCCAATTGATGTGTGTGACTATGCAAACACGGTGCCGATCGACCCTTTAAACAGGTCGGGGGAGTTTGTATCATCAACGGACGGCACTATTGGTACAGGGCTACTAAGGTATCAGGTTATTATTGATGACCTTGCAAGGTACAGAATTTGCACACGTCTTGAATCCGCTGCAAACGCTCAAAAACTTGGTCAAGATGGTGTGGATAACGGTTTCTTCGAGGTCTATTCGGCAACAAGTGTCGCCGATTGCTCATAAGGAATAGTTAACGGCATTTTAAAAGCTCCCCTTCTGGGGAGCTTTTTTTTGTACAATAGCTGCCATATGATCTTGTTTCTTGTGTACTTTTTATTCTTCCTTTTCTTTCAGACGATTACTATCTATGGTGGCGATGCAGGGGATCTTGTTGCTGCGGCGTATGTGCGGGGATTTGCTCATCCACCTGGGTATCCGCTTTATTCCTTCTTCGGGTATCTTGTAACTCGCATACCCTTCAGCACTGTTGCATGGCGCGTATCGCTTCTATCGTCTATTCCCGCTGCTCTCACACTTATGAATCTGTATTTATCGCTTCACATTCTCACTCGCTCGCGAGCAGTTGCTTTGATTGCTTCATTATTTCTGGCTGCAAATTATCTCTTTTGGCTTTATGCTATTGTCCCTGAGGTTTTTTTGATGCATATGTTTCTGTCCTCATCCCTGATTCTTCTGGGGCTTATATACTATAGGGAGCCAAAAGTGTGGCATATATATATAGGCTCACTGATCCTTGGTTTAGGTTTTTCTCACCATCATATGATCGTTCTGGCTATCCCACCATTACTTTACCTATTTGCATTAAAAAGAAGGAGCGCACATATGAATGTAAAGCAGTATGCGCTAGCTGTTCTCAGCTTTGGGGCTGGTTTACTTCCATATCTATGGATTATATTTGTTGCATTTAAAATTCCTCTTATTGCGTGGTCTGATCCCAGAACAGTTTCGAAATTTTTTAAGCTTATTACTCGAGCAGATTATGGAACTTTTCAATCGGCAGTTGCGATCGGTAATCAAATTCAATCGCGATTTCTCCAATTTGGATTCATTTTTGAGAATTATCTACAGGATTTTACTGTTTTAGGGATTTTACTCTGCGTGATCGGCATGCTTGGATTATTGAGAAAGGACAGACGTTTGTTTGTCTATCTTTTTTCCTCCTGGCTCATTGCAGGGCCTTTGTACTTTTTCTACGCTTCATATTTATATACATCGGGATTTCTTATTGCTACAGCAGAAAGGTTCCTTTTGCCATCATACTATATCGCCACTATTTTTATCGGTTTAGGAATATATTACACACAACAATTTCTGAAAAAAAGCCGTACTTTATATTACATTCCGCAAGCCACAGCTATCATCCTTGCTCTTATACTATTATCTGTTAACTATCCAAAGCTTTCAATACTGAAAAACGATACCACCGCAGAGAAGTTTGGTATTGATATTGTTCGTCCTGTTGAAAAAAACAGTATTCTCCTTCTTAGTGGAGATATCGCCATATTTAATACTCAACATGCCGTATATGTCCTTGGAGTCAGGCCCGATGTGACCCCCATTCATCTTGCGAAATTCCTTGCTGGAAAGATGGACGCACAGGTGCGTAAGTATTATCCCTGGGTAGAGGTTCCCCCTTTTAGCCAAGAGCTGAGTTTCTTTCATGCTTTCATTGACATGAATTACAGTACACATCCTATATATACTACGATGCAAGTCTCCAACATCCCCACTGAATATACCCTCATCCCTCAGGGAATGCTTTTAAGGCTTTACAAAAAGACCGATGTACCACCATATACAGAGGTGATAGCAACGAGTAACAAGTTTTGGGCTTCATACCAAGAGCCCCTCTCAGGCAGTTTACAGAAATATCACAATTTAATGCTCGCGAATGTTCTTGATTATTATACAGCCGGACGCACACGTAACGCTGTGATGGCATCAATCTATGGACAGGATCTTCTTGAGTCAATCAGACAGGTAAAAAATGGTCAAAAACTTCAACCTAAAGACCAAAATCTCGCAGGCTTACTTGTACTGAATTACATTGATCTTAAGAAGTGTGCAGATGCAAAGCAAGCGTTAGATGCCTACAAACAGTTATTACCTCAGCCGGAAACGCATAAAAGATATGTTGAATTTATGCTACAACTAACCATCCAGTGTGGGGATAAGCAGGATGTCAGCGCTTGGAGGAAGAAACTCGAAGAAATTGAGAGAAAAAGCGAGATACCATTACAAAACCTATAATTACATACCCTGTAAGACTTATAGCTTTCCCCCGTGCAAAACTTTCTGAAGCAAACATAAATTCAATAAGATGCTTCCCGGGGGGGACAATCACTGCCCGTTGATTGATATTTGCCGGCAGAATAAGTGCCATTTTACCATCTATCGTAACTCTCCAGCCTGGGTAAAAACTATCTGCCAAAACAAATATCCCTCGCGTATCAGAGTAAACACGAAATGCTAATTTTTCGTTCTCAAGGAGGATAGGCTTAATGCTCTGTGTTCCTGGGGCTTTGAACTGGACTTGCGGGTCATTCTCGAGAAGAACAGTGTCTTTGGGATTGAAAGATGGATCGTTTAGAGCTCGCGAAACGTCTCGATATGTTGTTACTACTTTATAGTCATAAACCAACCTGTATCGAGGCAGTGCTGACTTGTTTACATAGAGTCCTATAGGGCTCAGTTTTCTTTTTTTGTAGCTCTCGGGAGGAGTATATATCTGAACCGGGTCTGTTTTTAAAGTCCCTATTGGTGAAATAATATACTTTATGCTTTGCATGCTCAGATATTTTTCAAAGGTGCCACTTGTCGTGCTTCTTTTATCCTCAAGCTCAAGTGTGGTAAGAAGATTTTGAGACAATCGGAATCGGTTCGTAATTAAAACGTTATATACGCCAAATGATTGTAGATCATAAAGTCCATTAATATTAGGATCAAGAATATTGCGTAAATAATAGAATTCGTCCATAGATTGCCATCCACTTTTCAAAAAAACGCCATTCCATAATTTGCTACCACCAAATGAGATATATCGGTACATCCCGACCGTGTCATTTCTTATATCACGGGTAACGGGCGGAGGAGATAGCAGTTTTTCCGGCTCATCATAGATGGTATACACTTTATGAAAGTGCCATAGATCAAGCACTAATAAGATGAGAATGGCACACAGTATGATTCCTGCAGATTTTTTTGTCCTTTTATCTGCAGATAAGAAATGTTGCAGTGATTGGGCTCCGAATGCGCACAAAACACTGAGAAAGAAGACAAAAATCAGTATGTACTTAGAGGGGGCTCGGAAATATGAAAATGGAAGAAATGAGTGAAGAAGATAGAGAGGCGAGTACTTCCCCGTCATAACAAGAAGCGTAATTGTCATAAGAATGCCTGAGAAAAGAGTGAAGTTATTTTTTTTGCCGTTACGCACAAGGCCGAACACGGCAAGGAGTAATCCAGCAATCCCGATATATCCTATATTCTCCCAGTAGATATTCCCACTATTCAGGGAGAAAAGCTGCCAATTCCCAGTGCTGGGTGTACCTTGAGCAAATGGAAGGAGAAAGGTAATCATTTGACTCCACGGAAACGAGAATTGGAGCGCACCCTGAATATCAAAGCCTGCACCTCTGCTCGTGAGATGTATAAGTTCAAGGGAAGGCAATAGCTGAATAGCTGAAAGACTCACAAAAAAGACTAGGCTTATGATCGTATAACATAAATTTTTTACACTGATTTTCTTTTTTGAAAAATAATATACGCCTATTGCAAGCATAGTTAGGCCCGTCATAAATACAACCTGAAAATGGCCAGCATAAAATTGCTGGGAGAGTAGTAGTGAAAGTACAATACTGGTTATAAGCCCAGGACGTTTTATGAGACGCTCAAATGTATATAGAATAATGGGGATCATACTTGCCGTCTGGATTCGGGATATATGTGAGAGGTGAACGATAAAGTAGGCACCAAATGCGAATGCCACTGACCCAATAAGTGCAGGAAGTGGTCTAAGGTTATGAGATCTTAGGTATACAAGCATCCCAATACTCAGGAATAGAAATGCAAGAACATATTGTGTGTTTATTGCCGGTGCAAATGAAAGTAATTGAAATGTGATAATATTTGGCAAGTACAGTGCTCCGACCTCAGCCTTTGCAAATTCAGGGAACCCCATTCCAACCTTAGAATTCCAGAGAAGTAAGCTACCTTGATGAAGACTTTTTTGAAGCAGTAATCTGGATGAGTAGCCGGAATTCCACAAATCGCTCAGCCCGTAATCAGGATGAGCAAGGATACGGACATGAGGAAAGAATAATGGCAAAAAGAATAATGCCGTAACAATGAATATCGCAAGAACACAATAGAAATATGAATGATATCCCTTAGTCATTATTTGGATTTCTCGATGCTACACAGATGAGACTTAATCCCACCTTGAAATCAACTTTATTTTCAATATGCTTCATCCACAGGTGCAAAAACTTTCTGATGATAGTACGAGTACGTGAAGGGTTGCTACCGTTTGCTCGAAGTTGAACCTCAATTGGCTTCCTCATGATTTTCTCAAATATAAAATAAGGGATGACTCCAATCATGTTCCACGAACGAATCCGTTTAATGTGAAGCCCTGCCTTTTTCAATTTGGATTCAAGCTCGAACCGTGTATAGCGCCTGTAATGTCCAAGATTTCTGTCCCGAATGCCATAAAGGCTTGAGTGACCTGGCACAACAATAATAAGCCTGCCATTCTTTGATAACCTTGTTGCCATTTTCTTAAGAGCCTCAACGTCATCTTGAATGTGCTCAATAACATCAATTGCGGAAATGGTGTCGTACTTCCCGGGTATCTCCTGTATATCAAAAACCGACTTAACATAAAGATCGATACCCTTATAAAGTTTATTGCCTTCTGCGATTATATCCTCTTCCAAGTCGATCCCAACAGCCTTATATCCTCGTTTGAAGGCCCGATAAGCAAGGTCACCAACGCCACAGCCAACATCCAAATATGTTTTTCCTCTTGCCGATGCCAGCACAAGATTGTATAAGTTGTCGTTGCGAAAATCACTTTGTGAGTTCTTTAAATTCTTAACAATCCTACGAAGATATGCCATGGATTGCTTGGGAATTTCCTCTTTCTCACACACTGCAAGTATCCATGGAAATGTTTTGAGTGCGCTCAATTTTAGAACATGCAGCCCATGCCTTTGAAGGAATCCTTGAAATCCCCAAGCTGTCCAATGGTTGATATGCTCAGGATGGTTACCGAAACGTGTAATATATTTCCCCCCCATTAAGCCTCCAAGCATAAACCACGGCTCATGAGGCACTGAGCAGAAAATGTATTTTCGAGAGACACGCATAATCTCTGCGACAGCTTTATCTGGTCTTTCAAGATGCTCCAGAACTTCATTGCACAAAACCATGTCAGCAGAATTATCAGGATAGGGAAGGTGATAAATACTACCAGAGGAAAATTCAACTCCTGGAACTTGCTGTCTTGCAATGGCTACTGCCTTTTTTGATAGATCCAGACCCCTCATCTGCGCTTTAACACCCTGTTGTATAAGATATTTCAACACAAAGCCTTCTCCACAGCCAATATCAAGAATTGAAGCAGGATGTACCTTCTCTACGGCACATCTTAATTGCTTAAGAAAGTTTTTGAGTAGTAGCCTTCTAACAGGATCGTTTGCAACATATTTATTATAATTTGTGCTTTTTTTGCTCATTTTTGTGACTGAGGTATACATTTAACTCCGAGGTAATACCTGTTAAAAAAAATTGAACGCCTATAATGATAAGAAGCATAGCAAAAAGAAGAAGTGGCCTGCGCTGCAGAGCTTCGCCGTACACGTACCACTCATAGGTTAGATATGTCGCAATAAGAGCACCGCATGTGAAAATAACTGCCCCAAGAGCTCCAAAGAAATGAAAGGGTTTTTGCGAGTAGCGCATGATAAAGAACTGCGTCAGTGTATCGATAACTCCATAGAACATACGCAGAGCACCATATTTTGATTTTCCACTGTGTCGCGACCGATGTTGAACTTTCACTTCTGTTACCTTAAATCCAAGTTGCTCTGCCATATAAGGGATAAAGCGGTAGTTGTCTCCATAAAAGGTAAATTCATCAAGAACGTGCCGTTGAAAAGCCTTGAAGCCGCAATTCATATCATGCAATGAGGTTCGCAAAAGCCCTTGCCACAAAAGGGTATTTGCAATCTTAGATGGCCACGTTTTGTCTGCACCATCATGCCGGACAGCACGCCACCCATTCACTAAGTCATATCCTTCTTCAATTTTCCTAATGAATGCTGGAAGATCGGCTGGGTTATCCTGCAAGTCTGCATCCATAAATACAATGACATCACCATGTGCGACGCGGATTCCTTTTGCCAAGGCATAACCCTTTCCTAGTCGTCGCTTGTTGCGCAGTATGATCACATTTTTTGCAGATCTTGTCGCATGTGTAATTTCTTGATATGACTGATCTGATGACCCATCATCAATCAGAACCAGCTCATAGGTAATATTTTTGAGTACATGTGCAATTTCCTTATATAATTTTGCAAGATTACCTTCTTCATTTAGGAATGGGATGATTATAGATATTTTTTGAGCCATGAGGGTATTATACTACAGCGTTTTAAGTTCCTTTTGAGCCTGCTCATTTCTACTATCAAGCTTGTCTAAAATATGCTCAAATGTAAAGCGAGCCTCTTCCTTCCTCCCTAGTTCCTTTTCAATGAGCCCCTTCATCAGATACGCATCAACATAATCTGGTTTCAGCTGGATAGCAAATTGCACAGAGCCAAGCCCGGCAATTTCAAGGGCTTTTTTATCATCATTTGTCGGGGGTTTTTGCAGCTCATAATCTCCTAATGCAAATAGGGCACGGTAATATGGGTAGCGAGGATCCGTCGGTGCCAGCATGCGGGCAGTACGCACCGCTGCAACAGCTCTGTCATAATCTTTTTTATCCTTAGTAATTTGGTAAAAGTAAAAGTTATTACGTGCGCGCGTGCGGTAGTACATAACATTCTTTGAGGAAGCCTCAAGGGCCTTGTCATTATAAGATTGAGCCAGTGCTATGCAATCACGGGCAGAGTTGTCTCTATCACGACAGGCAGGAAGTTTTTCGCCAGGCACCGAAAGTGCTTGCACAAAAGCAATTTGAGTTAGGGCTTGAGATATTTTATCGGCATAAACATGTTCATTTCTTAGATTATAAGCTGTATAAAGGTTTGCCACTGCCTCTTGATATCTGCTAGCCGCGAAATAATTTTCACCCTTTGCATAAGCTTTATCAGCAAACAGATATGTCAGTACAAAAATTGTTGTTGTTGCGAGCATTAATCCAGGTAGAATTAGCATTTTATAATGTTTTTCCTCAAACTGCACACTCTTCAGGTACGGCGTCCAACTGGCCCGATCCGCGAGAACAATAATCCACGCAGGAATCATGAAATAAAAAAGACTAATTGTGGTAGTCGAGAAGCCTAAAAAGTTCGTGATGAGAATAGTGATATATGCAAGCAAAAGACACAGGACGAGAAGTTCGTCTTTTTTGTTCAAGCCCCGCCTGAAAACATAAACACCGTACAGCAGCGTGCTCATTGTTAGCAGAATATATGCTCCAGCGCCTGAAAAGCCGGATGTTGCAAAGTAGTTATACAATTCATTATGGGCTTTGTTATAGACATAATCCCATTCTGTTGTGAAATTATGCGCAACTGGCCGCAGAAAAGTATAGGAATAAGCAAATGTCTCAACCCCTGTTCCAAATAGTGGATAGGCTTGTCCAAGTGAGTAAGCTCCTTGCCAAACAATTTTACGAATATCTCCAGATCCAGTGGATTGAGACTGCTGACTTACCGACTGAGTAGATGGTGCAGAAATAAATCGACCTATATAGAGAACAGAGTCAAGCTTGCTTATACCTGTTCCGAACAATGTAATGGGAAGTATTAAACACAGGGCTAAAATACCAACTTTCAGCCTTTGCTCTGCTGCAAGAAATGCCTCCTTCCTCCAAAATATATACAGAAAAAGGGCAATTGCAGCAAGTAAAACCGCCCCAATGGCTGAGCGAGATCTGGTCCAGACAAGAAAGACCATGTTTGCGAAAAGGTATCCATATATGATGTATTGAGTTTTCTTTTGTGAGTTTGTTAGGAAAAAGTAGCAGGCGATAAAGAAATGAATGGCAAGATAAGCCCCAAACCAGTTTGGTTGGCCAAGGGTTGAAAACACCCTTTCCGTTGGTTTGAATTGATCTGTCCAGCACGAAACATTCAACCCCCCTGTAAAGACCAGACAGCTTAGATCATAACCAAACTTACTTGGCAGCCCCCATGCCATTACAAGGGACGATGCAATAAGTGATGTCTTGAGAATTTTCTCGATTGTTCTGCGGACGGCAGCCTGGGATGCTACACCAGCGTTTGAAATATATCCAAGGCTGAGCAGAACATAGGCAATCAACGAAAGAAGTCCTCCGTTAAATCTGCCATAGTAGCCAAAAAATGACGTATGTCTGTCTATTGAGTAAAAAGTTGAGAGGATTTGCGTCGATAAAAACAATAATAGGGCATACACAAAGAATCTTCTCCTTATGATAACCTTCCCTGAAAAAAGCATTCGAGTTGTCCACACAGCTGCGACACAACCTGTGATAAGATAGATGGTAAGTAATTTGTTAAATTCAAATAACTCTGATGTTTTACTATACATGACTAAAGGTGTTACAAAGAAGAGAAGACTATAGAGATATATCAAGGTTTTCCAAAAACGAACTTTCATGAGACCAATTCTATCAAAAATTTCCCAAACCATGCAGCACATCTGGCAAGCTCCATCGTTTATCTCGCAGACACGTGTGGCTATCGACCTCGGAACATCAATGACACGTATTGCTATTGATGAGAAAGGGGTTGTTTTAAGAGAGCCAACATACGTTGGTTTGAATACCAGGACAGGTCAAATCCTTTTTTTAGGCGATGAAGCTAAGCAAATATATGGTAAAGCACCAGAATTCATTAAAGTTATTAAGCCTATTGAGCACTCCATTATTTCAGATTTCGACGGAACCGTTGCTTTGATACAAAATTTCTTAAAAAAAGCGGTTTATCCATATTATCATGTCTCATTTATCAGGAAGGGCCTTGCAGCACATACCGCTGTGCCATCATCTGCAACTGAGGTTGAGCAAAAAGCTCTAAATGAGGCCCTGATCAAGGCTGGATTTCAAAATGTTCACATTCTTGAGAGAGCCGTTGTGGCTGCTTTGGGCGCTGGGCTGGACGTTCATACAAACAGACCTGTATTTGTTGTCGATATGGGAGCAGGGAGTATTGAGATTGCAATTATAATCATGGGGGGCATTGTCAGCGCGCGCGTTCTAAAGTTCGGAGGGGATCATATGGACAAACTTATTTATAACTATTTGCATCTTAAATATGGCCTGATAATAGGGGAGCAGACTGCAGAACAGCTGAAAAATGAGCTTTATTCTCTCCTAGACTCAAAAGCAGTAAAGGCAATTCGTGGTAAGTCCTTAGAGAACGGTTTGCCAAAGTCAGTGAAAGTGACCTCGTATGATATTAAAGAAGCCTTATCCATTCCTCTTAATCATGTTATTGACGGCATAAAGGAAATTATTGAAACCTCACCCCCTGAAATCATTGATGGTCTTATTCGAACTGGAGCTGTTCTCACCGGACACCTCGCTCGTTTCCCAGGAATTGATACCTTTATCTCGCAAGAGGTTAAAGTTCCAGTTACTGTATCAAAAAATCCTGAGGATGCAACTATCTACGGGCTGTCCAGCATTATTTCTAAGTTATATAAGTGATTTTAAAGCCCTGATTGTGTGATTGCAGGAGTGATGGTGTTGATTTCCCTCATTTTAAAAGCTATAATACTATCACTTTCCTGAAAACAGATGTGAGCGTTGACAATACGAATGTGGTTGGAAATTAGTAATAGTTTCCATATAAGAACCCGCCTTTTATGGGCGGGCTCCGCACAAGTACTTTGAACATTGACATTTTTTGTGTCAAATAATCAGTACACACCAGATAAAATTTTTCAGCTTTTTATAAAAGTTGAGTCTAGCCTTCTTTGCTTTCGTAGCAAAGTTGTCTTTTTTTAAGAGTTTGATCCTGGCTCAGGATGAACGCTAGCGGCGTGTTTAAGATATGCAAGTCGAGCGTCTCTTACATAAAGCTTGCTTTGTGTAAGGGTAGCGGCGGACGGCTGAGTAACACGTAGGAACCTACCCTATGGTGGGGTATAGCCTCGGGAAACCGAGGGTAATCCCCCATATCCAGCTCCTTTTTTGTTTTATAGGTTTTTCCAGGCTGCCCTGACAGGCAGTTGCGGAATTATCTCTATAGACCAAAAATGGAGTTGGAAAGGGCTTAACTGCTCGCCAAAGGAGGGGCCTGCGGCCTATCAGGTAGTTGGTGGGGTAAAAGCCTACCAAGCCTATGACGGGTAGCTGACCTTATGAGGGTGATCAGCCAGAGGAGGACTGAGACACGGCCTCCACACCTACGGGTGGCAGCAATCAAGAATCGTTGGCAATGGGCGAAAGCCTGACCACGCGACGCCGCGTGTAGGAAGACGCCTTTCGGGGTGTAAACTACTGTGGTAGGGGAAAAAATCCAGCGCCGTATATTTGAAAACTTTTTCGAGTATAGAGCGCTGGACTGATGGTACCCTACTAGAAAGTGGCCGCTAACTTCGTGCCAGAAGCGTCGGTGATACGAGGGCCACAAGCGTTATCCGGTGTGACTGGGCGTAAAGGGTTCGTAGGCGGT
>MFZT01000049.1:14793-16963 GCA_001789515.1 Candidatus Roizmanbacteria bacterium RIFCSPHIGHO2_02_FULL_43_11
GAAGGCAGATTACTGGAAGCTAACTGACGCTGAGGAACGAAAGCTAGGGGAGCAAACCGGATTAGAGACCCGGGTAGTCCTAGCTGTAAACGATGCTCGCTAGTTGCATGTGCTGTTTATTTTAGCAGCACGTGTGGCGAAGCTAACGCGTTAAGCGAGCCGCCTGGGGAGTACGGCCGCAAGGCTGAAACTCAAAGGAATTGGCGGGGAGACACACAACTAGTGGATCATGTGGTTTAATTCGAGACAAACCGAAGCACCTCACCAAGGTTTGACATCCAGCTGCAGGCTGGTGGAAACACCGGCGGCTTTCGAAGGTGCTGGACAGCTGCTGCATGGCTGTCGTCAGTTCGTTCCGTGAGGAGTGCCCTTAAGTGGGACAACGAACGTAACCCTTGCCCCATGTTAGATATGTCATGGGGAACTGCCCAGCCGATGGTTGGGAGGAAGGAGAGGCAGACGTCAAGTCAGCATGGCGCTTATACCTTGGGCGACACACATGATACAATGAGATGGACAAAGGGTTGCCAAGCGGTAACGTGGAGCTAATCCCATAAACCATCTCTCAGTAGGGATAGAGGTCTGCAACTCGACCTCTTGAACGCGGAATTAGTAGTAATCGCGGATCAGCCAAGCCGCGGTGAATACGTTCTTGTCTCTTGCACACACTGCCCGTCAAGCCAACAAAGTTGGGAGTGCCCGAAGGCTTACAGTTGTAGGACGAGGGTAAGCTCAGCGATGGGGACTAAGTCGTAAAAAAGTTGCGACCTATGCGAGAGATTGCATAGTAAAATACAACTGTATCGGTGAAACCTAACCCAGCCTAAGTTTCGTCTGTAGATTAACCTACAGGCACAAAATAGAGCTGAATGGTAATACCGAGGGAAGTCGTCTAGTTAATTACAAAGTAGATTGACCCCGTAGAGACTACACGTTGTCTCCGTAAATACAGATGAATAAAGCATATGTACTTGGCGCACTACATGATGGTGTTTTTCGAAGGAAAACCTGTCGCATCGTTCAAAAAGAATATGAATACATCAAGCTTTTGCAAGATGGCATTCAATCTTTAGGACAAAAAGCCTGGATATATCAGGAGGGTTCATCTCGTAACCTATTTGTTGTAGAGTTTTCACGAAGTTTCCTTTCAGGATTCGAGGTGTCAACTCAGCAAGAAAAGACTGATTATATTCGTGGTTATTTTGATGCAGATGGAGGAATTTCAAGAAACCCAGATGTGAGATATTATCTATACTTTGCTCAAAAAGATCTTGCTGATCTTAAGCAAGTACGGAAATATCTGATGGAATTATCCATGAAGTGCGGTGTAATTCATAATCCAAGCAGATCTACAGATCCGAACTATTGGAGATTCTACGTAAAAGCAGAATCATATGAGCACTTTGCTCAAGTAGTTGGATCATGGCATCCTGTCAAAAGACAGTTTTTACGGATGAAGATATAGTCCATGCCAGTCGAAAGACCTGGAATATCATGAACAAGGTACCCGTTCTGGAAGGAGTGGGTGAATCACCTCCTTTCTTTTTTTAATCGGTCGTGCGCACCGTTAAGCGCATAGTTAAGGATTTATTACTAAACACGTCCAACCACATTTGTGTTGTTAACCTCCGGAGTTCGCAAGAGCGCCCGAAAGGCTTATTCAGAAATACCCTTTCCTATAAGATATTTTTTGTACTCAATGCCAGAGTAGTGAAAGTGTCTCATAACAGGTTCCGTCCTAAGCCAGGTTGACCCTTTAACGCCCACATATATACCTAGAGAGGAGGTCGGATAATTTATCAAGCCCTGCAACGAGCTCACTAAACCGCTCTTCCAGGGATTAAGATGAATGTAGCCTGAAGTCCTAACTAACTGTTCTGCTGATAGGATAGCTACAGAGCGAAACTGTGGTAAAAAAATTGGTCCCTTCCTCTTATGTCTACGATTGTAGTATCGTGTAATTGAATTCAATGCTCTACTCATACAATGGATAACCCCATTATCCTGAAGCTGCTTCAGGATAAAGTGATAGTGATTCGGCATTCCCATATGATACTCGATATCGACAAGTTTGTTCGCTTTAATCATTTCATGTTTTACGATGACATGCCTATCATTCTCTTTCATCCGCCTATAATCAGAGAAGCTCACCTTAATGTAATAGCTATAA
>MFZT01000050.1:0-2450 GCA_001789515.1 Candidatus Roizmanbacteria bacterium RIFCSPHIGHO2_02_FULL_43_11
CAACTGAGCTACCGGCCCTCTATTTTATTGTGTCGACATTATAACGCAGCAGAACACGAATAGGAAGGCTCGCCAACCATGCCAACTCCTGAGAATTACCACGCCAACCGCTTGTGCCACACACAATAACATACGTCCACCGCGCGCCTGCTATAATAATCTTACTTTTCCCCAAGACTGCACAACCGCTGTGCAGCAAACCAAAGGGAAAAGATATAGGAGAGAGTTGTGCACATTCAACTTATTGTCTTGACCCTCGTGGGCTGGTCATGCACGATGACAGGCGGCGCCATGGCGTTTTTTGCTTTGGTAGACAATGATCGAGGGTCGAGGTCGAGCCAGATGCGCGTTGGCCTTGCCCTGCTGGTCGTTGGCGTCAGCTCGCTGACCACACTCTTTCTTGTACCGTTCTTGTCTTGGTCTGGGCCGTAGCCTGGGCCAAGACCACTCACCATAATCAGATCTTTGATGCGCCCGCTACACCACAACCCGTGGTAGCAACGGACTGATTCTTGCAACAACTTCGTACGCTATGGTCCCTATCTTGTCTGCAATCTCCCAGGCAGTTATTTCTTCATCCTCCTGTTTTCCAAGAAGTATCACTTCATCCTCAAGCATCACCCCATGAACATGGGAGACATCCACAACACACATATTCATTGCCACTCTTCCGAGAATTGGGCAGCGCTTCCCACCAATGAGAACTTCACCGCGGTTTGAAAGTTTGCGATCATAGCCGTCACTGTATCCTTGAGGCACAACAGCCACGGTCATTTTTTTTGGTGTTATATATGTCAATCCATACCCAATTGGGTAACCAACAGGAACCTGTTTAACCTGAACGATACTAGTTGCCCATCTCAAAACTGGTTTTAAATCAATGCCATTGTTCATTCTCTCTTTTAGGCTCATATCGGGCCAGATACCATACAAGCCAATACCCAGCCTTACATGTGTATACATAGGCTCAGTGTGGTCATACAAAAGAATGCCGGCTGTCGAAGATATGTGCTTTTCAATATTCTGAAATCCCGTCTTGCTTACCATATCACAAGTCTTCTTATAGAGATCGATTTGTTTTTGCGCATGAGAGAAATCTCGCGTATCCTCTATGTTTGAAAAGTGGGTATATACACCCTTGAGTGAAATATTGGGACAGGTTTTTAGTTGATCAAGTAGTTTGGGGACATCGTCCATCAATATCCCCTGCCTGCCCAGGAGAGCATCAATTTTAATGTTTACCTGTGCCTGTATGTGCAACCGTGCGGCCTCTGCGTTGATTCTTTTCAAAGAAGCTTCGTCAAATACAACAAGAACGCCTTTATGTTTCAGAGCACTGACAACATCTTCCTGTGAAACGTATCCAAGCATATAGATGTCTTTTCTTGTGAGTTTTCGCAGTTCTTCAAGTTCCTGAATGTCATCCACTGCAAATGTATCTGTATCTCTGTCAATCACATTCACTACTTCCTTCAATCCATGCCCATAAGCATTTGCCTTAACAATAGAGATGATTTTCTTTCGACCCCCAATGTGTTTACGAAATGTTCTGATGTTGTTGATAAGGTTTTCCTTGGAAAGCTTGATGCGTGTATGCATAGAGGAAAGTATACCTTAGTAGATACCCATGGCTTTAGCCGTGAGCGCTCGCATATTTTGTGTTTTTTTAGTTCGACTTTGTCTTATAAGAAATTCTCCAGGGTGTTTTTGTGTGTGTCGTTTGATTTTTCATAAGAACGTAATACAATGTGGTCATGCTAACACGGGCACATTTGTATGTTATTGGCGACGTTATAAAGGTCGGTTTCCGAGCCTGGGCACGTATACAGATTCATGCGTATAATCTCACTGGATGGATACGCAATGTGTATCATAAACCTGAAATATTTGGCCCCCACGGAGGGGTTGAGATGGTGCTCCAAGGAAAGGAGCAAGATATACAGGGCGCGATTGAGGCCATTCGACAAGGTTCACCATTCTCCAGAATAGATGATATTGAGATCAAACACGAAGACCCAACCGAGACCTTCCAGGAATTTACTGTGCTTAAAAGCGAATCATTCAATCATCGAGGGTAGACTTTATTCTCTCCAAGGTAGTCATTGGGCTTAAGTGTGATATACTTGGGCATCTACTTTTCAATATTTTCATGTGCTGAATGTATATGAAAAGTCGAGCACATACACATTGTGTCTAGAACCCCAATGGGCCGTATAGTGACCACACGTGTTCGTGGTCAGTGTGTGGCCCATTCGGGGCAAGGAGGTGAACGGAGGCGAACATGACCAGCAGTGTCGTTATCATCCGACTCGATAGAGCTGTCCACGTCGCTCGGGTAGCCAATCTCGATGCAGTGATGCTCTTCATCACAGAGGATGGCGAGGTAGTAAGAGTGAGAGGGTGGCAAGGTATGAACGGAGTTCACACTGCCCAGAACGTCGAGCGCCAAG
>MFZT01000050.1:2466-5616 GCA_001789515.1 Candidatus Roizmanbacteria bacterium RIFCSPHIGHO2_02_FULL_43_11
GCTTCCTGCCACCACCCACACCACACCTCTATCCCTCTACACTTCTATCCTTCTATCCCATAGCACCATTGTGGTTGACGTGTGGATAACTTTCCGATATCTTTGTGGATAACTTATCCACATTATTTACACTCTATTTTTCGCGCATGGATTGGGAAAAATTTGTTGATTACTTTTCTCACAAAGAGTCATTCCCTGTTATTGCTAATGTTCTTAAAATTTCACACATACAAAAATTTGAAGACGGAGAGCTTGTGGTAAGCTGTGTTAATCTTGGAGCAAAACAGTTCCTGGACGGAAAGAGAGCCATTATTGAGTCTGTGCTTGGAGAGTTCACCAAAAAAGATTATTCGCTGTCATTTGTTGTTGAGAAGAAAAAACTCACCTCACGAAAAAGATCTGGAAACATCGAATCCGTGCCAATATCGCTTATGGATTTTCAGGATGACCTGGAAGCCCGAATCCGACGATCAGGCATACAGCCGCGATTCACTTTTGAAAATTTTGCTGTGTCTCCTACGAACCAGATGGCACATGCTGCTGCCCAGGCCGTGAGCAAGGCCCCTGGGAAGATGTATAACCCCCTATTCCTATATGGCACCGTCGGTGTCGGTAAAACTCATCTTGCGCAGGCATCCGGGCATGCCGTCCTTGAGCTCGACCCGCAACGAAATGTCCTTTATTGTACATCTGAGCAGTTTACAAATGACCTTGTTGAGGCAATCCGGCGTAAAAATACTGGAGATATCCGCCGCAAATATCGCACTCTCGATATGCTTATTGTTGACGACACACAATTTATTGCTGGGAAAAATTATGTACAGGAAGAGTTTTATCATACTTTTAACACCCTCGTACAAAACGGTGGTCAAATTATTCTCGTCTCAGACCGTCCTCCACAAGAGATAAAGGCCCTCGAAGATCGACTAAGGTCGCGATTCACTGGTGGTCTAATTATAGACATGCAACAGCCGGATTTCGAGTTAAGAACCGCCATCGTTCTCATAAAGGCACAGGAGCGCAATATTGATATTGACATGGAGGCAGCACAAAGCATTGCAGAAAAAATTACAGACTCTCGTGAACTTGAAGGGGCCCTGTTAAAACTCCTTTCCATGTCTCTTATGCAGTCAGACAGCAATAAAATTACTGCTGATTCCGCCAACGCAGAGCTTTCCCGCATCCGAACGGAACGAACAAAAAAGATACGCCCCGAAGATGTGATACGAACAGTGGCACAGTATTACGAACTCAAGCCCTCTCATATCAAAGGCCCATCTCGAAAGCACACTATTGCATTTGCCAGACAGGTTATTATGTATTTTCTGAGACACAAGATGGGGCTTAATCTCGATGAAATTGCTTTTATCGTAAAACGTAAAGATCATACTACAGTACTCCATGGTGTTGGAAAAATTGAAGGATTGCTGCTGCACGACGATAGATTTCAGACAGAGGTTAGCCGACTGTTTGAGTCTATCAGCGAAGTTTAGCCAAAAAAGCCATCTTAAAAACAATTTTCTTCACACATCATCCACACCACTTTCCACTTCATAAATATTTCATAATTACCTGTTATAATCGTCGCATATTAGGTGTGTGGAAAGAGTTTTCAACGTATACACATATACTTACACTACTAATAAATATATACACGAGATCATGAAATGCACACTTCTTAAAGAGATATTTGAGGACTGTCTTGCACTATCTTCTAAGTTTGTTTCATATCGTGTCTCATCTGTCCAATCAATACAAGGAGCAAAACTTGAGACAAAAAAGAACACACTCACAATTACAACAACAAATCTGGGTGATTCCTTTTATACAGAAATCTCAGCTCATGTTCTAGAAGAAGGGATGGTTGTTTTTGATTTAAAAAAAGCTCTTGAATTTTTAAACTTCCTTCCCCTGGGGGAAATTGAAATTTCTTTGGAAGATACTCAAGTAAAAATATCTCAAGGAAAAACACATGGATACTTCAATATCTATCCCGTAGGAGACTTTCCAGAGCTCCCTATTCTTGAGGGTAAAACATTCCCACTTAACCAACAACTCCTCGAAAAATTACCTCAGGTTTACTTTGCTGCTTCAAAAGATGAGACCAGACCTGTAATGACTGGCGTTTATATGAATGCTCTTAATGAGTCCTCTCTCTTTGTTTCAACGGATGGATTTAGGCTTTCACTCTTAAAGGTTAATCTTCAGGAAAAGTTTCCTAAAACTATTTTGCCAGCGACAATTTTTCAGGAAATTGTAAGGCTTTCAAAGCGAGGAGATGCTGTCTCAATGATGCTCTCACCAGAAGACAGACTTGTAAAGTTTACTATAGGAAAGGTTCTTATCTACTCGCGTGTTATTGAAGGAGATTTCCCACCATATGAAAAAGTTGTTCCAAAATCTACGGGAACATCAATTACATTAGACCCACATGATTTTCTCAAAAATATTCGACTAATTTCTGTTTTTGCGCGAGATGATGCCGATGTTGTTGTTTTTGATATAGCAAAAAAAGGAATGGTTATGAAACCAAAAGCAGCACGACAGAAGAACTCAGAAGTCTTTCAAAATGTAGAATCCTTCTCAGGAGACCAACTGAAAATTGCGTTTAACTATAAATATATTCTGGACTTCTTAAATACTGTAAGCGCAGATCAAATTATTCTCGAATGTACCACGCCAACTGCCCCCGGTGTGTTTAAAGTATCAAACAATGAAGAATTCCTGCATATTATCATGCCACTTCGTACTGAGGAGACAACGGAATAAGGTCAAGAAGTTACACCTGGCTCAATAATGCCGACTCTTTATCCGAAGCAATAACCTTAATTGCGACATGTGACTGTCCAGCAAAAAACAGCCCCTCTCCAATGCCACTTGATAAGAGAAAATGCTTTTCACCCCCAGTTAAATTAAATACTTCCTCGATTTTATCTATGGCGGCTGTGGACTGTTTCAGCAGGATCTGCAAGCTTGAGTTTGTTAGAATTGCGCGACCTTCCTCAACACTCAAAAAGTCTTCAACATCCTGAGTGATAGTGGTTAGGCCTAGTTGATATTTTCGAGCGCGCTTGGCAAAGCTTTGAAGGTACCTGGCAGAATCTTTGTGCTTTACCAAATACCACGCTTCGTCAACAATGAGAATACGGC
>MFZT01000050.1:5661-8505 GCA_001789515.1 Candidatus Roizmanbacteria bacterium RIFCSPHIGHO2_02_FULL_43_11
ATTCTTAATGTCAAAGTTGGAATGGCTATTAAATATGCCGCTTGCAGAACCTTTGATAAACTTCTCAAGCCGTGTAGCAAGTTCTATAGCTTCTGGTGTTTCAAAACCGAGAAATACTTTATATAAGTCTTCTAAGAGTGGGGGCTCCTGCGAAAATGATGCCGAGTCCTGGGTGATCCCTTTTTGTTTATAGGCCATAACTAGAGCCCGGTCAAGCAAAGCATCCTGGGAAGGAGTCAAATCGCCCATCATAACTCGCAATAAAGCATGCAGGTTTAGAATTTTATTTGAGAGCTCATCTGGCTCTGGATTGTCGTGATTTAGCTCGAAAGGGTTAATTTTATATTGTGCTGACAGTGAAAATGACACAAATTCCCCGCCGAAAACCTGACACATTTGCTGGTACTCATTCTCTGGATCAACAATAATGATGTCTGTCCCCATCAATAATTGACGCATGGCCTCAAGTTTTACCAAAAAGCTCTTCCCTCCCCCGGATTTTCCTAGGATCACAGAATTCGCGTTTTCAAGAGTAAAACGGTCAAAAATAATCAAGCTTCCATCGTGCTGGTTTACACCGTAGAGAATACCTTCGTTGGCTGTCAGCGAAGCGGTGGAGAAAGGAAACATGGTGGCAAGAGAGGTTGTGTCCATATTCCTCCATATTTGAAGTTTGTCTGCAAACATTGGAATGGTTGATTTAAAACCACTCTCCATCTCAAGCGTTGACTTTTTTGCAACAATTAAAAGAGCAGCAAGAGAAGACTCAACTTCTTTGGTGTAACGATCAAGCTCCTCTTTTGAATCAGCAGGGATGGTGATGTAGAAACCAAACTGAAAAAAGCGCTCAGATCCTTGGGCAAGCTCTGCTTGCAACGTTAGCGCATCATCGAGTTGCACCTGAATGGTTGGATCAACAACTTTTCCTGCTTTGATTTCTGTATCAATGGTCGCCTCCATCTCAGCAATCTTTCTTTTGAGGTCTTGCAAAATTTTTCCAGACTCACTCGGATAAATAAAAAAAGACAAATACAAAGGATGGTCATACGAGATAAGAGGCGAAAGCCAGTTTGCAGACACATACCGCGGATATCCAACAACAAACAGTGTCCGATAGTATTTCTCTTCAATTTTCAAGTGGTTAAAATCTACTTCAATGAAAGACGGAGCAATGAGGTCTTTTACTGATACCATGCCCTTTTTCAGCACATCTCCAGCCGGTGAACCCATTGATTGCTGTTGTGTCTTTTTTTTATGACCAACCCCAAAAAATCCCATGTGTTATGGCGTCAAAATAACGTCGGTATAATTTTTAATAGGGGCAAGCTTTGAACCGGTCGATGTTGGGTTATAGAGATTGTAGAAGAGCTCCGCAAGTTCCTGCTCGTATAGTGTTTTACCCCCAAGCCCGGTCTTTTTCAAAAGCCTCAACACATGGTCGCGTTTTGGGTAAAGAGCAGTTTTTGCTCGCGTGAAAACATATTCGTGGTCCATCTTTCTCTTTGCTCCACTCACTCCCATTTCAAGTGGCAGAAAAGGAACCACAAAGTGAAAGCTCTTCTCAAGGATAGTGTTCTTTTTCACAATACTTTTGATAAATATTTGGTAGTCCTGCAGCTTTTCGAGGTAAATAGGATCATGCTGAGAATTCACACGGTCCTCGAGGTAATCAAGGTATGCAGAAATATCCATACGTTTTGACAAAATGACGATCTGAACCGGAAATGAAAGCGAATTTAACATAGATGCGTAGGAGTAAATCATAGCTCGTTGCTCTTCTTCTGCCAGAAGTCCAAAATTGACAGCTCCTGATTCGATAATGACACAGCATGAATAATCCTGAAGCATTAAAATATCATCTTTTACAGCCTCGACCTCAGTAAATTTTTGTGTGGACGATTTGACCGGCGCTGTCGTTTTTTTGCTCATAATAATTCCTTGGAATAAATCTGGAGCGGTTCTTTTTGCACCCCATCAACAGATATACTCATTGTATCAAAAAAATAAGTTCCGCTAAGATCCTTTGGGCTGATTATAAAGCCCCCAGTTGGAAGTTGATGAAACGTAGCAAAGACACCATTGTGATTTGTTTTAAGGATGCGCAGGAGCTGCCCTGCGTCAGTGTTCACATAGACCATAATATTAGGAAGAGCCTCTTCCTTACTATTTCGAACAATGCCGGATAAAAATGGTTTGTTTGGTGATCCGCGGCTATCTGTAAGATTGATGTCTGACTGTTCCTGCGCAACCGGAGGTTGCGATGGCGAGGAGGCTGTGGGGCTGGTGACTTCTTGTGCCTGTGCATTCGCTGGTGTTGTATGAATGAGCGTGTTAATGTTTTGCTTCTGTGTTGAAGCAACCTGTCTTTGTCCTGTTTGTGTCATGTATTGAGTGAGTTTTTGTGTGGCGTCAAGATGTATTTGTGCCTGAGCTTCATTCAAAATAAAGACTCCCCTTAAAAAGGCTGGAGCATCATTGTCTTTATGAAAAAAAAACTGGGATGGTCTTAACAGACTCGTAATAAGATTACGAATCCATACATCCATTGAACGATCATTGTGTCGGTAAAAGACGAGTATTGCACCAAAGAGCCCGACACAAAAAGCCATAAGAAAATTTAGAATAGGCACGGGAATGATAAAATATGTGACAACAGCTGCCCCAGCAAAAACAGCCAGATAAATCCCCTGCTTAACCGTAAACCAGCCAAGCAATTTAAATTCAAAAGAAGTAATTTCGCGCGGGACTGCGTGGTTATCCATAGAATTAGTATAACTAGTTCAACTAGTTATAACTAGTTGTAACTAGTTATAACTAAGGGGGGGTGTAATTGACAATCACAAA
>MFZT01000050.1:8552-8694 GCA_001789515.1 Candidatus Roizmanbacteria bacterium RIFCSPHIGHO2_02_FULL_43_11
TTCTCAATATGCAAGAGAGTGGAGAGCTGAATACAGAGGAGGCAAAGCCGTGAAGAAGGATGCAAAGCAGTTCGTTCTAGCAGTGATAGGGGGGTTCATTGCAGCCGTATCTGGATTGTTACTATACAACCAGTTTGGTCTC
>MFZT01000051.1 GCA_001789515.1 Candidatus Roizmanbacteria bacterium RIFCSPHIGHO2_02_FULL_43_11
TATACAAGAGGTCATACATAAGAGTCAGAAGGTCTTTTGACTCCTTAATCCTTGAATGTGCAAAACGTAATTCAGTTTCTTCTAACACTGCAAAATCCCCATCTTCTCGCCAGGAGAGTCGTATCACAGACCCAGTTTCAAGATGTGATAATCTTCTGCTTGTGATTTTGCGGACGCCAAACGCGGTCAGCGTTTTTTTTCCGAAATTTCTTGTGAGAAGAACAACCCTCCTATCATTATCCCGTAGCGACGATTTCTTAAGCACCAGTCCCTCGTCAGTAAAATGAAGTTGTTTTTTCATGACTACAATGAGTCAAGTCGTATTTCTTTATCAGTTGTCAAAGAAAACTCCTTGATCTTGCGGTCATCAACAAAAACAGCATATTCGTGTCCTGCTGTTCCAGGCTGCTTTTGAATGAGTAGTTTATAATCCTTAACATCTTGAATCTTTGTCGGGAGAACATAACTGACAATAACTTTTGCCTGACCCTTTGGCTTCACCCCTAAAAATCCTTCAAAGACCGTTTTTCCAAGGTCATCATATGTTTGTACCTTCTTCTCTGATCCTTTAAAGGATACCAAGGTGCTGCCCTCGGGTACATATACGCGGATCCAGTTTCGAAGCGTTGCGTTAATACATAAACCTCCCCTGCCAAGCCCCCCTCCATCTTCCAGATTACAGTTTGAGTGAGGATAGGGATTTCTATAGGTTATCTCAAGAGTCCTTTCTATTGTTCCATCATCTTTGATGATAGTTTTTGAGTCGACTTGATGTTTGACATATAAATTCGACTTGGCACCGGCAAAGTTAACATCATTTATATGAAGGTAGTCACCTTCATATGATCGGATTTTTCCAGCGAAGTTGAGTGCTTCAAGTGACTTTTGAATTCCAGAGTCTGCCATATACATAAGGATGTGTTTCTCCTGCAGATCCTGCATCATCATCTGTGATAACCTTCCCCAATATTGTGATGGAGAAAATCCTAAAGCTTTTTGCATAAGAGCAAGGAGTAGGTCACCGAGGATACCTTTTCTGTTTTCTTTGATGTAGGAGACTGGCCGGTCAATCTCATCAAGGAGTGTGTAAATTACCTGTGGACAGTCACAACGTTTGTCTGTCCGCGCTGAGAAGCTAACACCCCTCACTTGTGTATCTCCAAGGATCTCTAAAGCGCCAACAAGTACGTGAGTGTCCATGGCAATAACACCGTCATAGTCTATCCTCTGAGAACTTTGCTCATAAAGCTGATCAAACAATGAAATTGACGTTGGAAAGTCCGGCGAGAGGTTGCTATCTCTAATAAAAAGTTTGCTTACCCCCTTGTGGTACGTCGCAATTTCTCTAGTAGCTTTTGGATGAGACTTCAGCGAGTTGTCCAGGGAGTAAATATCCTGCGAGGCTGCAACACTAAATGCTCCCTTATTAACTTTGAAGATCGAATAGGCCGTTAGAAAACCGCCTGTTGCCCGAAGTTCCTTATCATTCTGGAAAAGAATAATATAGGTTTTTTCCCGATCGGCACCTAAAATATCAGGTAAAGCTTTAATAAACGGTTTAGCATCTACAAATAGTGATGCAATACCCCCGAACTGGTCCTTATAATTCTTAATTGTTGAGCGAACATGTCTACCGGCAAAAGATTTAGGATACCGATGTTCATTTATTGCTGCAATCTTATCTCTTGCCAGATCCACCTCTTGTGCAATCGCATCCACATCACCAATAATCTGATCAAGAGTTAAAACAGCTGTCTGTAGACGCTCCTCAGCTGGTTTTTCCGAAAATGACGTATTCTCTCCCTTTTTAAACCCCAACAGGTCAGCATGGGGCTTAATCGCAATTACAAGCTTTTCTGCTGCAATAAGGAGATGATCTCCAGCCTCAACACCATTTTTAAAGTCACGAATATAACCTCCGATCACAGGTATTGAAGCCACCCAATAAACTGCTTTTGCTTCTTTTTGAAAAGCATCAAATGCAACATTTACATTACGTAATTTTTTTTCCAGAAGATCAATATCGTTTTCACGGAATGCAGCTTTTGCTTCACTTCCAGCTACAATGACAGCCCCACCTTGGGCTTTAATTCTGGTAAATGGTCTGTAAAGCGCAAAATATCCAAAGAGTAACAAGAAAAACACAAGAGTTAGAAACATAACAAACCTCTTTCGAGCGCTTTTTCCTCCAAGAGATATTTTTGGGAGTGAAAACCTGCGTCTGCGCAATTTTCGCCGTTCTGGTAATAGCCCAAGCATAGTGTTTTAACTACATAGCACCCTTCCCGGAGATCATTGCCCAGGGAGTCTTTAGGATGATGGTGATATCATTCAATAAGGATATATTATCTACATACTGAGCATCCATTTCAACTCTTTTGTCAAAATTAATTTCTGACCTGCCAGAAACCTGCCACAAACCCGTTATACCTGGTTTCACAGAAATGACCTTATTGATTAGTTTTTTTGTATCAGGATATTTCTCCTGCTGCGCTGTAAACTCATCCAAATAATATGCACGCGGCCCAACAAGGCTCATCTCACCTCTTAAAACATTAATAAACTGAGGTAATTCATCCAGCGAGTACTTTCTGATGAATTTCCCTACACGAGTAATTCGCGGATCACCAGCAATCTTGTAGCTATTTTTTTTATATTCCTCATACAGCTGCTCAAATTTATCATCCGTTCTTAATAGATTATGTGCATTTTGGATCATTGAGCGGAATTTATAGAGATGAAAAGGTTTGCGATCCCTCCCCACCCGATCGGGTACATCAGCAAATACAGGTCCTTGAGAATCCAGCTTGATAGCAACGATCGTAAGTACACAGATAGGAGAAAAAAGAATCAAAAGCATAAAAGAACTAACATAGTCCACAATTGGTTTGATATAGTACACGTAGGCTCTATCTGACATAGTTACTTCACGCTATTATATAATACGGGGGGGGAGAAGAGTAGAGAGCATAGAATGATGGAAGTATAGAGAGCATAGAGAGTTGGAAGGATGGAAGCGTAGAAGGATAGAGGGATAGAAGAATGAGTAAACAGATTGTCTCAATTCACTAGTTCTCTAGTTCACCTAGTTACAACTAGTTGTAACTAGTTCTAACTAAACGGGGTGTAGCTCAGATGGCTAGAGTGCACGGTTTGGGACCGTGAGGTCGTGAGTTCGAGTCTCACCACCCCGACCAATCTAGTTGAACTAGTTAGAACTAGTTGTAACTAATTGGCTGAGTAGCTCAGTGGTTAGAGCGGTCGTCTCATAAGCGACAGGTCGTGGGTTCGATCCCCACCTCAGCTACGTATGACCCGTCAGGAAGCACAAGAGCAATATATACAAAGAATGCAGGCAGGGAAGGATGTTTTGCTTGAACTTGCTAGGGCTCTTCCTCGTCATTTTCTTGAAGAATATGGATTTAATCGCCAGGTTATTACTGCTGGACTTATCGACAATGCAGATCTGCCAATAATCGATGATATGGTTAGAACAGCCGTTGAGCGTGGACTTTTAAGGGTATATTAGAATTTTTACAAACCTGCTCGAGCATTCCTTTCAAGTGAATCAATAGTATCTACAAAATCTCCTCTTTGCGCATGAAAATGCGCTGCAACACCGATCATTGCAGCGTTATCTCCGTACAATTTCGGGGACGTTGGGAAAAAGGCTTTGCCATGATATCTCTGTACAAGTTTGCGTACCATTTTGCGAAGGTGTATATTTGCACTCACTCCTCCACCCATTACAACCCAGTAGATTTTATATTTCTTCATCGCCTTTTCCAATTTCATCACAAGCTCATCAAAGGCAGCTTGCTGAAATGATGCAGCAAGATCATGCATATGACGTACTCTTTCTTGGTCAGACATTCCACGCACAGTGTTGAAGAGAGCTGTTTTAAGGCCTGAATATGACATGTGAAGGTTGTTTGATCGGGCCATTGGTCTGGTGAAATGTATGAAAGTGTCATTTCCTTGCAGTGCAAGTCGCTCGATAATGGGGCCACCGGGATAGACCATTTCGTCAACTATAATTCGGGCTGCTTTGTCAAGTGCTTCACCAACTGCATCATCCAATGTCTTACCTATCACTTCATACTGTCCATGATCTTTCATAAGCACAAGTTCTGTATGACCACCGGATACCAGCAATACAAGGTAAGGAAATTTAAATTCAAAATCAGGATTCCCTTTGCTGTTTTGCGCAAAGCATGAGTATATATGACCTTCCATATGGTTAATAGCAATAAGCTTTTTGTGATGCGCCGTTGCAAGTTCTTTTGCATTATCAATGCCAACCCCCAGAGCAATTGCCAAACCTGGTCCAAATGTTACCGCAATGGTTTCAATATCATCTAGGCTTACACGGGCCCGCTTAAGCGCCATTTCAATAGTGGGCTGAATGTGTTCCTCCTGAGCTCTTTTTGCAATAATCGGGACAACTCCACCCCATTGCTTATGCAGAACTACTTGGGAAAATTGTGCAGTTGAAAGAACTTGGCGACCGGTTGTTACTGCTACCGATGTTTCATCGCATGCTGTATCAATTGCTAATATTTTCATAATTCTTCTCGCACAACTATGTTTCGCTTAGATGGACCTGCATGCCAGATATTAACATGTACAACATGGGCTTTTTCCTTGAGTAGTTCTTGGATTGTTTCACTTTTTTCACTCCATTCAATACAGAGAATGGTCCCTGGTTGAAGTAGCGTATCTATGCCCAGATCAAAAAATTCTTCTTTATCTTTAAGCCGATACAAGTCAAAATGGTATAGGTTTTTAATGGCTCCTTTGTTAACAGGGTATTCGTAATAGATCACATAAGTTGGAGAAACAATATCATGAATGCCAATTTCTTCCCCAATTCCTTTCACATACACGGTCTTCCCTGCTCCAAGATCCCCATATAACAAAATCACAAGAGGTTTATGAGTAAGGATCTCACTTTTAGAGTGTAAAAGATCTCGGGCATGCTTTTTTGTCTCACCTTCTGAGTGAGACGTAAGAACTGCCGTGCCTTCTGGGAGTATATCTCCTGTTCTTAAAACTTTAATATCGCCTATAGTTAGATCAATAACTGTTGAAGGTTTATGACGTGGCAGTTTTCCGCCATCAATAATCAGATCTATCATTTTTTTCTTTCTTTGTGAAAGTGATTTCACAAACGATTCAATTGAATAATGAGGAGAATCACCAGAAAGGTTTGCAGATGTCGCGGTTATTGGTTTTTTAAACACATAGGCAAGATCCTGTGTAAATGGGTAATCAGGAATGCGTATCCCCAATGTTCCTTTTTCTGATTCCACCTCTGCAGCAACTTTGTGAAGGGAAGGCAACACAATGGTGTAAGGACCCGGAAGTAGGGTTTTAAGCATTGACCGTTGTGAATGAGATACAGAAACGTAATGCTCTGCCTCATCAATGATTGATAAAAAAACAGATATTGGCTTCCCTGCAGGTCGATCTTTCAAGGCAATAAGTTTTTTTACAGCTAAATTAGATGTTGCATCTACAGCAATGATGTATACCGTGTCTGTAGGCATAATAACCAGTTGCCCTTTTTCCAGGGCATCTACAGCCTCACTGATAGCCATTTGATAGGGTGTTTCAGAAAGGGAAAGTGTCTTCATAAGGCGCTATATGTGGTTTCCATTTTATCAAAAATTTGATACAATAGTAGTTCGATGAAGAACCCAGCCAAGGAACAGAAATCACAGAATGGTTTTAAGCTTAAGCTTGACATGAGAACTCTATTCATAATTGTCTTTGCAGCACTCTTTTTTATGACCATTCTCAGCGCTTCAAGTGGCTTCCAACCGCTTCATGGAGAACGAGCAATCAGCGAAATCATTCAGGACATAAAGGCTAAAAAGATCAAAAAGCTCGAACGCCAAGGAAATACCATTACAGCTGTTTACAAAGACGGGAAAAGGTTTATAACAACAAAGGAGTCTGAGGACAGTCTTCGCAAAATTCTTCAAGAGTCTAAGGTTGATCCAGATAGTGTTCAGGTTGAAGTTAAATCAAATACTGATACATCCATGTTTGACCTACTTATTAATATCGTTCCTACCATTATCATTGTCGGGTTTTTGCTTTTTATGTTTCGTCAGGCACGTGGTGCTCAGGATTCAATTTTTTCATTCGGTCAGGCCCGCTCAAAGCGTTATACCAAGAAAATGTCAAATATGACTTTCAAAGATGTTGCCGGTGTTGATGAAGCAAAAAAGGAGCTTCAGGAGATCGTTGATTTTTTGAAAAATCCTAAAAAATATCAGAAGCTTGGAGCTCGGTCTCCGAAAGGTGTTATTTTGGTTGGGCCTTCAGGAACAGGAAAGACACTTCTTGCTAAAGCTGTTGCCGGAGAGAGTAATGTTCCCTTCTTTTCCATTGCAGGTTCGGAATTTATGGAAATGCTCGTTGGAATTGGTGCTGCCCGAGTACGTGATTTATTTAGCACCGCAAAGAAAAATGCCCCTGCTATTATATTTATTGATGAAGTTGATGCTATCGGCCGGACGCGCTCTGTAAGCGCCATGCCCGCACATGATGAAAGGGAGCAGACACTCAATCAAATTCTCGTTGAAATGGATGGATTTGCCCCTAACGATAAGGTCATTGTCATTGCTGCAACAAACCGTGGAGATCTGCTTGATTCAGCGCTTTTGCGACCAGGAAGGTTTGACAGGCGCATTATTGTTGATTATCCAGACCTTGAAGGACGAAAAGACATTCTTGCTATTCATGCAAATGGTAAGCCTTTCGAGAGTTCCGTTTCATGGGAAAGAATCGCACGGAGGACTGTTGGATATTCTGGTGCAGATATAGAAAATATGCTAAACGAGGCAGCAATTATGGCCGCACGCGAAAACCGAAGTAAAATTTCAATGGGCGACATAGAAGAGTCAGCAACAAAGGTCAAGCTTGGGCCAGAAAAAAAGCGACTGCAAACTGATAGAGACAAGAATATCACCGCATATCATGAGGGAGGACACGCTATTGTGACGCATTTCCAAACCGATATGGATCCCGTACATAGAATTTCGATTGTTTCCCGTGGCATGTCGCTTGGGCACACGCTTATTCCACCAAGTCACGACAGGTTGCATCATACGAAATCGCAACTCCTGAAGATGATTACAAGTATGCTCGGCGGAAGGGCTGCAGAGGAAACTGTATTCAATGACATTACAACTGGCGCTTCTAATGATTTTGACCAGGCAACAGCTATTGCAAAGGCTATGGTTGTTGACTATGGTATGAGTGCTTTGGGCCCAATAAATTTTGGTCCTCACCAGGATGTTTTGGAGTGGGGACGTACGTTTATGCAACCGAATTACCTTGCCGAAACAACTATGACAAAGATTGACTCAGAAGTGAGCAAGATTATTGACCAGTGCTATAAGGATGCTTTGAGACTTGTGAAGAGTCATCGAAAAGAGCTTGATAATGTTGCTGCTGCGCTCATGAAGCATGAAAGTCTGGATGAGGATGAATTTAAAAAGGTTGTAGGAGAAAAGAAATCAGCATAGCTTTTTAACCCTTCAATAAAAGAAACTCCTAAAATGTTTGTTATACTGCTCGTAGAAGTCATTCCTATGAAAAAATTGCTTGTTATTGACGGTAATGCATTGCTGCATAGGGCTTATCATGCACTGCCGGACTTCAAAAGTAAGGACGGCATCCCGACAAATGCAGTCTATGGTTTTGCATCGGTGTTATATAAAGTACGAGAAGATCTCCAGCCAACACATGTATGCGTATGCTTTGACACTCCTGCACCAACGTTTCGTGATAAGATGTATAAGGATTACCGAGCACATAGACCAGAGGTTGAGAAAGAGCTTATTCAACAATTTCCTATTGCACGAGAATTTTTGAACGCTGCTGGCATTCGTTTTTACGAACAGGATGGTGTTGAAGCAGATGATCTCATTGCCGCAATAGCCAGGAAGGCAAGGAAAATTCATCTTCAGACAATTATTCTCTCAGGCGATAGAGATCTTTTTCAGTTAATAGATGATGAAACCTTTGTTTTAACTCCTGCTCTAGGATTTTCAAAAGGTCTTTTATATACTCGCGATGAAGTTGTGAAAAAATTCGGGCTTCCGCCTGAGAAAATTGCAGACCTTAAAGCTCTCACCGGCGACCCTTCTGATAACTATAAAGGGGTAAAAGGCATTGGGCCAAAAACGGCAGTGGATTTGATCCAACAATTTGGCAGTGTAGAAAAATTGTATCAACATGTTCAGGAAGTTGAGCCCGAACGTATACGCACACTTCTTTTGAGTGACAAAGAGCATGCCCTTCTCTCAAAGAAACTGGCCGTTCTCAAAGCTGATATTAATATCCCCGTCGAGCAATTTTTGTTCACAGAGTATCCCGAATCATTGCGTACCTTTTTTCATACATATACCTTTTATTCTCTTGAGCGCAGATATTTTCAACATCAAGCACATCCTCCAAAAAGCTCAAGCACCCCTTCCAAAAGAGCACAGGATCAATTAGGATTATTTTAATGAAGATCATATCTGTCCGTGCAATTGAGATCCTTGATTCTCGAGGTAACCCAACTATCAAGGCATTTGTTGTCTTAGATGATGGCACGATCGGCTCTGCTTCTGTCCCTTCCGGAGCGTCTAGAGGAGATTATGAGTCACTTGAGCTGCGCGACAAAAATGAACACTACCAAGGACAGGGTGTTCTCCATGCAGTCCAAAATGTGAACAGCATCATAGCAAATGAGCTTGTTGGGATGGATATCAACACCTTAGAAAAAATCGATCAGCACATGATAGATATTGATGGAACAGAAAATAAAACTATTTTGGGGGCAAATGCTCTACTATCTGTCTCGCTTGCATGCGCCCGGGCATTTGCTTTGCATCACAAAAACCCCCTTTGGAAGGCTCTTAACGATTACTATTTTGATGCTGAGCAGACAAGATTCCCACGGATGATGGTAAATATCATAAACGGCGGAGCACATGCGGATTGGAACACAGATATCCAGGAATATATGATTGTGCCCCGTGATCGCATACCTACAAGCGCCATCGAAACCAGCGCAAACATATTCCACACACTTAAAAAAACTCTTGAAGATCAAGATCTTCCTGCTGTTGTCGGAGACGAAGGCGGATTTGTGCCAACTTTATCATCCAATATGAGCGGGTTTGACCTTATACATGGGGCCATCACTCAGGCCGGTTATTCACGAAATGAAATTGATATTGCAACAGATATTGCAGCATCAGAGTTTTACCGCGATGGAACATATCACTTCGAGGGTCGTACGCTTTCAAGTTCAGATTTGTCAAATTATTACAGCTCTCTCATTCAGCAATACAATATTTTTTCCTTTGAGGATCCGTTTGATCAAGATGATTGGTACGCTTTTTCCCAATTTACCCGAGATTACGGACAAACGCATATGATTGTGGGTGATGATCTTTTTGTAACCCATCCGACACGAATTAAAAAGGGAATTCATGAGCATGCAGCAAATGCCGTTCTTATCAAGCTTAATCAGGTAGGCTCGCTGCTTGAGACAGTTCAAGCCATAACTGCGACCAGAAAAGCGGGATGGAAAGTAATTATTTCACATCGCTCAGGAGAGACTGAAGACTCATTTATCTCGGATTTAGCTGTAGCATGTGGCGCTGATTTTATGAAGGCTGGATCTATGTCACGATCTGAGAGAATGGTAAAGTACAACAGATTGCTGGAAATAGAGAAAGTAGAGTATTAGCACTATTCGTATGATATACTTCCCTCAAATTTAACTATCATGCCACTTGAACGCAGAGTGTCTTCCGGTGTTGGGTCTGAATGGGCTGCCAATAAGAGCATTATTGCCTCTGTTCTTGCAAAACGACGTGATGAGTATACCCGGGAAGAGGAGGCATATCTTAACACCCTACCAGCAGCAGTCCTTATTGAGCGGGGCATTCCATATGAACGAGTTGAGATTATTCCCCTTGCTTCTGTCCTTACAGAGCAATCACTCGTTGATGATGAACATGCACGCGACTTAGGAAACTCTATGCTCGGCCGTCGTGGTCAACTCAGCCCCATTGTTGTCAGAGCAAGATTTGATGAAAGTGGCAGAATTGTATACGACATTGTTGATGGTTTCCACCGTAGTAATGGAGCAAAGGGGACTGGTAAAGACGATATTGAGGCCAATGTCATGTATCACTGCTCAGATGAAGAAATGTATGATCTTCGTATTCTTGCAGCAAGTTCTGTGCGCTCAGTCCAGTTTCCTAGGCTCGTTGAATGGATGACAAGATCTTTCCAGACGACTTTATGGGCACAGCAAGGTATGACTATCGCACAAGCATTTGGCTACGCTGTCAGCAGATCAACCTTTAGTAGTTCATCCCCTGATGTCCAGGCCGATATGGCAGAACTTCAAAACTGGGTACGCGCAAAATGTCAACTGTGGGGACATGGGATTCCGTCAGTGTTTCAACTTCTTACCCTTAATATGAGAGCTGAACCAGGTCTTATGCGAGCAATACGATCAGTTGGTGGAGGTAGAGATAGAACAGGAGTGGTTACAAAGGGGAAACTTGCAGCAATTGCCGATCTTTTTCCTGGCGAAAGAAACCATAGATTACAGGTGCTTATTATGGAAGTCGTCCTTCAGAGAAGATATAATGCACGCGAGACTGAGGTATACGCTGCAAGAGTACGGGGTAAAATTCAATCCTCTATGACTGAACCTCAGATCAGAAAGCTTTTAGCGAGGATTCGCCTCGATCAAATTCCAGAGCAAGAAGATAGATTTTCAGAAGAGGATGACAGCTCTGTTCAACCTTATCAAGAAAGTCGTTCCCAAGCGAGAGTCGCTGCACAAAAGAAGCCCGCTGCAGCAGCCCGTGATTATGACTGGGAAGCCGACGATGCAGCAGCAGAACAAGTTGATCCATGGGATATGCTTGAACCAACAGACGATGAACTGGAAGAAATAGAAGGGAATAAGAGAAGATCTTCTGTGCAAGACTATTCTGTACAAGCCGCATTAACCCCCGGAGTCCTTGGTAGAGGCAATCAAAATAGCTTGAGTGCGCTTAAAGCACGAATACTAGACCTTGAAGCAACCTTGGAAAGAGCAAGTCGCGAAACCGGCTCTTCTGATCGGTGGTGGCAGACAGCAGTATATCTCTCACCAGTCGAAAGAGATATTATGGAGGGCCTTTTTGAGAAGGGTTTGGATTTTGATCATTATATACGCTCTCAGAGACTAACCGCTTTCCAAGCTATCACTCTTATTCAAAGCGCTTTCAAAAAACACCGCCTCGCAGGATCATTTCGACACTCAGATAACACATAAGATTCATCTTCATGAAAGTACATTGAGCCTATTTGCATGCTATAATACTGCCGGAGTTATGGGAAAAGAGCAAAAAGACTCAATAAACAGCGGTTATGATGAAGGTCTAGCTGGCATGGAGATAGCGGTGACTGGTAACTCAGAAGCTGACGCAATTATTGCAACATTTATCGAGCTTACTACAAACCCTGAATTTAGAGATCTTCTTACTGAGCAACCAGATAAATTTTATGCAGCGTATTTGGCTCTCATGCCCGATCAACAACAACTACTTTTCTTACGCTATGGGCAGAGGCTTCCTTTTCAAGCTATTTACATTCTTGGAATACTGGATATTAACGCACTTAAAGCACGTCAGCATAGAGCTATAGCTCGACTTGAAGGATTACTTGGGATGCCACTGAATCTTAATCGGCTTAGAGAACGTAAAGAGATCACTGAACCATTAATTCCTCGCCCTTCTTTTATCCCTAAGTTATTGGAGCCTGATTTTCTTTATGAGGTCTTAGCACAAAGATTACTTACTGACGCTGCTGACTTGTTTTTACTGAATCGTCATGTGTCAATTATGCAACTTTGTTACGCTATCGGACGACTGGAGCCAAGCCAGCAGGAATATTTATACGACCTCTTAATTTTAGGAATGAGCCCACAGCAAATAGCTAAGGAGAAGGGCTGGACCATTGAGGCATCCAGACAAATTAAGGATGATCGCATTCGTCTGGGAATAAATAACGCCCTTGCTGATTGTTGGGGCCATGAGGATGCAATACCCACAGTATTAGCAAGACCCCTAATCAAAGGGTATCGTCACAGTGGTGTACAAGGACAGTTGCAACAGCATATACCTATGGATACAGTCTCAGAGGCATCTGTTCCTATTAATATTATCTCCGGTGTTCTTGTTAACGCTGTTGTTTCTGCTTCACGTCGGGAATTCCCCCATCAACGGGATATTGCAACGTGCCAAGAAGCAATTGATAGTTTTTTTTACGCTGTTACTGATTGTTTATCGTATTTATACGGACTTGATGAAGTATATAGAAGCGATCCACTAGTTTCCATATTTCTCACCAATTTTCCTGCACCAAACCCTAAACAGCCATATGATAATGTAAGAATTTCAGGAACTCCTGAAACGATTAGTCAAGAAGCTCTGCGAAGACTTATGGTCTCACTCGAACAAGTTTGTTTCACTATTCAAAGAGAGCATACACCCCGTCCAGAAGGCCTCCGCAAAGCTGCAATAAGTTTGTGCTCTGGGGTTGCAGATGTCTATAATATTCTCACTCGAGAATCTGTGAGATATGTG